>NZ_LMRM01000007.1:0-107109 GCF_001426045.1 Methylobacterium sp. Leaf94
CTCTCGAAACGTGTCAGCAATCGTCTCACAATCCTCTTCACAGAGGATCCGCAAGAGCAAAATCGCCGCCCACGCTTCTCTTTCTCAGATTCACTTGTCAAAGAACCGCAAACACACAAACAAAACAGCAAAGCTCGCCCAGAACCCCAGGCCCAAACCCCGCCAATCGTCAGGAGATGCAAAAGCAAGCCGCCAACCCCGTTGGCCGCCCGCCGATGAACCGGGGTATACGGATCACTCCCAGACCCGTCAACTGNGAGGCGGTCCTGTGGATGAGCGCCGAGCTGGGCCAAAACAGCAAAGCTCGCCCAGAACCCCAGGCCCAAACCCCGCCAATCGTCAGGAGATGCAAAAGCAAGCCGCCAACCCCGTTGGCCGCCCGCCGATGAACCGGGGTATACGGATCCCCGGATCCCCTGTCAACAGCCTTGTGACAGAAACACGACGTTCAGGCCGCGTCGCGCAGGCCTTCGAGGAACCGACGTGCCTCCTCGGCCGGGAGGGGGCGGCCGAGGAGGAAGCCCTGCGCCTCGGTGCAGCCTTCCTGGCGCACCCGCGCCATCTGCTCTTCCGTCTCGATTCCCTCGGCGGTGATGCTTGCGCCGAGCTGGGTGCCGAGGTCGACCACCGCCCGTACGATCGCCGCGGTGCCGGGATCGGCGATCTCGCGGATGAAGGACCGGTCGATCTTGATCCGGTCGAAGGGAAAGCGGCGCAGGTAGCTCAGGGAGGAGTAGCCGGTGCCGAAATCGTCGAGGGCGATCCGGACCCCGAGAGCCCGCAGGCGGTGCAGGGGCAGACCGGAGGCCGACAGGGCGGAGACCACGCTCTGCTCCAGGTTCGCTTGCCCGAACTGGACCGCCGAGACGTTGACCGCGATGCGGCGGTCCCCTGGCCAGGAGGCCGCCTCGGTGCAGGCCTCCCGGAGGGCCCAGCTTCCGAGCTGACGGATCAGCCCGGTCTCCTCCGCAAGGGGAATGAAGGCGCCGGGCGCGATCATGCCCCGCACCGGATGCTGCCAGCGAAGCAGGGCCTCGAAGCCCTTCACGGCACCGCTGTCGAGGTGCAGGACCGGCTGGTAGTGCAGGCTGAAGCCGCCCGTGCGCACCGCCTCGCGCATCTCCAGCTCGAGGAGGTTGCGCTGGGTCGTCGCCGCATCCATGGCCGCCTCGTAGAAGCGATAGGTGTTCCGGCCGGCCGCCTTGGCCCGGTAGAGGGCGATGTCGGCGTTGCGGAACAGCGTGTCGGCGTCGGCGCCGTCCTGGGAGCCGAGGCCGATGCCGACGCTGACCCCGATCCCGACCCGGTGGCCGTCGAGGTCGACGGGCTGCTCCATCGCCTCGATGATGCGGCGCGCCGCGAGCCCCGCTTCCTGGGGATCGTCGAGGTCGGCCAGGATGATGGCGAATTCGTCGCCGCCCAGGCGCGCGACGGTGTCGCCCTCCCGGACCACGCTGCGCAGGCGGTCGGCCACCACGCGCAGGAGCGCGTCGCCGGCCGGATGACCGAGGGTGTCGTTGACGGCCTTGAAGCGATCGAGGTCGCAGGCCAGGACCGCGAAGCGGCCGCCCCGGCGATCGGCGCGGGCGAGGGCGTTGCTCAGGCCCTCCTTGAACAGGAGCCGGTTCGGCAGGCCGGTCAGCCCGTCATGCAGAGCCATATGGGCGATCCGGCCCTCCGCCAGCTTGCGCGCGGTGACATCCATCGTGAGCCCCACGATCTTCACCGGCTCGTTCGACTCCGGGTCGGTCACGACCCGGGCGAAGCTCTGGAGCCAGCGCGGCGGATCGCCTTCCGGCGCCGCCAGCCGGAACTCGCCGCTGTAGGATCCGCCCTCGGCGAGGCAGCGGTAGACCTGTCCGTACAGGACCGCGAGGTCGCCCGCATGGATGTGGCGGTCCCACGCGCCGATGCCGACCTCCACCGGCCTGTCGGCCGCGTGGCCCGCCGGCACCGGGAGGCCGTACATCCGCGCGCTGTCGACGGAGTGCCGGACGGTGCCGCCCTTCAGGTCCCAGGACCAGAGTCCGGCCCCGGCCGATTCCTGCGCGAGCCGCAGGAGGTTCGAGGTTTCCTCCAGGGCTTGGCGCGCCGTCACGATGTCGTCGATGTCGAGGGCCGTCCCGAGCAAGCCGACCATCACGCCGTCCTCCCGGATGGGCAGCATGACGAGCTTGTGCCAGCGATAGACGCCGTCGTGCCGGAGGAGGCGGCCTTCCATCTCGTAGGCATCCCCCAGCCGGCGGGCCTCGCTGAAGACCGCCTCCATCCGCGCGGCATCCTCCGGGTGATTGCGGGCGAGGCGGGCCTCCCGGCTGATGCCGATGGGTCCGTAGTAGTCCTCGAACCGCTGGTTGACGTAGGTGGCGGTGCCGTCGTGGAGGGAGACGACCCAGACGATCTGCGGCAGGGAATCGGCGAGCGCGCGGTACCGGGCCTCGCCCAGGCGCAGGGCCTGCTCGGCGGCGACGCGCTCGCTGACGTCGCGCGCGGCGGTGATGGTTTCGAAGGGCCGCCCCGCCTCGTCGCGCACGAGCCGCGTCTGCGCCTCCACCCAGATCCAGCGGCCATCGCGGTGGCGCAGGCGATGGGTGATGCGGCCCGTCTCGGTGCGCCCGGCCCGGAACGCCTCGAGGAACGCGCGCGTGGCGGGCGCATCCTCGGGGTGGAGCGAGGCCTCCAGGGGCAGGCTCAGCATCTCCTCGGGGCTGTAGCCGAGGAGATCGCGGGCGGCCGGAGAGACGTAGGTGCGGACGTTCGCGACGCTGCGCCGGACGATCATGTCGGAGACGGAATCCGCGAGGATGCGATACCGCCGCTCGCCCTCTCGGGTGCGGGCCTCCGCCGCCCGATGCTCCGTGACGTCGGTGAAGGTGTGCAGGATGCCGCCGTCGGGCAGGGTCACGCCCCGGACCTCGAGGGTGGTCCCGTCCGGACGCGGCCAGTCGATCCGCAGGGGCGTCCAGGCGCCGGTCGCATCGCGCAGGCGCGGCCGGCCGTCCTGGGCGGTCGGCATCGCCGAAAACTCGCCGCGCTCCGTCAGGTGCGCGAGGATGTCGGACAGGAGCGCCCCTTCGCACAGGATCGCCTCCGGCAGGTCCAGCAGTTGCAGGGCCCGCGGGTTGAGCAGCCGGACGCAGCCCTGCGCATCCATCATGATCAGGCCCTGGTCCATGGTCTCCAGGGTCGCGCGCAGGCGCAGGTCCTTCTCCCGCAGCTGCGCCTCGGAGGCAGCGAGGTCGGTGACGTCGAGGACGAGGCCGTAGAGCGCCGTGAGGCGGCCACCGGCATCGCGCTCCACCGCGCCCTGGACGATCACGTGACAGAGGCTGCCGTCCGGCCGGACGATGCGGGCCCGCCCCTGGTAGGCAGCGCCCTCGGGCCCGTCGCTCTCCAGGGCGTTGGCGATGCGGGCCGAGACCGCGGCCCGGTCGTCCGGATGGTAGTAGGCGAGGTGGTCGTCGAGGGAAATCTCGCCGCCGGGGGGCATCGGCCGCCCGAAGACACCGCATAGTCCCTCGGACCACGAGACGGTCCGGGCCCGCGCATGGATGCGCCAGTAGCCGATATGGGCGACGGACTCGGTCATCCGCTGGGCCTCGACCACGAGCTTGAGGTCGGCGGCCTTGGCGGCAAGGAGCACCTCTGTCCGCTGGCGCTCCGCTCGCTCGATCTGACTCGCGCGCTGCGCGACGGTGAGCCGGAGGTGGGCCTCGACGACGGTGCCGAGGTCGCGCAGTTGCGCCACGCGGGTCGCGTCGAAATCGTCGCGCGGAACCGTGTCGATGAGGCAGAGCGTGCCGAGGGGCAGGCCGTCCGACAGGGCGAGGGGTACGCCCGCGTAGAACCGGGCCCGCGGCCCCCCGGTGACCAGGGGGCTCGTTGCGAACTCGGCATCGGCCAGGATGTCGGGCAGGACCAGCACCGCGCCGGGCGCCCCCAGGATCGTCCGGTCGCAGAAGGCACCGGCCCGGGAGAGGGTGCCCCCCTCGGCGACACCGCATCGCGCCTTGAGCGTATAGGTCTCGCTGCCGGCAAGGTTCACGAGGGCGATGGGCACGCCGAACAGAGCGCAGGCTGTCCGGCAGACGGCATCGAGATGCGCCTCCGGCGTACACTCCAAGAGTCTCAGGTCGTTGAGGATGGCCAGACGCTGCGCCTCGACGCTGGAGCTCGGCACGACAACCCTTTCTCACCGACGCACAATCCACGGAAACGCCGCGATCCGCGTCTCAGGACCCCGAAACCGGCAGGCCCCGCTGTCGATGACGGGTCCGAGCCGGCACAAGATAAACATCGACCGGTCTTGCGGACACCCGCGACGAAACCGCCCGATGCGAGACCATGCCGTGCCAGCCTTTCACTTTCCTTTATGCGCGCGACGTCTCGGCGACGGCCGTGCGTTCCTTGGTGGCGCGCCGGCTCGTTTGTCCGGGAAGGCGGCGTTGCACACCGTCGACGTCGGTTCTTCGCGAGACATCGGCGGCCGTCACGCCGGCAAAAGCAACCGGGCACTGAGACCGCCGAGATCCGAGCGCGTGAGGCGCAAGCCCCCGCCGTACAGCTCGGCGAGCTCCCGGGTGATCGAGAGACCGAAGCCGTGGCCGGGCACGCTCTCGTCGAGGCGTCCGCCGGGCCGCACGGCGCGGGCGGCCGCCTCCGCGTCCAACCCGGGACCGTCATCCGCCACGGTCACGGCAATTCCCGCCTCCGTGGCGGCGGCCGAGACCCGGACGCGACCGCGGCTCCACTGGCAGGCATTGTCGATGAGGTTGCCGAGCATCTCGTCGATGTCCTGCGGATCGCAGGCCACCGCGAGGCCGGCCGGCAGGTCGAGCTCGAGGGCGAGGCGCTTCTCGGCGTAGAGGCGCCCGAAGGTGGTCCGCAGGTCGGCGAGGGGACCGGCGAGTTCGGTCCGGGTGCGGGTCGCGCCGCCCAACGCGGCGGCCCGGGCGCGCCGCAGGTGGTGGCGCACCTGCCGGTCCATGGCGCCGGCAAGCTCGGCGAGGCGACCATCCGGGTCGCGGGTCCGGTCCGAGAGGGCGAGGGTCAGGGTGGCGAGGGGCGTCTTCAGGCCGTGGGCGAGGTTCGCCACGTGGGTGCGGGCCCGTTCGAGGTTTGCGGCGTTCTGGTCGAGGAGGGCGTTCACCTCGCCCACCAGGGGACGGATCTCGGCGGGCTGCGGGCCGGGAATCCGGGGCCGGCGTCCGGCCCGGACCTCGGCGATGTCCCGGCGCAGCTGCTCCAGGGGCCGCAGGCCGAGGCGGACCTGCAGGACGGTGCCGGCCACCAGGCAGAGACCGAGGATCCCCAGGATGGCCGCGAGGGTCAGACCGGCCTCGCGCAAGGGTCCGTTCAGGGCCCTAACCGGGGCCGTGGCGATGAGGAGGGCCGGCGGCGTGTCCCCCTGGGCGGGCAGGACCTGGATGCGCAGGATCAGGGCTTCGCCCCAGGGGCCGGTGCCGTCGCCCGGCTGGGGGCGGTCCGGGTCCCGGTCACGGGGTGGCCGGGCCGAGCCGGGGCCGCCCGGGATCGAGCCGCCCAGGGCGGACGGGTCCGGCAGGCGCGGGTTGCGCGTCTCCAGGGATTCCCCCTGGAGGGACTCGGCCCGCAAGGTCCTGCCCCCCTGGCGAACCTGCCAGTACCAGCCGGAACGCGGGCGGTCGAAGGGCGGCCCGTCCAGCGCACGATCGAGGCGCAGGCGGTCGCCAGGGCCGCGCTCCAGGCTCGACGCCAGGGCGACGAGCTGGCTGTCGAGGCGGCTGTCGAGCTGGGTCCGGACGAAGCGGTGCAGGACGAGCCCGATGGCGAGGCCGGCGACCAGCAGGGCCACGGTGACGAGGCCGAGGGCGGCCAGGAGCAGGCGCCGCTGCAGGGAGCCGAGATGGAGGAGCCCGACGGGCTTCGGGGGCGGACCGGGCCGGTCGGACGGCGCGGGCTTGGCCGGCGGTCCGTGCCCAACCGCGCCGGCGTGCCCGGCAGGAGGCTTCGTCGGGGTCACGCGGGATCGCCCGGGAGCAGGCGATAACCGTGGCCACGCACCCCCTCGATCCGGGCGGGGGCGATCTTGCGGCGCAGGCGGGTGATGATGACCTCGACCGAGTTCGAATCGACGTCGGCGTCGCCGTCATAGACCCGCTCGATGAGCTGGCTGCGCGGCATCACCCCGTCCTTGTGCAGGATCAGGCAGGACAGGACGCGCCATTCGAGGCCGGTGAGCTTCAGGGGCAGGCCGTCGCGCTCGAAGGTGCCCAGGCCGGATTCGTAGGAGAGGGGACCGCAGGTGACGCGGGACGCCCCGTGCGCGGTCGCCCGGCGCACCAGAGCACGCAGGCGGATCACCAGCTCCTCGACCCGGAACGGCTTGACCAGGAAGTCGTCGGCCCCCGCCTTGAAGCCCGCGACCTTGTCGCTCCAGCCGTCCCGCGCCGTGAGGACGAGGACCGGCACGGTTCGGCCAGCCGCCCGCCAGGCCTGGAGGACGGTGAGCCCGTCGCGCCTGGGCAGGCCGAGATCGAGCACCACCGCGTCGTAGGTCTCGGTCTCTCCGAGATGCTGCGCGTCCTCGCCGTTCGCCGCGTGGTCGAGGGCGAAGTTCTCGGCCCGCAGGGCCTTGGCGATCTCGGCGGCGAGCGGCGCATCGTCCTCCACCAGCAGGAGTTTCATGGCGTGGTGTCCGTGGGTGGAAGGGCGAAGGTGGACCGGCGAGCGGCCTACGCCGCGTCGTTTAACGGGGGCTGAACCGTGCGGTTCAGATCGGGTTGGAGGCCCCGGCCTAGAACGGCGTCAACCCGAGAGGGCAACCGCCGAACCCCGGAAGGACAGGCCACCATGACCGAGACCGCCCAGACCCCCGCGCCCGCCAGCCTCACCCCGACCCCGAAGCCCTCGCGCCGCGCTCTCGTCGTCGGCGCCATCGCGGCGCCCCTGGCCTTCGGCGCGGTCGGCCTGTCGCTCGCCCAGACCGGAGCCTCGGTGATGACGCCGGTGGCGCCCACGGCGATCTCCGCCCTGAAGGCTTCGGGCTCCATCGCCGCCAAGGGCGACGTCGCCGAGATCTACGGCAACAAGTTCGTGATGCAGGACGGCACCGGCAAGGCGCTGGTCGAGACCGGCCGCCAGGGGGAGGGGGGCGCCCTGGTGAAGCCCGGCGAGGCCATCACCGTGCAGGGCCGGTTCGAGAACGGCTTCCTCCACGCCCTGCTGATCACCCGCGCCGATGGCAGCCAGGTGCGCGTCGGCCCCGCCGGCGGCCCACCCGCCGGAACCCTGGACTGGGCCAAGGACAAGGTGGGCCTCGGGGCGAAGCTCGACGTGCCGGCCCTGACCGCCCGCGTCGAGGCGGCCGGCTACTCCGACATCCGGGTCACCGGACGGGGGCCGCGTCACCTCGAGGTCGCCGCACGCGGCACCGATGGGCGCGAGCGCCAGCTCCACGTCGGCTTCGACGGTCAGGTCCGCGAGAAGCGGGTCTTCTGAGCGTCCCCTGCGCCGTCTCCCCCCTTCGATCTCACCCGGCAGGACATCCATCATGACGAAGACCACAGCCCTCCTCGGCGCCGCCGCGATCCTGATCGCCGGCGCGGCCGTCGCCCAGCCGGCCCCGCCGCCCGGCGGTCCGCGCCCCGGGCCGGAAGCCGGCGCTCCTCCGGGCGGCCCCCGGCGCGGTCCCGATGCACCGCCGCCGCCGAAAGCCGCCCATTTCCGCCTGGAGCGGGGCGAGACCGCCGTCGACGTGAAGTGCGCCGACGAGGAGCCCATGAAGGCCTGCGCCGACCTGACCCTGCAGATGCTCGACCGCCTCGCCGCGCTGCCGCAGCCGGACGCGTCGAAGACCGACGGGTCCAGGCCAGAAGCGGCCAAGCCCGACGCCCGCTGATCCCACCCCGAACAGCGATGCGGCGGCTCCCCGAGCCGCCGCATCCCGACCTCCCTCCTTTGACAGAGAGCACCCTATCCTGATGCCCACAACATGCAGCACGCACGGAACGATCTGGGCCCTGTTCGGCCACCGCCTCGCGATCGAGGCCCCCGAGGGCCGCGTCCTCGTAGATCTCGGCCCGGAGGGCGCCAGGGCGCTCGCCCTCGCGGGCGCGACGCTGACGCCGGGCGACGCCATCGCGGTGACCGGCGAGCGGAAGCCCTCGGAGATCAAGGCCATCGCCATCACGGCTCCGGACGGGATACGGCACGCCATCGCCCGGCCGCGTCCCGAAGACGGCGATGCGGGTCAGGCCGATCCGACGGTCGCCTTCGCGGCACTCCGAAAGGCGGGCTTTCAGGTCGAGGGGGAGGCCCGGCGCAGGAGAAAGCATTTCGAGATCCGCGCCCGGAAGGACGGAGGGTATGTCGAGGCGCACGTCACCTTCGCGGGGGTGATTCGCAAGACGAAGGCCCTGTCCGGGGCTGCCGCGCCGACCGGCTGACCAAGCGTCATGGCGCCGGGCCGAAGGGGGACCACCGGCCCGGACGCGATACTGCATTGCAATATCAAGCTTTCGCCGCTCCATTTCAGCGTGATAGATCGGCAATCGTTACTGCTGATACGGAGCTCTTCGCATGTCCCATCTGTCCCGCCTCGCCGTCGTCCTAGGTGCCGCCGCCCTCGCGCTTCCTCTGGCCATCCCGGCTTCCGCCAAGGGTCCGGGCGCATCGAAGGTGATCTCGATGGTCGACACCGACAACGACGGCACCATCGACCTCAAGGAGGCCCAGGCCGTGGCCGGCGCCCTCTTCGACAAGCTGGAATCCGACAAGGACGGCACCGTCGACGCCAAGGAGCTCAAGGGCCGCGTCAGCAGGAAGGCCCTCAAGGCCGCCGACCCGGATTCGGACGGCACCCTCGACAAGACCGAGTTCCTCGCCCTGGTCGAGGCCCGCTTCAAGGCCGCCGATCCGGACAACGACGGCACCCTCGACGCCAAGGAGTTGAAGACCCCCGCCGGCAAGGCCCTGGTCTCCCTCCTCAAGTAAGTCCGACCGGTGCCTCGGGCACCGGAGCACGACCCACCTCCCGGGACGGCCCGGCGCTCCCAGCGCCGGGCCGTTCGCGTTTCAGGGTCCGGGAAAGCTCACCCCGGGACTCGCCGCGAGGATTGACCGGAGGCGGCAGTTCAGAACATTCCAGGCTGGCACGCCATTCGCAAACAGCGTCTGCCGATCGCAGACAGCGTTCGCCGATGGCTGCGCTGTCGAAACGAAGGCCGGTTCATGGAATTTTTCGCCCAGCAGTTCATCAACGGCCTGACGCTCGGGTCGATCTACGGGTTGATCGCCCTGGGCTACACCATGGTCTTCGGCATCATCGGGATGGTGAACTTCGCCCATGGCGACGTGTTCATGCTCTCATCCTTCATTGCCCTGATCTTCTTTCTCATCCTCACGTCCTGGCTCGGGCTGACCTCGGTCGCTCTGGTGTTCCTGATCGTGCTGGTGCTCGCCATGATCCTCACGGCTCTCTGGGGCTGGGCGATCGAGCGGGTCGCCTACCGGCCCCTGCGCGGCTCCTTCCGCCTGGCGCCGCTGATCTCGGCCATCGGCGTGTCGATCTTCCTGTCGAACTTCGTCCAGGTGGTGCAGGGCGCCCGCAACAAGCCGGTGCCGCCCCTCGTCCGGGACGTCATCGTGCTCTACCAGAACGAGCAGTACACCGTGACCCTGTCCTACAAGCAGGCGATCATCATGACGACGACGGCGCTGCTGCTCGCCGGCTTCTGGTACCTCGTGCAGCGCACCTCCTTCGGCCGCGCCCAGCGCGCTTGCGAGCAGGACCGGCGCATGGCGGCCTTGCTCGGTATCAACGTCGACCGGACGATCTCGCTGACCTTCGTGCTGGGCGCGGCGCTCGCCGCCGTCGCCGGCACCCTCTACCTCCTCTATTACGGCGTGGTCTCGTTCTCGGACGGGTTCGTGCCCGGCGTGAAGGCCTTCACCGCGGCGGTGCTCGGCGGCATCGGCTCGCTGCCCGGCGCGGTCCTCGGGGGCCTGATCATCGGCCTGATCGAGACCTTCTGGTCGGCCTACTTCTCGATCGAGTACAAGGACGTGGCCGCGTTCCTGATCCTCATCGTGGTGCTCATCTTCAAACCATCCGGCATCCTCGGACGCCCCGAAGTCGAGAAGGTCTGAGCCATGGCGCAAGGATCGACGACTCACGGATCGACCATCGGTGGGGTGTCCCCCACCGTCGGCCGCCGCTCCGCCGCGGCCCTGCCGGAGATGCTCAAGGATTCCGCCCTCTTCGCCCTAGTGACGCTCGGGTTGAGCATCCCGGTGGTGGCCTACCGCACCGATCTTGGGCAGGGCACCGGCCTTGAACTCACCGGTCGCTGGGGAGTCGTCGCGGGCCTCTGCCTCGCGGTGTTCGTGCTGCGCCTCGGCCAGCGCCTGCTGCTGGGCGAGGTCGCGCGCCGGCGGGAGGCCCACCGCCTCGCGACCGTCGATGCGGCCCCGGTCGTCGCCCGGGCCGGCCGCGTCCTCGGTCCGCTGACGCTGGCCGTCGCGCTCACCCTGCCGCTGCTTGCCACCCTTGGCTCGGGCGGCCTGTCGGAGGGGCGCTACTGGATCGACCTCGGAATCCTCATCCTGACCTACGTCATGCTCGGATGGGGCCTGAACATCGTCGTCGGCCTCGCCGGGCTGCTCGACCTCGGCTACGTCGCGTTCTACGCGGTGGGGGCCTATTCCTACGCGCTGCTCTCCACCGTGTTCGGGCTCTCGTTCTGGATCTGCCTGCCGCTGGCCGGCCTGTTCGCCGCCGCCTTCGGGGTGCTGCTCGGCTTCCCGGTGCTGCGCCTGCGGGGCGACTACCTCGCCATCGTGACCCTCGCCTTCGGCGAGATCATCCGCCTCGTCCTGATCAACTGGGTCGACTTCTCCGGCGGGGCCGCCGGCCTGTCCTCGATTCCCCGCGCCAGCTTCTTCGGCATCCCGTTCACGGCCGGGGAGGGCGGCTTCGCCCAGACCTTCGGGCTGAGCTTCAGCCCGATGCACCGGATCGTCTTCCTCTACTACCTGATCCTGGTGCTGGCGCTGATCACCAACCTCGTCACCCTGCGCATGCGTCGCCTGCCCCTGGGGCGTGCCTGGGAGGCCCTGCGCGAGGACGAGATCGCCTGCCGCTCGCTGGGCATCGACACCACGATGACGAAGCTCACCGCCTTCGCGCTCGGCGCGATGTTTGCGGGCTTCGCCGGCTCGTTCTTCGCTGTGCGCCAGGGCTTCGTCAGCCCCGAAAGCTTCAACTTCCTCGAGAGCGCGATCATCCTGGCCATCGTGGTGCTCGGCGGCATGGGCAGCCAGGTCGGCGTCGCCATCGCGGCGATCGTCATGGTCGGCGCCCCGGAACTGCTGCGCAACCTGTCCTTCCTCAAGGCCGTGTTCGGCGAGGGCTTCGACCCGAACGAGTACCGCCTGCTGCTGTTCGGCCTCGCCATGGTGTGCATGATGGTCTGGCGCCCGCGCGGGCTCATCTCCGAGCGCTCGCCCTCGGTCCGCCTCGGGGGGCGCAGCGCATGACGCGTGCCACTGGTACCACCCGCCTCGCCACCCTGCGGGACGCGCCCCCGGCCGCGAATCCGGGCGGCCCGGTCGACCCGATCCTCGTGGTCGACCACCTGACCATGCGGTTCGGCGGCCTCACCGCCGTCGGCGACCTCTCCTTCAAGGTCGGGCGCGGCGACATCACCGCGCTGATCGGCCCGAACGGCGCCGGCAAGACCACGGTCTTCAACTGCATCACCGGCTTCTATAAGCCGACCGAGGGCATGATCCGCTTAGCGCAGGCCGGCGGCGAGACCTACCTGCTGGAGCGCCTGCCGGGTCACGACGTCAACCGCCTCGCCCGGGTCGCCCGCACCTTCCAGAACATCCGCCTGTTCCCGCAGATGACCGTGCTGGAGAACCTGCTGGTCGCCATGCACAAGCCCCTGATGCGGGCCTCCGGATTCTCCCTCGCGGGCATCCTCGGCCTGCCGGGCTATCGCCGGGCGCAAGGTGAGGCGATCGCCAAGGCCGCCGGCTGGATCGCGCGCATCGGCCTGACCCACCGGGCCGACGAGCCGGCGGGCGATCTGCCCTATGGCGACCAGCGCCGCCTGGAGATCGCCCGCGCCATGTGCACGGACCCGGTGCTGCTCTGCCTCGACGAGCCGGCCGCCGGCCTCAACCCGCGGGAATCGGCCGACCTCAACACCCTTCTGCGGATGATACGCGACGAGTACGGCACCTCGGTGCTGCTCATTGAGCACGACATGTCGGTGGTGATGCAGATCTCCGACCGCATCGTGGTGCTCGATTACGGCGTCAAGATCGCCGACGGCACGCCGGACGAGATCCGCAACGACACCCGGGTGATCGCGGCCTATCTCGGCGTCGACGACGAGGAGGTGGCGGCGGTGGAAGCGGAAGTCGGACTTGCCGGAACCTCTACGGGATTAACGGCATGAGCGTCGCGGGCATCAACGTGCTGGTGGACGAGACCCGCGCCCGGATGGACGCCATGACGGCGCCGCTGCTCAGCGTGCGCGGCGTCTCGGCCTATTACGGCAGCATCCGCGCCCTGAAGGGCGTCGACATCGACGTGCACGCGGGCGAGATCGTCGCCCTGATCGGCGCCAACGGGGCCGGCAAGTCCACCCTGATGATGACGATCTTCGGCCAGCCCCAGGCGCGCGAGGGCACCATCACCTTCGCAGGGCAGGACATCACCAAGCTGCCGACCCACGAGATCGCCCGGCTCAACCTGGCGCAGTCTCCCGAGGGAAGGCGGATCTTCTCCCGCATGACGGTGCGCGAGAATCTGCAGATGGGCGCGGCCGTCAACGGGGGGAAGCATTTCGCCGAGGACCTCGAGCGGATGTGCACGCTGTTCCCGCGCCTGCGCGAGCGTATCGACCAGCGCGGCGGCACCATGTCGGGCGGCGAGCAGCAGATGCTCGCCATCGCCCGAGCGCTGATGAGCCGGCCGCGCCTGCTCATGCTCGACGAGCCCTCGCTGGGCTTGGCGCCCCTGGTGGTCAAGCAGATCTTCTCCGCCGTGCGCGACCTCAACGCCCGCGAAGGCCTGACCGTGTTCATCGTGGAGCAGAACGCCTATCATGCCCTCAAGCTGGCGCATCGCGGCTATGTCATGGTCACGGGGGCGGTCACGATGAGCGGCACCGGCCAGGCCCTTCTCGACGACCCGCAGGTGAAGGCCGCCTATCTCGAGGGGGGATCGCACTGAGCATGGCCGACGGTTTCAGCCTCGATCTGCGCACCCTCGGAATTTTCCTCCTCATCACCGTGGCGATGGGCGGGGGTGCGGCCTGGATGACCGGCAGCGGGCTCGCCCGCGGCTGGCGGCCGTTCTGGCACTGCGTTCTGGCCCTGCTGCTGATCGCGGCGGTGACGCGGTTCCTCCACTACGCGCTGTTCGAGGACCCGCTGCTGTCGCTGCCGGCTTACCTCGTCGACGCGGCGGTCGTCCTCGCCATCGGGGCCGTGGCCTACCGCTACACCCGCACCGGACAGATGACCCGGCAATATGCCTGGCTCTACGAACGCACCGGACCGCTGAGCTGGCGGGACCGGACGAGCGCGCCGACGCCGTGACGGCGCGTCGCGAGACCACACCGCGTGTTGGCGACCGTGCCGGCGAAGCGAACGCCCGGTCCGGCGCCTCAAGAGGGGAAACGAGCATGAAGTCACTGTTTTCAGCCGGCGTCGCCCTCAGCCTGATGCTGGCGGCCACCGCCGCTCAGGCCGAGATCAAGATCGGCGTGGTGGTCCCCGTTACCGGTCCCAACGCCGCCTTCGGTGCGCAGATCAAGACCGGGGCCCAGCAGGCCATCGCCGACATCAACAAGGCCGGCGGCGTCAACGGCGAGAAGCTGGTGATGACGGTCGGCGACGACGCCTCCGATCCGAAGCAGGGCGTCTCGGTGGCCAACAAGTTCGCCTCCGAGGGCGTGAAGGCCGTGGTCGGCGCCTTCAACTCGGGCGTCTCGATCCCGGTCTCGGACGTGCTGCAGGAAGCCGGCATCGTCGAGGTCAGCCCGGCCTCCACGGCGATCAAGTATACCGAGCGCGGCAACTGGAACACCTTCCGCACCTGCGGCCGCGATGACCAGCAGGGCGCGGTGGCGGGGGCGTATCTCGCCGAGAAGTTCAAGGGCAAGAAGATCGCCTTCGTCCACGACAAGACCCCCTACGGCAAGGGCTTGGCCGACGAGACCCTGAAGGCCCTGAAGGCCAAGGGCGGCACCAACGTGCTGTACGAGGGCATCAACCCGGGCGAGAAGGACTTCTCGGCCCTGGTCTCGAAGCTGAAGCAGGCCAATGTCGACGTGGTCTATTTCGGCGGTCTCTACACCGAGGCCGGCCTGCTGATCCGCCAGATGCGCGACCAGAGCCTGCAGGCGCCGCTGATGGGCGGCGACGGCATCGCCGACCGCGAATTCGCCCAGGTGGCAGGCCCGGGCTCCGACGGCACCCTGATGACCTTCTCACCGGATGCCCGCAAGAATCCGAAGTCGAAGGCCACCGTCGACGCCTTCAAGGCGATGAACTTCGACCCCGAGGGCTACACCCTCTACTCCTACGCCGCCATGCAGATCCTCGCCGACGCGATGAAGGCGACGAAGTCCACCGACGGCCAGAAGGTCGCCGCCTACATGCACGAGGGCAAGCCCTTCAACACGGTGATCGGCGACATCGCCTACGACAAGAAGGGCGACATCACCCGCCCGGACTACGTGATGTACATGTGGAAGAAGGGCGCCGACGGCTCGATCAACTACGCCGGCAACGAGCAGCCGTAGGCTCCGCCGAGCGTCGTCGCCGATCGGGGCCGGGGGCGCGATCCCCCGGCCTTTTTTGTGCGGGGCCGCGCGAAGGCTCCGGGCGCGACGAACCTGCACACCCCGTCAGCCGGCCACAGCGCCAGGTCGGCTCCGGTTGTCGCAACGGGTCGTGGGCGGTTCTCCGCGTCCGCGCGCATTCCACCCCGACGGAGCAGCTATCGCCACACGCGCCGGAAGACCGACGTCCCCCGTGACGCCGACCCCGAGGGCGGCGTCGACCCGGACCATCGTCCACGCAAGATCGCCTGACGAGTTCAAGACGGAGGCTCCGAGACCTCCGCGCCCAGGCGACATCCCAACGACGGAGCGATGACCATGAGGCGACATGGCTCCCGGTCGCCGCATGCCAGACCTGTTCTCGCCGAACCCCCGGGAGGGTTAACGGGCCGGTCCGCTTCCGGTACCCCAAGCTGTGCCGTTGGACTGGCACGCCACTTGAGGAGCCTGGATGACCCTAGACGTGCAGCACGATCGCTCTGCCTCGCCGCTCGCAACCGTCTCTCACGAGATCTATCCGTCCCCATTGCCAAGTCCAGAGCATCCGGGCGACGACGCTCCGGTGCCTGCGCCCGATACGCCGACCGCCCCGAGCTTCGAAAGCGACTGTTTCGCGGGCTTCGGCTCCTTCAGCTGATCCCCCAACAGAGTAGCGCTCCGCCTCCGGCAATGGTCCGGGGGCAGGGCGTTGCGGGCACCGCAGGATAGCGGTGACCCAATCTTCAGGCACGGCTCAGCCACAGCCGAGCCCCGTTCCCGCCATGTTCGCCCGCTCTGTGTCGCGGGATTGCCGAACGGGAATGCCCATGTCCTTCCTCACGAACCTGCCCATCGCCGACCTGATCGCCAGCTACGGTTATATCGCGATCTTCGTCGTCATCGCCCTGGAGAGCGCGGGCGTACCGCTGCCGGGCGAGACGATCTTGATTTCGTCGGCGGTCTATGCCGGTAGCACCGGCCAGTTGAACATCGGCCTGATCATCCTCGCCGCCGCGACCGCCGCGATCCTGGGCGACAATCTCGGCTACTGGGTCGGCCGCCGCTGGGGCATGCCGCTCCTGCTGCGCTACGGCCACTTGATCGCCCTGGATCACGGCCGCCTCAAGCTCGGGCAGTATCTCTTTCGCGAGCATGGCGGGAAGATCGTCTTCTTCGGCCGCTTCACCGCGATGCTGCGCGCCTATGCAGCCGTCCTCGCGGGCGTGAACAAGCTCGATGCCCGCCGCTTCCTGATCTTCAACGGCCTCGGCGGCATTGCCTGGGCAACGATCATGGGCCTCGGCTCGTATTACTGCGGTCGCTCGATCGAGCATGTCGCCGGGCCCGTGGGCCTCGCCCTGCTGGCCGTGGTGATCTTCGGCGGCCTCGCGCTCTGGCTGTTCGTGCGCAAGCACGAGACGCGCCTGCTGGCGGAGGCCGAAAGCGCGATCCCCGGCCCACTGACCTAATCGACGCCGGCACGCTCCCCCCGAGACGAACCCCGTCGGCCTCCGAGGCCGGCGGGGTTCGTCGTTCGCGGACAAGTGCGAGAGGCGCGACGCCGGAAGATAGCAGGCTTTACCGAGAACATCGCCGCGTGACGTACTCGACGAAGGCGTCGAACCAGCGGCTGCGAGGATGCGGGGCCAGATCCCAGGATCGGCTCAACCGCTCTAGCTGACTCATCAAGAGTACAGCCAAGTCTTGAAGGAAGATTGGCTCCCCGAGCAGGACTCGAACCTGCGACAAAGCGATTAACAGTCGCTTGCTCTACCAACTGAGCTATCGGGGACCGCGATCGGGGGTCTACACAGCGCTTCGCCGGGACGCAAGAGTGTCTGGACCGGTGATTTGACGATTCCGTCACATTTTTTGACCGGCGCCCGGGGCGTTGCCGGAAATCCTCGCGACCCGGACTGAGGTCGCGTGGAACCGGAGGCGGGGGATCGAGGCGCAGGACCGAAGATGGCCCCACCCAGGCGCGCGAAGGGGGGACGCATCCGTCCGTGCAGCCTAATTTGCAGAGATCGTTCAAAGGCCGTTGCCCTCACGCGGGGGGCTCTGCTAGAGACCGCTCTCCCCGAGCCGGCCGCCCGGACGGGGGTCGCCGGACGAGCCCCTCGGGGCGGTGCGACAGAGGCCTCGTGGCGGAGTGGTTACGCAGAGGACTGCAAATCCTTGTACGGGGGTTCGATTCCCTCCGAGGCCTCCAACTTTTCTATTGTCGGCGCGGCCGGCGTCCCATTCGAGGAACGAGATCCCGCCGGTACCGGCGCCAAGTGTTCGGCGGCCCGGGTGGACAGAAACGATCGCAGCGGCCGAGGCCCGGAAGACCCGCTTCTGCGTGTCAGCGGGGCGCCTCCGGGAACCTTGCGTTTTCGCCATCGATCCACGACAACCCGCAAGCTTCGGCGTGGCCGCCCGGCCGCCCGGAAGGACAGAGCGGCGCCCGGCGCCGGCTCAGGGTCGAGGGAAGACGGCATCCATGCTCGATTACGCGCAGGCACGACGCCTCATGGTCGATTGTCAGTTGCGGACCTTCGACGTGAACGACGTCCCGGTCCTCGACGCCTTCGGAGAGGTCGCCCGCGAGCGTTTCGTGCCGCCGGGCCGCGAGGACTTCGCCTATATCGACCAGACCCTGCGGCTCGGCCGGACGGGCCGCGCGATGCCGGCACCGATGCTCCTGGCACGCATGATCCAGGCCCTGGCGATCCAGCCGGGCGACACCGCCCTCGATGCCGCCACGGGCTACGGCTACGGCGCCGCGATCCTCGCGCGGCTCGGTACCGACGTCGTGGCCCTCGAATCCGATGCCGATCTCGCGACGGGCGCCCGCGAACGCCTGACCGGCCTCGACCGCGTCACGGTCGTCGAAGGACCGCTCGAGGCCGGCGTCCCGCAGAGTGCACCATACGATGCGATCCTGGTGAACGGCCGGGTGGAGACGCGTCCGCAGCCCCTTCTGGATCAGCTGAAGGACGGCGGTCGCCTCGTCTGCGTGATGGGCCGGGACCGGGCCGCGAAAGCGACCCTGTTCGTGCGGGCCGGCGACGCCTTCGGCGCGCGCCCCCTCTTCGATGCCGCTCTTCCGCCCCTGGGCGCCTTCGCGGACGCGGTCGATTTCGCGTTCTGACCTCCGCAGAGCTGCCAAAAGGACCGCTTCGTCGCCATCGATGCCGTGGACTGGAGACCGGTTTCGCGCCCCGCACGCCTCGGAGGTAACCCGAAAGGAGTGTCGCTTTTTTGCGGCACCCCTGACGGATTCACGCAATGCACAGCAAGCAACCGGTGCTCTGCCGGTCAAGGTCGGGTAGTCTCCGCATCGAGGCGGGCAACCCGGTATCGCGCCCAGGCGCGGCGGCCTTCTGCGAGGCCGTCCGGTTCATCGAGAAACCGCAAGGGCTGATGAGCGTGAGAGATTCGAAACCTGCGATGCGCACGAGGCTTCGGCCGGCCGGCCTCGCCGTATTGGCGGTCGCCCTGGCGAGCCCGGCCGGTGCCGAGACGCTGGAGAGCGCACTCTCGCGGGCGTATGCCGCCATTCCGATTCTGAATTCCGGCCGCGCCGGCGTGCGCGCAACCGACGAGAGCGTAGCACAGGCGAAGTCCGGCTATCGTCCTACCGTCAGCCTTGATGCCGACATCGGGATCGGCCAGCTGGATGGGACAGTCTCGAGACAAAGGCTCAATCAGGTTACGCGTCCGGGCGGTGCGGGCCTCACCGTCAACCAAACTCTATTCAACGGCTTTCGCACCGACAATCAAACCCGCCAGGCGGAATCCGATGTTCTCCGCGTCCGGGAGGCCCTTCGCGCCACCGAGATGAACGTCCTGTTCAATGCAGCCCAGGCCTACATGTCGGTCCTCAGCGATACGGCAAACCTCGAACTGCGCCGCAACAACGTCGAGGTGTTGGAAGAGCAGCTTCGCCAGACTCGCGACCGCTTCAACGTCGGTGAGGTGACCCGCACCGACGTGGCGCAGGCCGAGGCCCGCCTCGCCGGCGCTCGGAGCGACGTCAGCGGTGCCGAGGCCACTCTGCGGGCCAGCATCGGCACCTATCGCCGCTATATCGGCGTCGAGCCGCGCCAACTCGCGCCCGGACGGCCTCTGGACCGCTACGTTCCGGCCAGCCTCGATACGGCGATCAATATCGGCCTCAAGGAGCATCCGCAGATCCTTTCGGCGCTGCACCTCGTCGACGTGTCCGAGGCCCAGGTGAAGGTGCTGGAAGGGGCGCTGTACCCGACCGCCGGCCTGCAGGGCTCGGTGCAGCAGCGCTATGACCAATCTTTCGCTGGCGACAATTTTCTCAGCGCCACCATCGTCGGCCGCCTGACGATTCCCCTCTACGAGGGAGGCCAGACCTATTCGCAGATCCGTCAGGCCAAGGAGACGGTCGGCCAGCGCCGACTCGATGCCGAGGACACCCGCGATCAGGTCCGCTCGGCCATCGTGACGGCCTGGGGCCAGCTCGAGGCGTCCAAGGCACAGGTCATCGCCTCGCAGGCGCAGGTGCAGGCCAACGAAGTGGCTCTGAATGGCGTGCGCGAGGAGGCCCGCGTGGGCCAGCGCACCACTCTCGACGTGCTGAACGCGCAGCAGGAGTTGCTGAACGCCCGTACGAACCTGATCATCGCCCAGCGCAACCGGGTTGTCTTCTCCTACGGCGTCGTCCAGGCGATCGGTCGCCTGACGGTGCGCTTCACGGCGCTGCCGGTGGCGGTCTACAGCCCGAAGGAACACTTCGATCAGGTCAAGGACCTCTGGTACGGCGTGCGCACACCCGACGGACGCTGAGGTTCGGCAACCACGCGGTCGCCGCAATTCGGGCTGTGCCGCCCCGGCCGGCGCAGCCGTACCTTAGAGTCTCACGGCGGCGCGAGCTTATCCCGTGCCGTGCAGCGGCCGGCGCTTGTGTCGGGGCGGGAGCATGAAATACTCGCCGCACGTCGCAACCGTTTCCCCCAGATCCCGAGCATCGTCCGGATGAGTGCAGCGAGCCCCAAGGTGTCGGACAAGGCGCAGGAACCCTCCATGGAGGAGATCCTGGCGTCGATCCGGCGCATCATCGCCGACGATCAGATCGCCAAGGCCGAGGTGGTCCCGCCGCGGGCATCCGCCCCGCAGCCCGAGAACGACGATGTCCTGGACCTCGCCGAGGTCGCCCAGCCCGTCCGCAAGCCCATCCCCCTCGACGAGCCCGAGATCGCGTTCCGCAAGGAGCCGATCGAGGACGGGCAGATCGACTTCGATGCGATCTCCTTCGACGATGACGAGCCGGAGCTGGAGCCGCTGCCGCCTCTCCGTGCCGCTGCCCCCATCGAGCCGCCGCGTCCGGCTCCCCAGTCCGCGATGCGCGAGCCGGAGCCGACACCCACCGAGCGCCTGACCTCGGCCGTCACGGATGCGAGCGTCGCCCAGGCCTTCCACATGCTCTCGAACACGGTGATGAGCAGCCAGGCCCGCACCCTGGAGGACCTCGTGCAGGATATGCTCCGGCCCATGCTGAAGGGCTGGCTCGACGAGAACCTGCCCGGCATGGTCGAGCGTCTGGTGCGCGCCGAGATCGAGCGGGTGGCTCGGGGCCGCTGAGGCCCGAACGCGGTCGCAGAGCCGAATCGCGGGGCTCGCGTGTTGACGCAGGGGGCCCGACAGGTTGAAAGCGGACCAACCTCCGCTTTCCCCGATCAGTGACCCGACCCCGCCCATGATGGACAAGACCTTCGATCCCGCCGCCGTCGAGGCGCGCATCGCCGCCGCCTGGGAATCGGGCGAGGCCTTCAAGGCCGGGCGCCCCGAACGGGCCGGGGCGAAGCCCTTCACCATGGTGATCCCGCCGCCGAACGTGACCGGCAGCCTCCATATGGGGCACGCCCTTAACAACACGCTGCAGGACATCCTCTGCCGCTTCGAGCGCATGCGCGGCCGCGACGTGCTCTGGCAGCCGGGCACCGACCATGCCGGCATCGCCACCCAGATGGTGGTGGAGCGCCGCCTCGCCGAGGCGAACGAGCCGGGCCGGCGGGAGATCGGCCGCGCGGCCTTCGTCGAAAAGGTCTGGACCTGGAAGGCGGAATCGGGCGGAGCGATCGTCAACCAGCTAAAGCGCCTGGGCGCTTCCTGCGACTGGTCGCGGGAGCGCTTCACCATGGGCGTCTCGGGGGCGCCGGACGACCAGATGGTCCGTGCCGTCACCCGGACCTTCGTCGACCTCCACGCCCAGGGCCTGATCTACCGCGACAAGCGCCTGGTGAACTGGGATCCGAAGTTCCAGACCGCGATCTCGGACCTCGAGGTCCTGCAGGTGGAGGTGAAGGGCCATCTCTGGCACTTCGACTACCCGGTCGTCGACGCAGGCGGCACCGAGACCGGCGAGATCATCACGGTCGCCACGACCCGGCCCGAGACCATGCTGGGCGACACCGCGGTGGCGGTCCATCCGGAGGACGAGCGCTACACCCATCTGGTCGGCAGGCGCGTGCGCCTGCCCCTGATCGGGCGCCTGATCCCGATCGTCGCGGACAGCTATTCCGACCCGGAGAAGGGCACGGGTGCCGTCAAGATCACGCCCGCCCACGACTTCAACGACTTCGAGGTCGGCCGTCGCGCCGGCTGCACGCCGATCAACATTCTGGATCCGGAAGCCCGCATAAGCCTCGACGGCAATGCGGCTTTCCTGAGCGGTTCGGATCCCGAGCCGGAGGCCCTGGCCCTGCACGGCCTCGACCGATTCGAGGCGCGCAAGCGGGTCGTTGCCTTGATGGAGGCGCGCGAGCGCCTGCGTCTTACCGAACCGAACACCCACGCGGTCCCGCACGGCGACCGCTCGAACGTCGTCATCGAGCCCTACCTCACGGACCAGTGGTACGTGAACGTGAAGCCCCTGGCCGAGCGCGCCCTGCAGGCGGTGCGTGATGGAAAAACCCGTTTCGTGCCCGAGAATTACGAGCGGACCTTCTTCCAGTGGCTCGAGAACATCGAGCCCTGGTGCATCTCGCGCCAGCTCTGGTGGGGCCACCAGATCCCGGTCTGGTACGACGAGGCGGGCGGCATCTACGTCGCCATGAGCGAGGCGGAGGCGCAAACCCAGGCCGATGCGAAGCGCGGGGCGCCCGCGCCCCTGCGTCGGGACGAGGACGTCCTCGACACCTGGTTCTCCTCCGCCCTGTGGCCGTTCTCGACGCTGGGCTGGCCCGACGAGACCCCGGAACTGGCGCGCTACTACCCGACCGACACGCTGGTGACCGGCAAGGATATCATCTTCTTCTGGGTCGCCCGGATGATGATGCTCGGGCTCCACGTCACCGACCGGGTGCCGTTCTCCACCGTCTACCTGCACACGCTGGTGCGCGACGCCTCCGGCGCAAAGATGTCGAAGTCGAAGGGCAACGTCGTCGATCCGCTCGGACTCATCGACCAGTATGGGGCCGACGCCCTGCGCTTCACCCTTGCGGCGATGGCCGCCCAGGGGCGCGACATCAAGCTGGCGGTGAACCGGGTCGAAGGCTACCGCAACTTCGCGACGAAACTCTGGAACGCCTCGCGCTTCGCCGAGATGAACGGCTGCGCCCTGCGGGCCGACTACCGGCCGGAAAACGCTGGCGAGACCCTGAACCGCTGGGCCCTCGGCGAGGCCGCGCGAGCGGTCGCCGAGGTCACGACGGCCCTCGAGGCCTACCGCTTCAACGACGCGGCGGCGGCAGCCTACCGCTTCGTCTGGAACATCTTCTGCGACTGGTACCTGGAACTGGCCAAGCCCGTACTCCAGGGGGAGGGCGTCGCGGCGGCCGCCAAGGCCGAGACGCAGGCCACCGTGGCCTTCCTGATCGACCAGATCGCCAAGCTGCTGCACCCCTTCATGCCCTTCCTCACGGAAGAGCTCTGGGCGATCAAGGGCGCAGACCTGCCGGAGCGGGGCCTGCTCGCCCTTGCGCCCTGGCCGGATCTGGCCGCCCTTAACGACTCGGCCTCGGAGGCCGAGATCGGCTGGCTCGTCGACCTCGTCTCGGAAATTCGCTCGGCCCGCTCCGAGACCAGCGTGCCGGCAGCGGCGCAGATCCCCCTCGTGGTGGTCGGCGTCGATGCGGATCTGCAGGCCCGGGCGACCCGCTGGGGCGACACCCTGGCGCGGCTGGCGCGGCTCTCCGAGATCCGCTTCGAGGCGGCCGCGCCGAAGAACTCGGTGCAGCTCTTGGTGCGCGGCTCGGTGGCGGCCCTGCCGCTGGAGGGCATCGTGGACCTGGCCGCAGAGGTCGCCCGCCTGAAGAAAGAGGCGGCGAAGGCCGGCGCCGAGATCGCCAAGATCGAGGGCAAGCTCGGCAATGCCGACTTCCTCGCCCGCGCGCCCGACGAGGTGGTGGACGAGCAGCGCGAGCGTCGCGATGCAGAGGCCGCCCGCCTGGAGAAGATCACGGAGGCGCTGGCGCGGCTCGCCGCTTGAGCGGGTCGCAAGCCTTCGGCGCGCGACTGGGTCGCGCGTCGTGACGGTCGTCCATACCCTGGCCGAACTCGGCTGGTCCGCCTTCTTCGCGGACCAGTGCCGGCCCGACGAGGCGGCCCTTGTGCCCCAGCGCGTCGCCACCGTGCACCGCGCCCGCATGGGCGCCCTCGCGGAGGCGGGGCCGCTCAAACTCATGCTGCCGGTCCACACCAACACCGGCGACTACGCGGTCGGCGACTGGGTCCTGGTCGAGGCCGGGACGCAGATGCTGCGCCGACGCCTGGACCGCCGCACCGTCCTGGAGCGGCGGCGGGAAGGGAGCGCCGCGCCGCAGCTCGCGGCGGCCAATGTCGACGCGCTCTTCATCGTCACGTCCTGCAATGCGGACTTCAATCCGACGCGGCTGGAGCGCTACCTTGCCCTCGCCAACCAGGGTGGCGCCGAGCCGGTCATCGTCCTGACCAAGGCGGATGTCTGCGAGGATGCGGAGCGCTATCGCCGCGAAGCCGAGGCCCTGCAGCGCGATCTCGCCGTGGTGCTGGTGAACCCCCGCGAAACTGGAGCAGCGGCGCGGCTCGGCCCCTGGTGCGGCCCCGGCCGCACCGTGGCGGTGGTCGGCTCTTCGGGGGTCGGCAAGTCGACCCTCGTGAACACCCTGGCGGGCCCGGGCCACGCGGCGCCACAAGCGACGGGGGGCATTCGGGAGCACGATGCGAAGGGCCGGCACACCACGACGAGCCGCTCGCTCCATGCCATCGCGGGCGGCGGCTGGGTGATCGACACGCCCGGGATCCGCTCGCTCCAGCTCGGAGATGCGGCCGAGGGGATCGACACCCTGTTCGCCGAGATCACCGAGCTGGCTCCCGCGTGCCGCTTCCGCGACTGCACCCATGCCCACGAGCCCGGCTGCGCCGTGCAGGACGCGGTGGCCGAGGGACGCCTCGACCCGGAACGGGTGGCGCGCTGGCGCATCCTGCGGGCCGAGAACCGGGGCAACACGGTGGTGCCCACTGGCCCCCGCGGCAACAAGCGGCGCTGACCGCCGAACCTCAGATCCCGCCGCCCGCGACCTCGCGGGCGACGGCGCGGCGGCCGATATCGCGCCGGCAGAAGCCCTCTGGCCAGTCGATCCGGGCCACCGCCGCGTAGGCGCGTGCCTGCGCCTCCATCATGCTCTCGCCCAGGGCCGTGACGGCGAGCACCCGGCCCCCGTCGGCGAGCAGGCGCCCGCCCTCGGCGCGGGTGCCGGCCTGGAACACCAGGACCTCGTCGCTCACGCCCGCGGCCTCGATCCCGCGGATCTCCGAGCCGCGCAGAACCGCTCCGGGATAGCCGGCCGCCGCCATGACCACCGTGAGCGCGGCACGCCGCTCGTCGAATTCAAGGCTGATCCCGGACACGTCGCCCTCGCAGGCCGCCAGCAACGCCGGTACGAGATCGGAGGCGAGGCGCGGCATCAGCACCTGGGCCTCCGGGTCGCCGAAGCGGGTGTTGTACTCGATCAGCTTCGGCCCGTCGGCAGTGAGCATCAGCCCGGCATAGAGGATGCCGGTGAAGGGGATGCCCCGCGCACGCATGCCGTCGAGCGTCGGAGCGATGATGGTCTCCATCACCTCCCGCTCCAGGGCCGGGGTCAGGATGGTTGCGGGCGAGTAGGCGCCCATGCCGCCCGTATTGGGGCCGCGGTCGCCGTCGAAGACACGCTTGTGGTCCTGGGCCGTGCCCACCGGGACCGCGCGGGTGCCGTCGCACAGGGCGAAGAAGCTCGCCTCCTCGCCGAACAGGCATTCCTCGATGACGATCTCGGCGCCGGGCTCCTCGAACAGGGCCCGCACGGCGCTCTCCGCCTGCTCGCGGGTCTCGGCCACGACCACACCCTTGCCGGCAGCCAGACCGTCGGCCTTCACGACGATGGGGGCGCCCTGCGCGGCGAGGTAGGCCAGGGCCGGCTCGAGAGTTTGGAAGCGCGCGAAGGCGGCGGTGGGGATGCCGACTGCGGCGCACAGGTCCTTGGTGAAGCCCTTGGAGCCCTCGAGCTGGGCGGCGGCCTTCGTCGGGCCGAACACCCGGACGCCCGCAGCCTGCAGGTCGTCGACGAGGCCCGCCACCAGGGGGGCCTCGGGCCCGACCACCACGAGGCCGATGCGTTCGCCCGAACAGAAGGCCCGCACGGCGGCATGGTCGGACACGTCGAGCTCCGGGCGGTTCTCGCCGAAGGCGGCCGTGCCGGGATTGCCCGGTGCGGTGAACAGGCGGGTGCAGAGGGGGCTCTTGGCGAGGGCGAAGGCGAGGGCGTGCTCGCGCCCGCCCGAACCGATGAGGAGGATGTTCATGAGGGGTGATGTTCCCCAAAAGCCGTTCGTTGAAAAGTCCGATTCGCCGTCGACACTCGCGCTGTGCACGGGAAGCGGTCCGCGAACCGGGTTCGGCCTCCGTGTGTTCTCGGACTTTCCGCATGGAACGAACCGCTTCGGACGACGTTGTGAGGATTATGCCAGGCTGTCGCAAATCCGTTCCGTTTTTGGTGGCGCCGACTCCTTCCCGGAGTGTCAGCCTCGCGCATTACGTCACGCACGGACGCGTTCCCGTGCGCGCCTGCAACGACAACGGCAACCTCGACAATCTGCCGATCTGGCGCATGGCCCTGGCGATCTGCGCCGTGCCCGTGGCATCCGTGCTGGTCATCCTCTCCATCCTGATGTGATGCGCCGGGTGTGACTTGGAGCGGCGCGGCCGATCCCTTTACCTGAGGCGACGCCGGCCCTAGCGTCCGCCGCCATGGCCGTTCCTCCTCCGCCCGCCAAAGCCGCCTCCGGATCCGGACCCGTCTCCAACGTGCCGGAATGGTCCGTCGGAGACCTTGCCTCCGCGCTGAAACGGACGCTGGAGGATGCCTTCGGTCACGTCCGCCTGCGCGGGGAGATCTCGGGCTTTCGCGGCCAGCACAGCTCCGGCCACGCCTACTTCTCGCTCAAGGACGGCAGCGCCCGGATCGACGCGGTGGTCTGGAAGGGCACCTTCAACCGCCTGCGCCAGCGGCCTCAGGAAGGGCTCGAAGTGGTCGCCACCGGGCGGATCACGACCTTCCCGGGCAAGTCCTCGTACCAGATCGTCATCGAGACCCTGGAACCCGCCGGCGTCGGGGCTTGGATGGCGCTGTTGGACGAGCGCAAGCGCGTGCTCGCCGCCGAGGGCCTGTTCGCGCCCGAGCGCAAGCGGCCGATCCCGTACCTGCCGCGCGTGGTCGGCGTGGTGACCTCGCCCACCGGCGCCGTCATCCGCGACATCCTGCACCGGCTCGCGGACCGCTTCACCCGGCCGGTCCTGGTCTGGCCCGTGCGGGTTCAGGGGGAGGGGGCGGCCGAGGAGATCGCGGGGGCGATCCGGGGCTTCAATGCGCTGGCGCCCGGCGGCGCGATTCCCCGGCCCGACGTCCTCATCGTGGCGCGGGGTGGCGGTTCGATCGAAGATCTCTGGGCCTTCAACGAGGAATGCGTGGTGCGGGCGGCCGCGGACTCGACGATCCCGCTGATCTCCGCGGTGGGCCATGAGACCGACACCACCCTGATCGACTTCGTCTCCGACCGCCGGGCTCCGACCCCGACGGGGGCCGCCGAGATGGCGGTTCCGGTGCGGGCCGACCTCGTCGCCGCAGTGGTCGATCTCGGACGGCGCCAGCGTGAGGCGGTCCAGCGTCGCCTCGACCGGGAGCGCAGCGACCTGCGCGCCCTGGTGCGGGCGATGCCGGACGTCGACGCCTTCCTGGCGGCCAAGCGCCAGCGCCTCGACCTCGCCGAAGCACGGCTCGGCCCGGCGCTGGCCGGCAACGCCCGGGTGTTCCGGCTGCGCGTCTCGCACCTCGTCGAGCGCTTCGCCCGGCATCCGCCCACCCTGGCCCTCGCCCAGGCGCGGGGACGCGTCGCCCGCATCGGCGACCGTCCCGGCGCGGCCCTGCGCCACGACATGGCGCGCAAGGGGGAGGGGCTGTCCTATCTCGGTCGCCGCCTCGTCATCGCCCGGGCGGGAACGGTGAGCCGCGCGCGGGCGGAGCAGGTCCGCAGCCGCGATCGCCTCGACGCCCTGCAGGCGCGGCTGGTCCGGGCCGGGATCCGCTCGACGGAGCGCCGCGCCGACCGCCTGGCAGGCCTCTCCGGTCTCCTCGGCTCGCTCGGCTACCGGGCCGTCCTGGCCCGCGGCTACGCCCTGGTGCGCGACGCCGACGGGCGGGCGATCCGCGCGGCGGCGCAGGCCGCGCCGCACATGACCCTGGAATTCACAGACGGTTTCGTCGAGGTCGCGCCGCGCGCCGCCGCGGCCCCCGCCGCGGCGGATCCCCCGAAGGCCGCGCGGAAGAAGAGCGCCCCGACCAAGACCGCCCCAACCAAGACCGCCGCGACCAAGGAGGCAACCAAGACCGCCCCGACGACGGCTGCCGGGACGGCGCCGCCGGCGGACGTCCCGGCGCCCCCGGCCCGGCAGGGAAGCCTGTTCGACCTCTGAGGACCGGTTGCCGGGCGGCAACGCCTGTGCACCGTGGCCGGCGGGGAGGGGGCCTGCGTGTTGCGCGGCACGCGGATCGGGTTGACGAACCCGGCGGCGTTTGCGACCGCACCGGCGGCACGCCTCGTGCCTTCCGGGATGGCGCCGGATCCGGGCGGAAGGAGATGCGGGAATGACGACGACGATCGACAGCGCACAGAGACTGCATCTCGTCTTCGGGGGCGAATTGGAGAGTCTCGACGGCGTGAATTTCCGCGACGTCAAGGATCTCGACATCGTCGGCATCTTTCCGGACTACGCCTCGGCCCAGACCGCCTGGAAGGCCAAGGCACAGTCGACGGTTGACAGCGCCCAGACGCGCTACTTCATCGTGCATCTGCACCGGCTGCTCGAGCCCTGATGTGCGAAACCTGACTTCGGAACGGACGTGAAGGCATTGTGACGCCGGGGTTGCGGCTGTTATGCAGCGCCGCAACGATGGCCTCAACCTCGGCACGGGCTCGGCCCTCCAGGATCGCGAGATGAAGACCCCGGCATGAAGTCCTCGATCAAGATCATCGCCGGCAACGCGAGCCGCCCCCTGGCCGAGGCCATCGCGGCCTACCTCGAATTGCCCTTGGCCAAGTGCATGGTGCGGCGCTTCGCCGACATGGAGATCTTCGTCGAACTCCAGGAGAACGTGCGCGGCGAGGACGTGTTCATCGTCCAGTCGACCTCGTTCCCGGCCAACGATCACCTGATGGAACTGCTCATCATGATCGACGCCGCGCGCCGCTCCTCGGCGCGGCGCATCACCGCCGTGATCCCGTATTTCGGCTATGCCCGCCAGGACCGGCGCACCTCGGGCCGCACCCCGATCTCCGCCAAGCTCGTGGCCAACCTCATCACCGAGGCCGGGGCCGACCGCGTGATGACCCTCGATCTCCATGCCGGGCAGATCCAGGGCTTCTTCGACATCCCGACCGACAACCTGTTCGCCGCCCCCGTGATGGTGCGCGACATCAAGGAGCGCCTCGACCCCCGGGACTGGATGGTGGTCTCGCCGGATGTCGGCGGCGTCGTCCGCGCCCGTGCCATCGCCAAGCGCATCGACGCGACCCTGGCCATCGTCGACAAGCGCCGCGAGCGTCCGGGCGAGTCCGAGGTGATGAACATCATCGGCGAGGTCGAGGGACGCTCCTGCATCCTTGTCGACGACATCGTGGATTCCGGCGGCACCCTGGTGAACGCCGCCGAGGCCCTCCTGAACGCCGGCGCCAAGGACGTCTCCGCCTACATCACGCACGGGGTGCTCTCGGGCGGCGCGGTCTCCCGCATCGCCGCCTCGCGGATGAAGGAGCTCGTCATCACCGACTCGATCCAGCCGACCCAGGCGGTCAAGCTCGCCCGCAACATCCGGGTCGCCACCATCGCGCCGCTCCTGGGCGAGGCCATCGGCCGGACGGCGACGGAATCCAGCGTGTCGAGCCTCTTCACCTGACGCGCGCGTCCCGGATGTCCGGGACCAGCGGATCGCAATTGCGCTGACCCCATCGGAACCTGTATAGACGGCGCTTCCCTATTGCAGCGTTGAGACGGGATGCTGCCGGCCAGTCGAGGCCGGAGCGAGCGACGCCCTGTCGGCGGCGCCCCGGACCCGTCCCGCACGAACCAGTTGGAGTAGCCCGATGTCGCAAGGCCCGCTGATGCCGAAGGCCACCGCCGTATGGCTGGTGGAGAACACCTCGCTGGCCTTCGAGCAGATCGCCGATTTCTGCAAGCTGCACCCCCTCGAGGTAAAGGGGATCGCCGACGGCGAGGTCGCCGCGGGCATCAAGGGCCTCGATCCGATCACCACCGGCCAGCTCACCCGCGACGAGATCGAGAAGGCGCAGAAGAGCCCCAACTACAAGCTCAAGGTCGCGGTCTCGAAGGTGAAGCTGCCCGAGGTCAAGCGCACCACCAAGGGACCGCGCTACACGCCCCTCTCCCGCCGCCAGGACCGGCCGAACGCCATCCTCTGGCTGCTGCGCAACCACCCCGAGCTCAAGGACGCGCAGATCATCCGCCTCGTCGGCACCACCAAGTCGACGATCCAGCAGATCCGCGAGCGCACCCACTGGAATTCCGGCTCCCTTCAGCCGATGGATCCGGTGACCCTCGGCCTCTGCACCCAGATCGACCTCGATTTCGAGGTTCAGCGCTCGGCCAAGGACCGTCCGGCCAACATGCCGGTGGATGGCGGCGCGACGCTGCTGCCGACCGAGGTGTCGACGGCCACGGACTACACCGAGGCCGACGCGCATCACCGCAGCGCCCGCGACGAGAAGCTCAACGCCGATTCGGTGTTCGCGAAGCTCAAGGGCATGCGCAGCACAGAGGACGACGACGAGGACTGAGGCGCCCCGCACGCGCCGCGCCGACCGATCCCCGTGGCCCCGCCGCGGGGATTTTTCGTTTCCGGGCTCCGGGGCGGAGGGCCGGCAGCCAGTTGCCGGATGGTCGGCAATCCGCTATGCAACCGGCGTTCTCCGAATGGATTCCACGAGGCTCGGCCGTCCCGCCGGGCCACGCTCCGTTTGGAGGATCGCTCTCGACCATCGTTTGAGAATGCGTCGGCCCTCCTCCGGGAGGTTGAGCCCGTCGGGTCCGTGACCCCGGGTGGCGACGTCGAGGGTGTCCCGTCACACGAGCCGCCGATGCCGGCCTCCCGATGAGGCCTGTCAGGAGACAGAATGACCGCTGGTAACGCCCTGCAGCGTAGCCCGAGCCGCGACGATTTCGCCGCTCTTCTCGAGGAGTCCTTCCTCGAACACGAGATCACCGAAGGGTCCGTCGTCAAGGGTCGCGTCGTCGCGATCGAGAAGGACGTGGCCGTCATCGACATCGGCGCCAAGACGGAAGGCCGTGTCGCCCTCAAGGAATTCAACGGCCCCGGCCGCGAAGGCGAACTCGCCGTCGGCGACGAGGTCGAGGTCTATGTCGACCGCATCGAGAATGCCCTCGGCGAGGCCGTCATCTCGCGCGACAAGGCGCGCCGCGAGGAGAGCTGGGTCAAGCTCGAGAAGGCCTTCGAGGCCAACGAGCGCGTCACCGGCGCGATCTTCAACCAGGTCAAGGGCGGCTACACCGTCGATCTCGACGGCGCCGTGGCGTTCCTGCCGCGCTCCCAGGTCGACATCCGCCCCGTGCGCGACGTCACCCCGCTGCTGGGCACCCCGCAGCCGTTCCAGATCCTCAAGATGGATCGCCGCCGCGGCAACATCGTCGTGTCGCGCCGCACCGTCCTCGAGGAGAGCCGCGCCGAGCAGCGCTCCGAGCTGGTGGCCAACCTCGAGGAAGGCCAGGTCATCGACGGCGTCGTCAAGAACATCACCGAGTACGGCGCCTTCGTCGATCTCGGCGGCATCGACGGCCTGCTCCACGTCACCGACATGGCGTGGCGCCGCGTGAACCACCCGTCCGAGGTCGTGACCATCGGCCAGACGGTCAAGGTCAAGATCATCAAGATCAACCACGAGACCCACCGCATCTCGCTCGGCATCAAGCAGCTGCTGGCCGATCCGTGGGAGGGCATCGCCCAGCGCTACCCGGTCGACGCCAAGCTCAAGGGCCGCGTGACCAACATCACCGACTACGGCGCCTTCGTGGAGCTGGAGCCGGGCATCGAAGGCCTGATCCACGTCTCCGAGATGTCCTGGACGAAGAAGAACGTCCACCCGGGCAAGATCGTCTCCACCTCGCAGGAAGTGGAAGTGCAGATCCTCGAGGTCGATCCGGTCAAGCGCCGCATCTCGCTCGGCCTCAAGCAGACCCTCCAGAACCCCTGGGAGGCCTTCGCCGAGCAGCATCCGGTGGGCTCCGAGGTCGAGGGCGAGGTCAAGAACAAGACCGAGTTCGGCCTGTTCATCGGCCTCGACGGCGATGTCGACGGCATGGTCCACCTGTCGGATCTCGACTGGAACCGTCCCGGCGAGCAGGTCATCGAGGAGTTCAAGAAGGGCGACATGCTGCGCGCCCAGGTTCTCGACGTCGACGTCGAGAAGGAGCGCATCTCGCTCGGCGTGAAGCAGCTCGGCGGCGACCCCTTCACGGAAGCCGGTGACCTCAAGAAGGGTCAGATCGTGACCTGCGAAGTGGTGGACGTGAAGGATTCGGGCGTCGACGTGAAGATCGTCGACACCGACCTGACGACCTTCATCCGCCGGGCCGAGCTCGCCCGCGACCGTGGCGACCAGCGCCCCGAGCGCTTCGCCGCCGGCGAGAAGTTCGACGCCCGCGTGATCCAGTTCGACCGCAAGGCGCGCCGGGTCCAGCTCTCGATCAAGGCCCTCGAGATGGCCGAAGAGAAGGAGGCGATGGCCCAGTTCGGTTCGACCGATTCGGGTGCCTCGCTCGGCGAGATCCTCGGCGCCGCCTTCAAGAAGGCCCGCACCAGCGACGACAAGGACGAGTCGCAGGACTGATCCGTCCCGCGTCTCCCCCGGTCCCTTGGGACCGGGGATCCTCGCAGACTCCATCGACGCCCGCGCGGGATCGCCTCCCGCGCGGGCGTTTTTTCGTGCGCGGACCCCGTTCCCCCGGAGTCGCGCGGAGCCGCCGCCAGCCCCTTGTCGGTCCGTGTCCGGCAAGGCTAGAACACGAGCCCGTGACGGATCGGGCGCGGCCTTACGCCGGAGGACGCGTGAGGCATCCAGGGCCGGGATGTGTCGAAGCCGATCGCTGCCAAAGGCCGATAGCTGCCAAAGGCTTGATGCAAATCGGCGGGGAGTGTGGGACAAGGTTCGGCGCGCAGGCGGAGGCCGGCGCGTACCGGCCGAGCGTTCGGACCTCGGCGCCGGGAAACCCGGCGTCCAGACCCTGGCGTCCGGAAACATCAGCCGGCCGAGCCGGCACGTGAGGGAGCGTAACCAGCGCATGGCCGCGGATGCCGAACTTCTGATCGATCGCCGGCGCCTGCGCCGCAAGCTCTCCCTCTGGCGCGTCCTCGGGATCGGCGGTCTCGTGGTCGCGGTCGGCGCGGTCGGCCTGCGGGTCCGCAGCGGCGGCGAGGCCCTGGGCCTCGGCAGCGTCCGTCCGCAGATCGCCCGGATCTCGGTGGGCGGCTTCATCGCCGGCAGCGAATCCACCACCAAGCTGATCGCGCGCGTCCGCGACGCGAGCGCCGTTCAGGGCGTCGTGGTGTCGATCTCCTCGCCGGGCGGCACCACCACGGGCTCCGAGGAACTCTACCGCAACCTGCGGGCGCTCGCCGAGAAGAAGCCCATGGTGGCCTTCGTCGACGGCACCGCCGCCTCCGGTGCCTACATCGCGGCCATCGCCGCCGACCACATCGTCGCCCGCGAGACCGCGCTGGTCGGCTCCATCGGCGTCCTGTTCCAGTATCCGGACCTGTCGGGCCTCCTCGACAAGGTCGGGGTCAAGGTCGAATCCGTGAAGTCGGCCCCCCTCAAGGCCGAACCGTCGGGTTTCACGCCCACCTCGCCCGAGGCCCGCGCCGCCCTCGCGGCGGTCGTCGGCGACACCTATGCGTGGTTCAAGGGGCTCGTGGCCGACCGGCGCAAGATGACCGAGAAGGAACTCGCCACCGTCTCCGACGGCCGGGTGTTCAGCGGCCGCCAGAGCGTGCCCCTGAAGCTCGTCGACGGTCTCGGCGGCGAACGGCAGGCCATCGCCTGGCTCGAATCCGAGCGCGGCGTGGCCAAGGACCTGCCGGTGCTGGACTGGAAGCCGACGGCCAAGAGCGATTTTCGCCTGTGGTCCGCCCTCGGCCTCGGGGCCGACCTCGTCGGGCTCGACGGCGTCGCGGCGCGTCTGCGCCAGGTCGGCGACGAGACGGCGGGATTGGCCCAGGGCGGACTCCTGGTCCTCTGGCGGCCCGGGCCCGCGGACGCCGCCCGCTGAGGGTTCGCGCCACCCCATTCGTGCATGACTTCGTGAAGGCCCTCGCATGATCAAGTCGGAGCTCGTGCTCAAGATCGCCGAGCAGAACCCGCATCTCTACCAGCGGGATGTCGAGACCCTGGTGAACGCGATCCTGGACACCATCGCGGATGCCCTGGCCCGCGGCGACCGGGTCGAGCTGCGCGGCTTCGGGGCCTTCTCGGTGAAGCGCCGCGATGCGCGGCGCGGGCGCAACCCGCGGACGGGTGCGGCCGTTGCCGTCTCGGAAAAGGCCATCCCCGTGTTCAAGACGGGCAAGGAGATGCGCCTGCGCCTCAACGAGGCCGGCATCGGGGACGGCGCGGCCGCCGCGTCCTGATCCGCCCCGTCCCCAACGCTCGGAGTTCCTCTCGATGATCCGCTTCCTCAAGGGCTTGGTGCTGCTTCCCGTGGCGATCCTGGTGGTCGCCTTCGCGGTGGCCAACCGCGACGTGGTGCGGGTGTCCTTCGATCCCGTCTCGCCCGACATGCCGGTGTTCAGCGCGGCGCTGCCGCTCTACCTGCTGCTGTTCATCGCGGTGGCGATCGGCGTCCTTCTGGGCGGCTGCGGCGCCTGGCTCGGGCAGGCGGGCACCCGCCGCACCAGCGCCGCGCGCCGCCGCGAGATCCGCCGCCTGGAGAGCGAGACCGCCCGCCTGAAGACCTACGCGCCGGCGCCGACCAACGAGGGTCCGAACGGCATCTACCGCAACGCCCCCGACCGCGTCGCCCTGCCGGCGCCGCACTGAGGCCGGCGGCACGCCCCGAGCCGCGGCACCCATGGCGACCATCGCGATCAAGATCTGTGGGCTGAGTACGGCGGCGACCCTCGACGCCGCCCTGGAGGCCGGCGCCGATCTCGTCGGGTTCGTGCATTTCCCCAAGAGCCCCCGGCACGTGGACCTGGAGACCGGCCGTGCCCTCTCGGCGCGCGCGAAGGGCCGGACCGAGCGGGTGGTGCTCCTCGTCGACCCGGACGACGCTGCTTTGGCGGCCGCCGTCGCGGCCCTCGACCCCGAGTGGATCCAGCTCCACGGGCACGAGACGCCGGAGCGCGTCGCGGCCATCCGCGCCGTGACCGGTCGCCGGGTGATGAAGGCCGTCGGCGTCGCCACCTCGGCGGATCTCGACGCGGTCCCCCTGTATACGGGGGTGGCCGACCGCATCCTCCTCGACGCGAAGGCGCCCCCGGAGGCCCTGCTGCCCGGCGGCAACGGCCATGCCTTCGACTGGAATCTCCTCGACGGCGCGGTCCTGCCGGCGGATTACATGCTCTCGGGCGGCCTCACCCCCGGCACCGTGGCGGCGGCGCTCGCCCGCACCGGCGCGCGCGCCGTCGACGTGTCCTCGGGCGTCGAGACCCGGCCGGGCGAGAAGTCGCCGGACCGGATCGCCGCCTTCATCGCGGCGGCCCGGGGCTGAGGGGGCAGGGGGCTCCCGGCCGGGGACCCCTCGCTTTCCGCGCCCAAAGGCCTGGATTTCGCGATTCGACGCGTTGGCCGCATTGTCGCCGCCCCCCGCGCGGGTCTAGGCCTATCGACAAACGCAGAGCTGACAAGGACCATGCCCGTGACCATCGCTCCCCCTCCGAACTCGTTCCGCAACGGCCCGGACGAGCGCGGCCGCTTCGGCATCTTCGGCGGACGCTTCGTGGCCGAGACGCTGATGCCGCTGATCCTCGACCTGGAGGCCGCCTACACGGCCGCGAAGGCCGATCCGGCCTTTCAGGCGGAGATGAACAGCCACCTGACCCACTATGTCGGCCGGCCGAGCCCGCTCTACTACGCCGAGCGCCTGACGGAGCACCTGCGCGCGCAGGCCGCCCCGGGGCAGGGCGCGAAGATCTTCTTCAAGCGCGACGAGCTGAACCACACCGGCTCGCACAAGGTGAACAACGTGCTCGGCCAGATCATGCTGGCCCGCCGCATGGGCAAGCCGCGCATCATCGCCGAGACCGGCGCCGGCCAGCACGGCGTCGCCACCGCCACCCTCTGCGCCCGCTTCGGCCTGAAATGCGTGGTCTACATGGGCGCCGTCGACGTGGCGCGGCAGGCGCCCAACGTGTTCCGCATGAAGATGCTGGGCGCCGAGGTGGTGCCGGTGCAGTCCGGCACCAAGACCCTCAAGGACGCGATGAACGAGGCCCTGCGCGACTGGGTCACCAACGTCGCCGACACCTTCTACTGCATCGGCACGGTGGCGGGCCCGCACCCCTACCCGGCGATGGTGCGCGACTTCCAGTCGATCATCGGCCGCGAGACGAAGCAGCAGATGCTCGAGATGGAGGGCCGCCTGCCGGATTCCCTCGTCGCCTGCATCGGCGGCGGGTCCAACGCCATGGGCCTGTTCCATCCCTTCCTCGACGATCCCGAGGTCGCGATGTACGGCGTCGAGGCGGCGGGACACGGCATCTCCAGCGGCCTGCACGCGGCCTCGCTGTCGGGCGGCAAACCCGGCGTACTGCACGGCAACCGCACCTACCTGCTGCAGGACGCCGACGGCCAGATCGCGGACGCGCACTCGATCTCGGCCGGCCTCGACTATCCGGGCATCGGCCCCGAGCACGCCTGGCTGCACGAGGCCGGCCGCGTCACCTACCTCTCGGCGACGGATCAGGAGGCGCTCGACGCCTTCAAGCAGTGCTCGATGCTGGAAGGCATCATCCCGGCCCTGGAGCCGGCCCACGCCCTCGCCAAGGTTGGGGAGCTGGCCCCGCAGAAGCCCCAGGATCACCTCCTCGTCGTCAACCTGTGCGGACGTGGCGACAAGGACATCCCCCAGGTCGCCGAGATCCTCGGCACCCGGCTCTGACCTTCACGCGGGGCCGGCCATTTTCCCCGGTCCGACCCCGTTGACACGTCACGGCGGGGTTCCCTATACCGCCGATCTCATCGCGGCCACGATCTTCGGCGGCCGCGGTCTGGCGGGGTAGCTCAGCTGGTTAGAGCAGAGGAATCATAATCCTTGTGTCGGGGGTTCAAATCCCTCCCTCGCTACCAATTTTCCCCAGTCGCTAGAGCGACTTAGCCTCCGAGCCCTGGACATCGTGTCCGGGGCTTTTTGGTTCTCGGGCTTCTCTCGGGCTGCGACCCTCGATATTCATCGGCAGGTTCGATGGCGGTGATTTATCCCCAACGGATCGAATCCCGACGGTCCCACGCGCCGTGGACAGTCCCAAGGGGGAGGCGTCTCAGCCGAGCGGATGATTTTGGCGCCGACCGCCGGGATTCTTGCGAGCGGCTAAAGCCGGGCCCGGGTCACTCGATGCCGATCTCGGCAAGGAGCTCGGCCCGATCCTGGTGGGCGAGCCAGATCAGGAAGCTCCGATCGACGGTCGTCAGGACCCGGGTGGTCTGGTCGTAGTCGAAGATGATGGGGCGGATGCTCTTCAGAACCTGCAGGGAGGCCGTGTTCTGGAGGGCCTGGGTGATGTTGCCCTCGTTGAGCTTGGCCCCCTCTGGGTGCTTGCCCTTGATGATGCTCGCCACCTGCTGCCGCCGCAGGCCCGTCTCCAGGTCCTCGATCGGGGACGCGAGCACCGCGTAGGTGACCCACTTGTACATCTCCAGGTCGGTCTGCTGGAAACCCTCGGAGAAGTTCGTGATGAAGGCCGAGTAGCGCCCCGCCTGGTCGTTGACGATCTCGCGGACCAAGGCCTCGGCATCGGCGTCGGTCCCGACGTCCACGGCCTCGTCCCGCGTCTCGAATACCCCGGCGCGCTCGCACATCCGGTAGCAGGCCTCCTGTACGAGCGCGACGCTGTCGCCGCAGTGGCGCAGCAGGACCTCGATGGTGGACGGGTCGAATCGGACGTTCAGGAGCTGCTCGCCGACCCCGATGACCTCGCGCAGGTGAGCCTCCTCCCACACGTCGACGTCGATGCTGACGATGCGGTTGGTGAGGTCGCCATTGTAGTAGATGAGCCGGTTCTGCTCCCGCCAGACCCCGACGATGATAAAGCAAAGGTCGGAGTTCTCATGGAACGCCTTCAGCGAGAAGGCGAAGGATCGCTGGGTGTCGGCCGACAGGTAGTGGAAGTCCTCCAGGATGATGAACTTCGCGAAGCCGATCTCCTGCAGGGCCGTGATGATGTCATTGACGTCGTTGAGGTCGATCTCCAGGCGCTTGGTCACCACCGCATCGGCCTCGTTGGACTCGCGGTTCACTGTGCCCTTGCCCGACGCCTTTGCCACGAACGGGACCTTGCCCTCGCCGGCGAACTCGGCGCCGTACTTCCAGGCCCCGCCGACGGTCTTGGTCTGCGTCTGCTCGATGCGGTAGCCGGCCTTCTTGAGGATCGCGCCGTTCAGGTCGGCCAGCCCCATCGTGTTGAGGCAGCTCACAACGATGAAGTCGCTCTCCTCCAGGCAGTGCCGCCGCAGTGTAGTCTTGCCCTGCTTCGAGGAGCCGTAGATCACGACGTGCTTGTCGCGTGTGAGGCTGTCCACGAAGCGACCGTCGACGTTGTCCCGGGCGACGTAGTTCAACGGGATCTCGCGTCCGACGCCGAAGGCATCCCGCAGCTTCACGACCTGCTCTGGCATCACGTTCCCCGCTTGTGCCGCCCGACACTAGGAAGCGGGGCGTCCCGCAGCAAGGACGTGGGTCATGGGGCTAAATCAGATTCAGGTCGTCCTTGTCCCGGACCTCCGGCGGCAGCGACGTCCCGGTGGGCGTCGACGTGACGATCGGGAGCACCGTGTCGTCGAGTTTCTGCGGGTCCTTCTCGTCGAGGAGGACGTAGCGCCCGTCCCGGAACACGATCGCGCCCGGCGTCGGGACGGTCTTGTTCACCGCGCCCCGCGGCTGGATGAAGGGCCAGCGGCGCTCGACCGGTTTCTTCGGGTCGCTCTTGTCCGTCCAGACGAACTCCCTGAACCAGACGACGACGGCGGCCGGCCGGTCCGGATCCTCGAATGCCTCGGACGTGACCACCCATGCAGCCGCGGCCTCTTCGGCGACGCGCCGGCGCCCGAGCTTGGACAGGTTGGATCGGAGGACGAGGGGGTGCGCCGCGATCTCGTGGAGGGGCAGCGGCGTGTAGACGAGCGCGATGTCATGGGCGGACATGCGCTCGAAGATTTTGACGACGGGCTCGGGCATGCCGCCATCATGGCGGCCAGCGGTTAACCTCACGTCGCCTGCGCTCAAGCCGGGGGCCTCCAGGGGGCCGACACGTCTGTGCGAAAATCGCACAGACCTTGGCCTTGCGCGGCGTCTGGCAGGGGCGCATCTTCCCTGCATAGGGGACCGGCTCCGGCCGGTCAGCCTCTCGCACCCCCCAGTGGGCTCCTCGTCAATCGCGCCGGCCGCCGTGCCCGCGCAGGAGCCTTCCCATGCGTCATACCCTCATTGAAGCCGCCACCATCGAGCCCCTGTTCCGGGAGGCGCTGCCCCTCGCCACGGACGAGGAGATCGCGGTGCTCGTCTCCCGTTGCGAGGGTCGCCTCCTGCACGAGGACAACGACGACCTGCTGCGCTCCTTCGGGCGGCGGGACACGTCCGACAGCAAGATCCAGCGCGTTGGGATGCTGATTGGCTGCCTCACCTGCGGGAGCCGGAACGCCTGGTTCGGCTCTGCGGTCAGCCATACCCTGACCAGCCTGGTCAAGCGGGCGGCAGCGAGGACCGCCCCGGCCGAGCCGGCCTAGCGCGAGGCCTCCCGGGCCCGGCGCTCGCGACCCAGCTTCCTCGCCAGATCGGCCGGCCGCTGCGCCCGCACGAAGCCGCGCGAGACCTGCCCGCTGAGCTCCGCCAACTCCGTCAGCGCGTCCCCGAGGGCCCTGCGTAGGGCGTCCCTCGCGTCACCGTCCGAGGCGTCCATGTAGGCTCTCTCCAGGTCGTCCAAGATCCGCTCCACCGATTCGCACATGAGAACGAATGGAGAACAAATCCGCGCGGGAGTCGATCCCTGGACGAGGGTATTTAGGTGCGTGGCGCACCGTCGCTCCAGCCGGCTTAACCATGCCGACGATCTTCGCTTTCCATTCCGGGCTGGCCGTCCTACCCGTGGCTGACAGGCACTGCCTGCCTCGCCCCTTGCGCGAGGATGACCCCAGGTTCTTGAAATCCTGCGCTACACCGCCTGTACCCTCGCCCCCGCGCGCGAGGATGGTTCGAAAGGCCCCGGCATCGTCCCGGGGCCTTTCTCGTTCACGACCTCCTCGCGACGCGGCGCCGGTCGTTGCGGACCTCGCGCTTCACGGCGTGCGAGATCCACAGGGCGAGCTCCCTCTGGAGTCGGGCCGTCCGCTCCGTCGGGGTGTCCGCCGGGTTCTCGGCGATGACCTTCTCGACGGTCCAGGCGGCCCCGTCGGCGAGGTCGTCGATCGTGCGCTGCCTCATGGCGCTTCATCCCGAGGAGCGTTGCAGGACGTCTGCACGGGTCTGGACGACCAGCGGACCACGTGGCCGCCCTTGTTGTCCGTCGCGAAGCACAGGGCGACATGCGGCACGGGCAACGCATCGCGCCCGCATGCCTGACGTTCGGCGGGCCCGTCGCCGGCTTGCGGCAGCGGGCGTCCGCAGGTCTTGCAGCGCTGCTCGGTCATGCCGCCTTCGCCTTCACTAGGTCGTCGATGAAGGCGTCGTCCTGCCGGACCTGGGAGATCGCTCCCTCAATCGTCATCGTCAGCAGGTCGCGGACGAGGGCAGCATCGGCGCCGAGCTCGGGCGCCGCGAAATAGGCGAGCGCCTCGACCTGTCCCTTGGCGCGCTCCAGCATGCCGAGGATCCCGCCCTCGGAGAAGGTCGACGTATCCTTGGCCTGTGCGACCGTGGCCCGGTGCTTCATCGTCTCGATCATGGTGTCTCTCCCTTCAGACGCGCCGTCGCTTTCCAAAACTCCTCCTCGATCAGGAGTGCCGTGCCCCCGACTTGGGATGGCATCCGGAACACCACCCGCTCCACCGGCGCGTCGCCCAGCCTCTTCATGAGGTCGAGCAGGTACGGGGTCCGCTCGGCCCGGAAGTGGCAGTCCCCGAGCTCGAACTTCTCCGTCCACGGGATCGGGTCGACGTCTTCGCCGGCGATCTTTTGCCAGGGCGACGCGGACGTGGACGTGCTCGACGCTAAGTAGGAGCGCCACGCCTGATGATGCACCTCGGCCGCGGTAACCCCATGGCGCTCACCGGCATGGAACGGCACAGGCATCATCGAGAGCGGTGGTGGCGGGCCGGGGCGGGGCCCGAAGGTCTCCTGCATGGCATCCTGGATCGCCATGGCGGCCTCAGTCGGCGCCCGGCGCGCCTGCTCGAACTCCTCGAAGCGCCCGGCGAACCGCGCAGCCGCTAGCGCCGCCTGCGACCAGGCCTGCTCGGCCGCGAGGTTCCGGAAGACCGTCTCGCCGTTCCTGACAACGAAGCTGTCCATGATGTCCGGCGGCTCGCGCCTGCTCTCGACCATCGCGAGCAGGCCCAGCCCCTCCGCATGCTCAAGGAGAACCGCGGCCGCCTTGTTAACGGCTTCGCGCGCGGCCGCGATCTTGGTCTCGGTCTCGGTCATGATGCGGCCCTCGAAGTCTCTGGCATCGGAAGCGCGATCTCCCCGATCCGATAGCCGATCGCCTGGAGCCCCTTCATCGGATCGATCAGCCAGCCGGCGAGGCGCTCAAGGTCCTCGCGTTCCCAGATGAGCCACTGGCGATCGAACTCGATCATGCCGTCCCTGCAGAGTAGGTCCGGGTGCATCGTGAACATGCCGGACCTGGTCTGCTCTGGAGTGAAGGTGGCCTGGTTCGCATCCGTCATCATGTGCGCGTCATGGATGATGGTAGGCATGAGGGATGCCTCGACGAAATCACCCCGGCCATCCTCATATTTCCAGACCTCGTGAAGGATCCGAAGGTCGCTCCAGTCCGGCCTTCTATCGTTCGTCATCTGGAACACGGTGCCCGGGGGCATCGCGCTGAACTCGGCCCAACCAACGATCTTCATGCCCGCCTCCCCAGGATCGACAGCGGCGACCCGGGTGCCAGCACCCGCACGGCCGGCCGGACCGGCGCCGGGATCTCGACCTTCTCGTTTGCCTTGAGCCAGGCGAGTTGCTCGGCCGAGGCGACGTTCATCATCAGGCCGGCCGGCGCGATTCCCGGGACCTTCGAGACGCCGACCTTGCGGATGACGTCCAGCCCGGGGCGGAAGCTCTTCGCCCGGATCCGCTCCCAGTCCTTGATGCTCTCGGCGTAGATGCCCGGCGGGATCGCGCCCGGCAGGGGACCGCCCGTGATGGGCGACGTCTCGCCCGGCCAGTACCTGTCCTTGTGCCAGATGGTCGTCATGTCAGGAGGTCCTCGCGCACACGGCGATGAGCGTCGGTCCGCCGGACAGGAGGCCGCCAGTGTCGGCCGCCGCCTTCACGTAGGCGGCCTTCGCAGCCTCGCAGAGTTCCATCGACTGGAACGCCGGCGTGATAGACGTCGGGTTGCCGGTGCTGACGGTGAAAAGCGTGATGATCAGGATGTAGGTCCCCACGGCTCAGGCCCCCCTGCGCTGTTCGGCCAGCAGGCCGTCGAGGCAGTCCCGGAGCGACCGGAGGTGTCCCTGCCCAACGCCGTCGTCGAGGTCGGTGGTGGCCTCGGCCTCCCGGATGGCGAGCATCACGGCGTCGATGTCGTCCTGCAGGGGGACGGCGCGCTTGGGCCGCCACTCCACCGTGTCGACCTCCTCGTGGACGACCAGCCGCACGGGCATGTCCTTGAGGCTGGTGCCCGTGGTGCGGCGGTGCGTATCCGGCACGGGCTTATTCGCCTCCTCCTCGCCCAGCGCGGTAAGCCGGATCCGGTGCGGCCCGTTGCCCGTGGCCAGGCCGAGCGAGACGAGCCGCAGCCACGTCTCGGGTTTCCCGAGGATGGGCAAGCCCACGCCCGAGCCACCACCACCCGAGGAGGCGACCATGCCTCCCGGTCCGATCGCCCCTTCGCACCCGTACGCGTACAGGCAGCGGATCGCCTCGCGCTGCTCGAAGCTGATGTCCATCGTCCCCTCCATCACCAGAAGCTCGCCACCGCCGGCAGCTCGCCCGCCGGGGCCTTCTCCGCATCGGGGGCGGCACGCGTCGCCTGGAATGCCCGCCACCGCTCCAGCGCCCAGAACCGCGCCTGCTTCTCCTGGAGCGCCTGGTACTCGGCGGCGCTCTCCTCGTAGGGGCGGTCGAGGTCGCCGTAGGTCAGCTTGATGGGCGATGGATCCCAACTCACGGGCAGTCCTCCCCTCGGGCGGCCTTGCGGCGCTGGACGGCCGCCACGATCCGCGTGACCTCGGACGGCGGCCGCGGGCGATCGAGGCGCGAGAGGACGGCGACGACGAGGATGACGGCGAGCACCAGGGCGATCGAGACGCCGGCGACGAGGAGGGTGAGGTCCATCAGGCCGCAGGCCCGTAGAAGGGATGGTCGAGGGATCCCGGTCTCGTCGCAGTGAGGGGACCGTGAAACGGGTGGTCACCAGCCTTGGCCCGGGCCTCCCACCGGCGGCAGGCGGGCGAGCGCAGGAGGACGTCGGTCGCCTTCCCACCCGTCCACCGCGCCCGGGCGAGGCCGCACTTGCTGTACGTCGAGGCGAGCCGGATGCGGGTGAGATGCCCGCAGGATCCGCAGGTCTCGCCCTCGGGACCGGTGCCGGGTGGGAAGGCGTACCCGTTAGCCTGGGTACCCTTGGGCTTCGCCGGCTCGGGTGATTGGCCGAACAGGTCGCTCACGCTCGGCCCTCCGAGAGCAGGCCGTGGGACACGAGCGCCGCGTAGACGCCCCCCGCCAGCTGCAGGTCGTCGAGGCCGTCCTTGCGTCCCTGCGCGAGCACGGCGCGGATGAGCTCCCAAGGGGCGGGGGCCGGCGCCGGGGCCGGGGCCCACAGCGGCGAATGGGGGAACCGCTTGTGGAGGCGGGCCCGGATGTGCTCGGGGACGGGGCCGGTCACGCCGACCTCTGGGCCGGCTTAAAGCGGCGCAGCTTCAAGCCGTTCAGCCGCTCAGCCTGCAGAGCCGCCTTGAGCTCGGACTGGCGGGCCATCGATGCGCAGTAGGCCTCGTCATCCGGATCGACGCTGTCGTCGTCCGGCTCGACCTCCGGGTCCTCAGCGCGGTCGAAATGGACGTGGACGCTGCCGACGCGGATCGAGTCCAGGTGATCTGAGTGGAGCAGGATCGCCTGGTTCTTGCGGTCCCACTTGAACGGGCCGGTCCGGCCGGACAAAGCCGAGACTACGCAATCGGCGACGGACGCAATCCTATCGGAGTTGCTGCCGTAGACCGTAACGTCGCTCTTGATCTCGTTCCAGGCGACGAGGCACGCACCGACCAAGCGGCCGGCGCGCGGATGCATCACGGTCATCGCCCGTTCGATATCCTCCTTCGAGCGGGTATCGACCTCCAGGACCTCTCCCGGCTGGAGGTAGACCTGACCAAGGGTCAGGATCGAATGCTTCACCTGCTGCAGACGCTCGGGGTTGATGAGCACCCGAGCCCAGAAATCGACCTGGGGCACGTGCACCCCCGTCACCACAAATTCCGGCGCCTTCGACATCCCATTTCCCCCTGCGAATCCGTCCCGTTTGGATTCTGCCACGGTTTTACGATTCGCACTGGACGGTGCGCACGAAATCGCGCAGCGGGCTGATTCGGAGGAGGTTCCTTGCTGGGTCCTGCGGTAGGCTCAGCGCATGGACATCTTCGAATTGGGCGCCCAGCTCGCCATCGCACGCCGCCACCGCCGGCTCTCCCAGAGGCAGCTCGCCGCGAAGGCCGAGGTGTCTGTGGAGTGGCTGTCCCGTTTCGAGCGGGGGGACTCATTCGAGCCGTCGATGCACCGCGTCATGCGGTGCTTGAACGCCCTCGGGCTCGACCTGCGGCTGAGCAGCTACAACAGCGGTCGCGGGTCTATCGACGACCTCATGGCTCAGGACGACGAGGCCGCGATGGACCCAGTTCTGAAGGCCGCGCTAGGCGGCGGTTAACCACCGCCATGCTGATCGGCGCGCGCCCATGTAAATAAGCTTGCCCCTAGAGATGGTTTGATGCACATAGGGGGCACACCGGAGATTACGTCGATGACCTGCCCTCGCTCGAAACGGACGCCCGCCACCGCCGCCTGAGCCACCCGCTCGGCGCGCCCCCGCGTGCACCTGTTCCAGCGAGATCCCCATGACCGACGACACGAAGGCGCGCGCCGCTGCCGTCCAGGCCGCCCGTGCCACGCTCCTCGACTCCACCGCCCTGACGGGCCCCCGCCAGCCCGAGGCTCCCATCGGCCCCCGTGCAAAGGCCTACGGCGGCGAGCACGTCCGGTACGACGCCCGCGTCGACGCCGGCTTGGCGCTCTCCCGATTCCTCGGTGAGGAGCCCCGGCTCCCGGCCGCCCTCGTTCGGCAGCTTGGGCAGACCCGGCGGGACGTCAGCATCGCCTCCCTGCAGAAGGCTGAGGCAGCGCTGCGCGGGCACGCCAACGCGGAGAGCACGTCCGACGCAGGGCGGAACGCAGCGGCGCTGCTGGCTGATGACTTGCTGTTCGCGCAGGCTGCCCTCGGGTCCGCCAGGGCGGCGGCGTGCTGCAGCTCGATCTGCCTGCGCCTGGCGCTGGCATCGGCCTCCAACGGGCACCACGCCGGCGCGTGGCTCGCCCTGCGGAACGCGCTTCGATACTGCAGCGACGCCACGGAAGAGCTCGACGAAGCCGGGTACGTGTCCGAGGACCAGGCGAGCAGCCTGGCGCCGTACGACAACCACGTGGCCAAGTTCGCCGAGACGCTCGCGATCATCGCGGCGGCGCACGCCCAGATCGGGGTCGAGGAGGACCTCTTACGCGGCGGCGCCGGCGCAAGCGCCAAGGAGTGGGTCGACGGCCAAGCGGACGACCTCGCCGCGCTGGCCTCCCTCGACTGGCCTCTTGGCGACGGGGGCTGGCGGGACCGGGCCGCGCGCGCCGCCCCGACGCTCGTCGTCCTGGCGAAGGGGGCGCTCGACCACCTGCCAGGATCGGAGAGCTCAGGGTCGTCCCGATCGACGCGGGGATCCACGCCCCGGAGCGAGTTCAACTCCCTCGCGGGGGAGGCCCTCCCGCTCGTCCACGGCGTCGACGTCGTGGCCGTCGGGAAGGCGCTCGACGCGCGGTTCCCCTGGTTCCGGGACCTCACGGCAATCCTGCTGCGGGACCTCGCCAATGGGGGCGTCGCGAGGCTGAGGAACACCTTGGCGGTGAGCCCGCCTGGCTCGGGGAAGACCAGCTACCTGCAGGCCTTCTGCGAGGCCTGCGGGATCCCGGTCGTCCTCTACAACGCGGCCGGCGTCGCCGACGCGGCGTTCGGAGGGACGTCGCGCCAGTGGGCGACGGGGCGCGCGAGCGTCCCGCTGCAGGCCATCCAGCGGCTCAAGACCGCCAACCCGGTCATCGTCCTGGACGAGATCGAGAAGGCGGGCACGAGGTCCGACAACGGCCGTCTCACGGACAGCCTCATCGCCCTGCTGGAGCCGGCGGGATCGAGGGCCTTCCACGAGGTCTACCTGGAGACGGAAGCCAACCTGTCGTCCGTCCAGTACCTCGCGACGGCTAACACGCTCTCCGGGATCCAGGGCCCGCTGCTGGACCGCCTCCGCGTCATCCACGTCGGCCTGCCCCGGGCCGAGGACCTCCCCGTCGCGGCGGTCAACATCGTCGCCGAGCTCCGGGACGAGCGTGGTCTCGACGCCGGGTGGATCCCCGACCTCGACGGCGACGAGCTGCATCTGCTGGCGCGCGTGTGGAAGGGGGGCAGCCTGCGCCCGCTCCGCCGCGCCGTGACGACCTTGCTCGACGGCCGCGAATCCCTCGCCCGTCGCCACTGACACCCCACACGAAGGAGACCTCCCCATGTCGAACGCACACCCGAGCCGCGCCCCGCTCATCGTCCTGGAGGCGGCGATCGCCCAGATGCGAGCCCGCCACGAGCAGGGCGACCTACGCGACGAACTCGCCGTCACCGGCCTGTCCGTCCTCCGCCTGGCGAGCCGTGCCTACGCCCGCGGGGCCTTCCCGCCGTCGGAGGCCCGCCACCTCTGCCAGGGCCTTCTCGCCCTTGCCGAGGCGCTGCCCGCCAACCCCGACGACCGCCGCGAGCCCCGCGAGGTCCGCGCGTGAAATCGGCCCGCGGCCCCCCTCTGCCCACCCCGCATCCCAGGAGACCTACCCATGTTGCTCGACGAGTTCCGCACGATCGCCGACGATGCCGTGTGCCGCCATCCGGGCCACGTCGACGTTGTTCCCACGGGCGTCAGCCCCAGCCGGCACGGCCCCCTCGTCGGATGGACGGGCGGCTCCCCGCTGCCCCGGCAGGATGACGGCCGGACCGTGGCGCCGCCCCCCGCGCAGGACGTCCTCCGGGTGCTGGCGCGCGTCCTCGCCCTGCGCTGGCAGACCGGCCGCGCCGTCGTCCCGGACGACTGGGATGCCGGTTTGCGGGCGCGCTTCCCGAAGACATTCGATGACGGCGGGCCGTACTCAGGCGGCGGGTGGCGCTGGCTATGGGAAGCGGGCGCGAGCCTCATCGCCGACGCCGGCGCGACGGGATTCCGGACCGAGCAGACGAAGGAAAAGTTTGCGCAGGCCCGCTGGTATTACTCGATCGAAGGCAAGCCTAGGAAGGCGATGCGCAACGAGGTCTCGACTATAGTTGACTGCGTAGAGCATCTGTCCGCCTACGTCTGCGAGACCTGCGGCGCCCCTGGGCGGATCCGCAAGGGCGGGTGGGCGAAGACCTACTGCGACGCCCATGCCGCCGGGAAGGTCTGACGTCTACCGCAACCTCACGCGGGGCGCCTGGTCCGTGCGCGTCGGCGGCCGGGTCGTCGGCCACGTGCCGGCGATCGTCCTCGCTGACGTCGTCCTCCGAGCGTCGGAGGCGGGGCGCCAGCGCTGCCTGCGGACGGGGGCCCGGGACGTCCACGCGTGGGCGTCCGGCAAGGTGGCCAAGGGGGCGCGGCCGCCCTCGGCAACGAGACTCCGGTACCGGATCGAGTGTCCCGGATTCAGGACGAATGGGCTGTGCGTCACGCGGGCAGCGGCGGTGTGGTTCGAGGCGGACGGGTCCGCGTGGATTGAGGGAGGTTGGGATGCTGAGAGCCTGGATCGTGTCGGATATCCACGATGACGCCGACTGCTGGGAGGGGCCGACGGTCCCGCCGTGTGACGTGGCCGTCATCGCCGGCGACGTGGCCGATGGCCTGACGAAGCGCGCGATCCCCTGGCTTGCGGCGTGCGTCTCGCCCTTCGTGCGGCACGTCATCTACGTCCCCGGGAATCACGATTTCTACGGCGCGAGGTGGCAGAGCGAGCTCGACCGGGGCCGCGAGGCTGCGGCCGCGCACGGGATCCACATCCTCGCCGTCGGGGAGACCCTCGACATCGAGGGCGTGCGGTTCGTCGGGGCCACGCTCTGGACGGACTATGAGCTCCTCGGCGAACCGTTCCGCGTGTTGGCGCAGTCCACGTGCGGGGACCGCGTCGGCGGAATGCGGGATCATCGGCAGATCCGGACGCGGCTCCCGTCGGGCGGGACGAACGCGTTCCGGCCTCCGATGGCCGCGGCCGCGCACGTCGCCCAGCTCGGTCGGATCGAGCGCGCCCTAGCCGAGCCGCACGCGGGCCCGACCGTCGTCATCACGCACCATGCCCCACACCCCGTGTCGCTCGGGCGGCAGGGGCCGCTGCAGGCGATCGACGCGGCGTACGCCTCGAACCTTTCGCGGATCCTCGAAGGGCCGACGGCGCCGCCTCTCTGGATCCACGGGCACATCCACCGGTCCGCTGACTACGTCGTCGGCGGGACGCGGGTGCTCGCGAACCCGCGCGGGCGCCGGGGCGAGAACGCCCTGTTCGACCCCGCCCTCGTCCTGGAGATCTGAGATGCGTGCGCTCGTCCTCATCGCCCTGCTCGCCGGCCCGGCCGCGGCGGAGGCCTTCCAGCCCCCGTCCGGCCTCTACTGCCCTGAGGGGGCCGACGTCCCCGCGGTCGTCATCGGGCCCGGGCCCGGCGAGGTCGGCATCGATCTGATGGAGTGCCACGGCGCCCGGATCTCGGGCGGCCGCGTGACGTCCCGCCAGTGCTACGGCAACGGGGGGACGGCGGTCCCCTACGAGGCCGAGCTCGTCCTCCTGCCGTCGGGCGTTCTGCTGCACGACGGCGTCCGATTCCGGCGCAGGCCGGCCGGGGGGCCGTGCCCGTAGGCCGGCGCAATTTCGCACCCTGCGCGGTCAAGGGGTTAGGCAACCCAACGCCAAGAGCCTCAAAGGCAAGCTTGAAGAGCGTCTTAGCCTGTTAGGGAGAAGGGCTCACCCTGGCGCGCGAGCGACTTACACGCTTCAATGATACCGAAGCGGGTTTCGGGTGCGTTTCGGTGCGTCAGGTTTCGGGCACGAAAAAGGGGCCCGGGTGACCGGGCCCCTAGGGGTACTCACAGTGTGAGGGGTGTTAGGCGACGCCGGGGAGGCGCGCCTGGAGCTCCGCCTTGCGCTCCTGCTCGGCGGCCCAGAGCGGATATTCGACGCGGAGGCGGTCGATGCCCTTCATCGTTACGAGCGGCTGCGGCTTGATCTCCAGCTTGCCCCCCGACCGCTCAAGGTGGACGAGGCGGTGCCGGAGCTCGTCCCGGTGGATCCGGGACCGGTAGGCGTGCTCCTGCTCCTGCCCCGGCCGGACGTAGAGCCAGGGCTCCCGGGGAGCATCCTCGGTCCCCTTGTCCCGCATGAAGGCGTAGAGGCGGCCCCGCGGCACGCCGAGCACGTTCGCGGCGTCCGTGACGCAGATCGCGCCGTTCGCATCGAGGACCCGCCGATAGCCCTCTGCGAGGGGCGCGAGCTCCCTCACTTGTTCCGTCACGACCACCAGCGCCCGCCCGTTCGATTCCGCGCGGGCGCTCTCGATCCGGCGCAGGCGGACCTCGTCCTCCCAGTGCGCGTGGGTCTCGCCATGGGCCACGCGCTCGGCCTCCGCCTCGGCCCGCGCTGCCAGGGTCTCGCGCGCCTGGTGTTCGATCAGGGCGATGATCGTGGCCGGGTCCCGCAGGATCTCGGGCAGCACGACAGGCGCCGGGGCCCGCTCCCGGAGTTGGCGCTCCATCGAGTTGAAGGCCGCCGAGTAGGCGAGCTTCCAGCGCAGGGCCCTAGGCCCAGTGAAAGCCATGGCGAGGAGCGCGAAGCCGTCCCGGTCCATCAGGTAGCAGTCGTAGACCCGCCCGTTCTGGGGATCCACGTAGGTCGATTCGACGAACATCTCCCTCGGCGAGGGGGTCTCCTCAAAACTGAGGAGACCCCTGATGTCGCGCATGACGTTGTCATGGCGCTTGCCGAACATGGACGCCACGTTGCGGGAGTCTGTGAACAGGCGGCCGTTGATGACGGTGACGAAGGGGGCCGGCGCGTCGTGCGCGGCAACGATCGGGGTGACGGCGTTCATCAGGCCCTCCCGCCGGTGGCGAGGGGGACGGCCACGAAGCGCACGTTCGCGGGCAGCAGGCCGGCGATGGCTTCCTCGGTCTCGGGGGACCCGATCACGACGCCCTCCTTGTAGTAGGGCTCCTCGTCGAGGAGGACGACCATGTCGTGGATGTCGCCGACGAGGTGCGCCCGGGAGACGTAGCAGCACGGGACGAGCCGGCCATCGATCGAGACGTGCCAGAAGGCGGACGCGGTCAGCTTGCGGATGCTGGCAATGGCGCCGGGCAGGTACGCGCCCGGATCCCGGCGGAACTGGAGCTCGCGCTGCTTGTCATTGTCGCCGCCCGGCCGGTCGGGGCCCTGCATGAGGAGGAGGCGGTCACGCGCGGCGGCGGCGGCCTCGATGCGCAGCTGGATCGTGGCCAGGACGCCGTTGAGCAGCAGCGGGAACGCGGGCTCCTCCGGCCGCTGATTTAGCAGGGAGCGCGCGGCGTAGGGATCGGTGACGCTCATGGCGACCGCGATCTCGTAGATCTGCGCCTCCTCGAACCGGGCGTAGCAGTCCGAAATTCCCTGGGCGAGGTGGTCGGCGAGGCTACCGTCCGAGACGGTGGTGGTGTTAGACTTGGTGCACGGCTCGGTCATGGGGGTGCTTCCTGTGATCGACCAGGCCTCGGCGGCGTCTTCAGCGCTTCCGGGGCCATTTTTATGCGCCGTGGATTCCGCGTGCTCCGATTCTACCATCGTCCCCCAGAAAACATGCAAGGCCTGACGCGATCATTGCGTTTCGCCGGCCTCTAGGGAAAACTGGGGTTCCAGCGAATCTAGGAGCGCCCCCCGTGTATCCGTCCCCGATGATGTTAAAGGCCGCCCGCACGCTCGTGGGTATCAAGCAAGATGAGATCGCGAGGCGCGTAGGTCTCTCTCAGCGCACTATGGTCGCCGTCGAGAATAGGAAGAGCACGCTAGCGGCGCTCCATTCCGTCATGGGCTTCTATACTGGCATCGGTGTCGTATTCGGTGGGACGGAGGACTACACGGTCCAGACCGTATCCTACACGGCTAAGGTCGCACCTGAGCTTGACCCTCTGCCCGAGAAGTAGGGCGAGACCTCTTCACGCTCTTAGGCCCGCGCTCGGCTGCGCGGAGGAGCGCACTGACGTGTCGGCCGCCCCATCGTTCGAGGACGGCCTCGTGGCCGCCCGAGGCGAGCGTGGTCAGGACCCGGGCCTGTGTGGGCTTCGGACGCAGCTTCGACGCCCAATCCTCTTCATGATCCGGGCGAATCGGTCGTGCGCGTTCACCTGACATGGAGGCGCCCCCAGAGCCGGCGCCGCGCGACCGGCATGTCCTGCGGCCGCGCCGGCGGGGTGTAGGCCGGGACGGGGTCAACGAGGATCCCGGCCCGCAGGAGGTTGGCGAGGGTCAGCACGTAGGAGACGTCAGGCTTGCTCATCGCGCGCCCCGAGGGGGATCGAGGCCCGGGGAGAATGGGCGTTCACGGCCTGTCCACCATCACGCCGGACAGATGCCGGACTGCCCGGGGTGAGGCTCGCGGCCGACTCCCGCAGCTCGCTGACGAGCTCCCGATCGGCGTCGGACAAGCGCATGACGCCACGCGGAGGCGCGATCGGCAGGGTGTCGGGGGACGTGGCGTCCGCCACCCGACGCTGTTTCACGATACCGCCGACGATGCCGAGGCCTGCGGCGAGGGCTGCTGAGACGGAGGCGATGACGCCCTTCCAGCGCTAGATCGCGGCGACGAACGCCTGGCCTGCTGCGTACAGCAAGTTCACGGGGCGAAGCTCCTGGGAAGGGGGCCAGCGGGGCCGCCCTCATTATCTCGAAAACCCGACCCGCGACATCTCGAAAACCCGACCCGCGACGAAGATGTGGCGCCCGGCGCGGTAGGCGCTGCGGACGTCAGAGACGGCCAGTGCGGCCGAGAAGGCCGCAGTCCGGCCTGTTCCCAGGGTGCAACGCGATGGCACACGTCAGGTCGGGATCGCCAATCCTTCCGGTATTCCGCCACGGCAACGCTCTGCCATGACAGTCCCATGAGGCGTCCCATGCGCCCCATCGCACTCCTATACGAGCGCCATGAAGTCGTGTGGCTGACGCATACAGCGACGTTCACGCACAGGGGTGACAGCCTCGAAGGGTGCGACACCCTGCGACACTGTGAGCCAACCGATAGAGTTTCGGGGGATCCTGCCAGGGCCTCGATCCCATCAAATCGATCCTAGGCCACCACGGCCCATGTGGGCTCCATGTCCGGCCAGGGATACGTCTCGAATGGGCTCATGAGTCGCCATGGGAGGACATGGGGCTAAACGCGATCGGTGTGTTTCGAGGGTGTCCGGGCGAGGCTGAAATGTCCCGGATCAGGGACATCGGGTCGTTAGGATTAGGCATGCCCGAGGGGTAGCTCTCGTGTGCGCGGGGTGGTGCCCGCGCAGCGCCGGAAGCCCCGCTTGTTCAATCCATCCTCCCTTCCCAGCCCTGCCTCGCGTGCCGCCCTGCGGCGCGCGCATCTCGCTGCCCTGCATCCGCACGGCAGCGTCGGGCGTCCCTTCGTGGGATCGAAGGTCGAGCGCGACGGGGAGACCCGGTTCGAGGGCGTCGTCGGCGACCTCGCCGAGTGCCATGCCGCCGTTGCCGCCGAGACTACCTTCGTCTCGCTCAACCGGTTCTGGGGCCGCAGCCGGGCAGGTTCGAATCTCAAGTCCGTCGCCTCGATCGCCGTCGACTTCGACTACTTCTACGACGGCCTTCCGTACGCCCACCTACCGGCCGAAGAGGTCGCGGACATGCTCGTCGAGGCGATGGTCGCCTCCGGCATCCCGCGGCCTTCGATCGACGTCGCCTCCGGCCGAGGCGTCCAGATGTCCTGGATCGGGGACGGAGCAAAAGCATCCGCGTGGGCGCGCGTGCGCGCGATCTACGATGCCCTGCATGGCCCCCAGCTCGACGCGGCCGGTAATCCCGTCAGGTCCCGTCGCCACAAGGACGACGAGGTTCTCGCAGCCTTCGACGACCGCATGGCGCCGCTGTGGAGGATCTTCCGGGACTGCGGCCTCGATAGGTCCGTCCGGGACGCCGCCCGCGTCGTGCGGCTGGTCGGGAGCGTGAACGCCCGCAGCGGGCGGATGGCCCGCCTCCTGTTCCCCAGCCAGTTCCAGGACGTTCAGCGGTACTCCCTCCACGCCCTCGCCGACGCGATCCTGCCCCGCTCCCGCGCCGCGATCCTTGCCCTGCGCGAGGCCCGTGCGGCCGCCAAGGCTGAGCAGCCCGCCAACGACAACGGGGCCCGCAAGGTGCGTCGCGTCCCGGCCGGCTACTGGCCTACGGTGCTCGCCGACCTTCTCCGCCTCCGGGCGCACCGCGGCGGCATCGAGCAGGGGAAAAGGCGCACGTGGCTCTTCCTGACGGCCAACGCCCATGCCCACGTCCACGGCGGCTGCCCGGCCGACTGGGCCACACAGTTCGCCGATCTTGCGGGCCTGAGCGAGGGGGAGGCGCGCGAGTGCCTCCAGAGCCTCGGACGGCGTCAGCAGCGGAACGCGGCGGGTGAGCGGGACACCTGGGGGACCAAGGACTGGAGCGCGCTCTTCAACTACAGCGCGGAGAAGATGGTCGACCTGATGGACATCATGGTGGAGGAGGCGGATGCCGCCGGCCTGCGCCAGCTCGTCCCGGGCGGCGCCATCCCGCGCACGGACGCAGAGCGTCAGGCCGACAAGCGCCTGCGCCAGGGATCCGAGACCCTAGCCGACATCGCGGCCCAGAAGGTCTGGGACGGCATCGCGGCGCTGCAGATGCAGGACGAGGGGATGACCCTGAAGGCCATCGCGACCATCGTGGGTCGTGGCAGGACCTCTCTCCTCGAAGCGATGCGCGAGGCCAAGGCTCTTCTCGATTCCACGCCAACGGGTTCCGTGTCCCGGGCTGACGCCACGGAAGATCGGTCCGCAAAGGTGGTTCGGAAGTCGTCACGCTATATGTGGTCCGAAGGCCTGCGCGAGGGCCCTGCGCCTGCCCCGGCACCCGCTGCCGCCCCCGTGCTCCCCTCGGCCCCCGTCGGCACCGTCACCGTCCGCCGCTGGACCCGCCACCACGCCACCGTCGAGGCCGCCACCGGGACCTGGTGCTGGACCGTCGCCGAGGCTGAGGGGCTCTACCGGCACCGGGACGTGTACTGGGACCTCGACACCGGCTGCACGCCGAGCGAGGCCGACAGGGCCCTTGCGGAGGCAGCCCGCTCCGACCTCGACGCCAGCCTCTCCCAGCCCGTCGCCGCCCGTCCCTCGACCTCCCGTCGCCGTCCCGCCGCCGCCCGTCCCGTGGCCTCCCAGGACCGTCGCACGGTGCCCATGCCGGTCCGTCGGGTGACAGGGGATGAGCGTTGGGAGAACAGCTACTGGCGGGCGTCGCAGGGGGGCTGACGCCCTTGTGGGTATCCGGGGGTCACGCTACCTTCTCGTTGCGCTTCCGGCGTAGGGTGCTCACCACATCCACAGGGCCGTCCCAGGAGAGATCCGGGGCGGCCTTCGTCGTTCCAGGGGCATGTGTTGGCGGGTGCACGCCCGAGCCCGAGCCCGAGCCTGACCTCGCCAGGCTTTCCGCTCCCTTTCCGCCCAGTCGCCTGACACAGGCGCCCATGGTAGCCCGCGTCCCTTTGGTGTCGATCTTTCGACCAGCGGGCGTAGCCGATCAGGATCATCGTCATGCCGGGACGTGTATGTTTGGCCGCCACCATCGGAAGAAATGCCGGACGGGTCTTACGGGACGCCCCCTTCCCCCAGCTGCCCCCGAAGTGTGAGTCCCGCGTGTGCGTGGAGCAATCGCTTACCGAACACCCGGGAACGGCCGGTCTGGGTGGTTATCGGCCTGTCAGCTTTGGGGGGCGCGAATTGAGAAAGCGGACGCTTGCTTCGAAGTCACCGCGAGTTGGCTCGCAGCGAGCCGCAAGCCTCCGCTCTTTTCATGACGCGGCCAGCAAGGCCTCCGGCGTCCCGCGGCGGAAGACCGCTCCGGGATGGCTTGCCTTCAGGAGTGGACCGCTGCCAGGGAAAAGCTTCTCGCGCAGTGTGCCCTCCGAATACTGAGTCTTGAAGGCGCCACGCGTCTGGAGTTCCGGCACGACGAGGTCGACGAAAGCTTCCAGGGTTTCCGGCGCTACCGCGCGGGTCAGGTTGAAGCCGTCGGCGTCAGTGGCCTCGGCCCAGGCGACGAGTTCGTCGGCGACTTCCGAGGGCGCGCCGACGATGAAGGGCGCCCGGGCCCCGCGCGGGCCGAACGCGGCGAAGTCCGCCCGGGTGAAGGGCCGCTCCCCGGCCTGCGTCAGGGTCTCCACCAGGGACTGCATGGCGTTCGTCTGGACATAGGCGAGGCCCTCTTCGGGCCCAAGGGTCGAGAGGTCGATGCCGGTCCAGCCCGAGACCAGGGCGAGCTGGCCCTCGACGTCGATGTAGCGCGCATACTCGTCGCGTAAGGACAGGGCCTCGGCGCGGGTCGGCGCCACGATCACCGTGGCGCCGAGGAACATGCGGATGTCGTAAGGGTCACGCCCGGCGGCGCGGGCCGCCTCGCGCAGGTCGCGCACGGCCTTGGCGGCGAGCGGCTTCGTCTGGCCGTTGAAGAACACGGCCTCGGCGTGGCGCCCCGCGAAGAGCTTGCCCCGCCGGGAGGTGCCCGCCTGGTAGAGCACCGGCGTGCGCTGGGGCGAGGGCTCGGCGAGGTGGCGGCCGTCGACGCGGTAGTAAGGACCGTCGTGCCGGATGCGGTGGACCCGTTCCGGATCGGTGAAGACGCCGCCGGCCCGGTCGCGCCGCACGGCGCCCGCCTCCCAGCTGCCCTCCCACAGCTTGTAGGCGGCCTCCAGAAAGTCGTCCCCCGCCTCGTAGCGGGTGTCGTGCGCCCGGGCCGTGTCCTGGCCCATGCCGCGGGCGCCGCTCTCGAGATAGCCGGTGACGATGTTCCAGCCGACCCGGCCGCCGGTGAGGTGGTCGAGGGTCGTGATCCGGCGGACGAAGGGATAGGGGTGCTCGTAGGTCAGGTTGGCGGTGACGCCGAAACCAAGATGGCGCGTCGCCTGCGCCATGGCGGGCACCAGCAGGAACGGATCGAGATTGGGCGCCTGCGCGGCCCGCGCCAGGGCCGTGTCGGCGCTGCCGCCGTAGACGTCGTATTGCCCGAGCACGTCGGCGAGGAAAATTCCGTCGAAGAGGCCGCGCTCGGCGGTGCGCGCCAGATCGACCCAATAGTCGAGGCTGTTATAGGCGCTGCCGGTGTCGCGCGGATGCCGCCACAGGCCGGCCCAGGTATGGCCCGGCGAGGCCATCTGGAAGGCGTTCAGCCGCAATTCTCGGCGCGTCGTCATCGGAGGATCCGTCCGCAGGGTGGGAAGGTCAGGGTATTGGTCCCGTCCATCCGGTCAACAAGAACGTTCTTTTTCTCAAGGCCTTTGCAGGAGCAGGATCGTTCATTCATAGATGATCGAAGAGATATGCGTCCCAAACTGGTATGATATCACGGTATTATCGGCATGAAGACTTGAGTTTTAAGCGATAATCCCGGATTCCAACGGCTGCCGCCGCGTCTGGTCCGTTGGTTCGGACGCGGCTCAGGACGGGATTGCAGGATCATGTCGCAAACGGATGCGGGCTGGGGTGCCGGCCCGAGCGCTCGCTACGAGGACCTCGCCGCACGCTTCCGACCGGCCTTCGCCGAGATCCGTGCGACCGCCGTGGCCCGGGACGGCGAACGCCGGTTGCCGCATGCCGAGATCGGCTGGCTCAAGGAGGCGGGCTTCACCACCCTTCGGCTACCGGAAGCGGCGGGCGGGCACGGGGCGAGCCTGCCCGAACTGTTCAACCTACTGATCGAGCTCTCGCAGGGGGATTCCAACGTCACCAACGCGTTGCGTGCGCATTTCGGGTTCACCGAGGACGTGCTGTGCTCGACCTCGCCCGAATGGCGGGCGCGCTGGACCGCGCGGATCGCCGCGGGCCAGACCATCGGCAGCGGCGTCTCGGAGACCGGGGAGGCCAAGGTCGGCCAGTTCGACACCATCCTCCGCCGGCGCGGGGCCGAGCGGGTCGTCGACGGCCGGAAGTTCTATACGACCGGCTCGCTCTTCGCAGACTGGATCCACCTCTCGGCCCAGGACGAGGACGGCGCGCCCGTGGTCGCGGCGGTCTCGACCCAGGCCCCGGGCGTTTCCATCGAGGACGACTGGGACGGGTTCGGGCAGGCGCTGACGGCGAGCGGCACCGCGCATTTCACCGGGGTGGTGGTCGAGGCCGATTGGATCAAGCCGGACCCGGCGCGCTTCCCCTACGCCATGGCGTTCTTCCAGCTCGTGCACCTCGCGACTCTTGCCGGCATCGGCCGGGCGGCGGCCGAGGACGTCGCCCGGCTGGTGGCCGAGCGACGGCGTGTCTACAGCCACGGCAATGCCGGGCGCACCGGCGACGACCCGCAGATCCAGGCGGTCGTCGGCCGCGTCCGGGGCAACGCCTACGCGGCCGGCGCCATCGTGCTGAAGGCGGCCGAGGCGGTGCAGCGGGTGTTCGAGGCCCGCCGCGACGGGGCCGATCCGACGGGCCCGGCCGCGCTCGCCGACGTCGAGGTCAACCAGGCGGTCACGGTAGTGACGAACCTCGTGCTGGAGGCCACCACCGGCCTGTTCGACGCGCTCGGCGCCTCGGCGGTGAAGGAGGGCCTGGGCCTCGACCGCTACTGGCGCAACGCCCGCACCATCGCCTCGCACAATCCGCGGATCTACCGTGACCGCATCGTCGGGGCCTTCGCGGTCAACGGCACCGCGCCGCCGCGCGAGTACCGCGTCGGTTCGGCCTGAGGTCAGCCCGCGATGCCGGCCCGCTCCGACCGCATGCGCCTCGGCGCCTTCCTGTATCCCGGCGGGCACCACGTCGCGGCCTGGCGGCACCCGTCCGCCCAGGCCGATGCCGGGGTCAACGCCGCGCATTACCGGCGGATCGCCAGGACGGCGGAGGCGGCGAAGTTCGACCTGATCTTCCTCGCCGACGGCGTCGCCGTCCGGGGCGAGGACATCGACGCCCTCAGCCGGACGGCGATCCGCTACGTCGGGCAGTTCGAGCCCCTGACCCTACTCTCCCACCTCGCGGCGGTGACCGAGCGGATCGGCCTCGTGGCCACGGCCTCCACCACCTACAATGAGCCGTTCCACGTCGCCCGCAAGTTCGCCTCCCTCGACCACCTCAGCGAGGGCCGGGCCGGCTGGAACCTCGTGACCTCGGCCGATCCGCGGGAAGCCTGGAACTTCAGCCGCGAGAGCCACCTCGCCCATGGCCACCGCTACGCCCGGGCGGAGGAATTCGTCGACGTGGTCCGCGGCCTGTGGGATTCCTACGCGGACGACGCCTTCGTGCGCGACCGGGACTCGGGTCGGTTCTTCGACCCGGACCGACTGCACCTCCTGGCCCACGAGGGCGCGCACTTCTCGGTGCGCGGGCCCCTCAACGTGCCACGCCCTCCGCAGGGCCACCCGGTCGTGGTGCAGGCCGGCTCCTCCGAGGCCGGCAAGGCACTGGCCGCCCGCACCGCCGAGATCGTCTTCACCGCGCAAGAGACCCTGGCAGACGCGACCGCCTTCTACGCCGACGTGAAGGGCCGCATGGCCGGCTTCGCGCGCGACCCCAACCATCTCAAGATCATGCCCGGCGCCTTCCCGGTCGTCGGGCGCACGGAGGGCGAGGCCCAGGACCGCTACGGGGCATTGCAGGACCTGATCCACCCCGTGGTCGGCCGCTCGCTGCTCGAACAGCTCGCCGGCGCCGACCTGTCGGCCTATCCGGACGACGCCCTGGTGCCCGACCTGCCCGAGACCGAGGGCGGCAAGAGCCGGCAGGCCCTGATGCTGACGCTGGCGCGGCGCGAGGGGCTGACCATCCGCGAGCTCTACCTGCGCATCGCCGGCGCTCGCGGGCACTGGACCCTGGTCGGCACCCCGGGCCAGATCGCCGACGCGCTGCAGGAGCGTTTCGAGGCTCACGGCGCGGACGGCTTCAACATCATGCCGCCGACCCTACCCGGCGGCCTTGACGATTTCGCCACCCTGGTGATCCCCGAGCTCCAGCGCCGCGGCCTGTTCCGCACGGACTACGAGGGCCGCACCCTGCGCGAAAACCTCGGATTGCCGCGCCCGCCCCATCGCCACCCCGCCGCCGCGATCCGGGTGCCGGCCGCCCCGTGATTCCGTCCTCCTCCCCGCACCAGGACCCTGAGCCCATGACGATCCGCCAGCGGCGCCGCCACGCCTCGCACACCCGCCGCACCCTCCTCGCCCTCGCCTGCGCGGCCCTCCTGCCACTGGGCGCGGCCCGCCGAAGCGAGGCCGCCGAGGTGACGGAGGTTCGCCTCGACTGGGCGACCTACAACCCGGTCAGCCTCGTCCTGAAGGACAAGGGCTTCCTCGAATCCGCCCTGAAGGCGCGCGGCATCGCCGTGCGCTGGACGCAGTCGCTCGGCTCGAACAAGGCGCTCGAATTCCTGAACGGCGGGGCCATCGACTTCGGCTCCTCGGCCGGGGCGGCCGCCCTGCTGGCGCGCATCAACGGCAACCCGGTCAAGGCGATCTACGCCTACTCGCAGCCCGAATGGACCGCCCTGGTAACCACGAAGGACAGCGGCATCCGGACGCCCGCGGACCTCAAGGGCAAGCGGATCGCGGTGACGCGGGGCACCGATCCGCACATCTTCCTCATCCGCGCCCTGCAGGGCGCCGGGCTCACCGAGAAGGACGCCAAGCTCGTCCTGCTCCAGCACGCCGACGGCCGCACCGCCCTGGAGCGCGGCGACGTCGACGCCTGGGCCGGCCTCGACCCGATGATGGCGGCCTCGGAGATCGAGGGCAGCACCCGTCTGTTCTTCCGGGACCCGGCCGCCAACACCTGGGGCGTCCTCGACGTGCGCGAGGATTTCGCCAAGGCCCATCCGGACCTCGTGAAGATCGTCATCGCTGCCTACGAGCAGGCGCGCACCTACGCGATCGCCAACCCGGAGGCCGTGACGCGCGCCCTGGTGGCCGCGACCAAGCTGCCCGAGGCCGTGATCGCCCGCCAGCTCGCCCGCACCGACCTGAGCCGGCCCGAGATCGGCCGGGTCCAGGCCGAGAGCATCCGGGCGGCGGGCCTCGCATTGCAGCAGGCCGGCGTGATCCCGGCGGAGACCAACGTGGCCGCCGCCGTCGATGGGCTCATCGATCCCCGCTTCACCGCCGGATCCGAGCGGTGAGCGCGGGAACCGCGTCCCCGCTCCTCGCGTCCGGCGCGGATGGCGACGGCGCCGCTCCGGCACCGGCCGGGCTGCACCCGTCCTGGCGACGGGATGCCGGGCGCACGGGCGGGCGCCTCGTCCTCGGAATCCTGATCCCCCTGGTCCTCGCCATCGGCTGGGAGCTCGCCATCCGGTCCGGCCTTACCCAGGGGCGGCTGCTGCCGCCGCCGAGCCGGGTCCTCGGGACGCTGCTGGCGCTGGCCCAATCCGGCGATCTCCGCCTGCACGTCCAGGCGACGCTCCTGCGCGTCGCCCTCGGCTTCGTGGCCGGCGCCGGGGCGGGCATCCTCGTGGGCGCCCTCACCGGCACGCTCCCGCTCGCCCGGCACCTTCTCGACCCCAGCCTGCAGGCCCTGCGGGCGGTACCTTCGCTCGCCTGGGTGCCGCTCTTCATCCTCTGGCTCGGCATCCTCGAGACGCCGAAAGTGGTGCTGATCGCCGTCGGGGTGTTCTTCCCGGTCTATGTCGGGGTCTCCGGCGCGATCGCGTCGGTGGATCGCAAGCTCGTGGAGGTCGGGCGCATCTTTCGCCTGTCGCGCCTCGCGCTCGCCCGCCGCATCCTCCTGCCCGCGGTGCTGCCCGGCACTTTGGTGGCGCTCCGCACCGGCCTCGGGCTCGGCTTCCTGTTCGTGGTCGCGGCCGAGCTGATGGGTGCTTCGGAGGGGCTCGGCTACCTCCTGGTGGACGGCCAGCAATTCGGGAAGCCGGACCAGATCCTGGCGGCCATCCTGGCCTTCGCGGGTCTGGGCAAGCTCGCCGACGGCCTCCTCGTCCTGGCGACCCGCCCGCTGCTGCGCTGGCAGGATGTCAGCCGCGGCGTCCTTTAGATTGTTCTTCCGGACCGACCACATGCTGACGATCCAGGACCTTTCGAAGACCTACGCGGACGGGACGCAGGCGCTCTTAGGTCTGACCCTCTCCCTCGCGCCCGGCGAGATCGTCGCCGTGGTCGGCGGCTCGGGCTGCGGCAAGACCACCCTCCTGCGCCTCGTGGCGGGCCTCGACGCGGCGACGGCGGGCCTGATCCGGCTCGACGGCGCCACCCTCGACGGCCCGCATCCCGGACTCGGCCTGGTCTTCCAGGAGCCGCGCCTGCTGCCCTGGCTCAGCATCGCCGAGAATGTCGGCTTCGGCCTCGCGGACCGGCCGGCGGCCGAGCGCCGGACCCGCGTCGCCCGGGCCCTGGCCCGCGTCGGCCTCGCCGACCATGCGGGGCGCTGGCCGCGCGCGCTTTCCGGCGGCCAGCAGCAGCGCGTGTCCATCGCCCGGGCCTTCGTGGCCGACCCCCGGGTTCTCCTGCTGGACGAGCCCTTCTCGGCCCTCGACGCTGTCACGCGCGAGGACCTGCACCGCCACCTGCTGGCCCTCTGGGCCGAGACCCGCCCGACCATCCTCCTGGTCACCCACGACGTCGCCGAGGCAGCCGCCCTGGCGGACCGTGTCGTGGTCATGCGTCCCCATCCCGGCCGCATCCACGAGACGATCACGATCGATGCGCCCCGCTCCGAAGATGCGGCGGACCATCTCCGGACCTCACAGGTCCTGCGGACCCTGCTGGACGCGTCCCTCGCCCCACCCCCGCGCCGGGCGCCCCTCGCCGTCTGACGGGCCTGCGCCCAGCCGCCATCGGCGCGTCCAGGCTGGGGCACCCTACCAGCTCGTGAGCACCGCTCCGCCGAAGGTCGTCTCCACGAAGGCCTTGGTCTCCGGCGTGCGGTAGCTCTCCACCAGGGCCTTGACCCAGGGTTTGTCCTTGTCCGCCTCGCGCACCGCCAGCATGTTCACGTAGGGGCCCTTCGGCTCCTCCTTCAGGAGCGCGTCGGAGGGCTTGAGGCCGGCGGGCGTCGCGTAGTTGGTGTTGACCGCCGCGGCGTCCACGTCATCGAGGGCGCGGGGCGTCTGGGCCGCATCCACCTCGATGAAGCGGAGCTTGCGCGGATTCTCGACGATGTCGGCCACCGTCGGCTTGAAGCCGGTGCCGGGGGCCAGCTTGATCACGCCCTTGTCCTGCAGGAGGAGCAGCGAGCGCCCGCCATTGGTCGGGTCGTTCTGGATCGCCACGGTGCCGCCGCTCGGCACCGCGTCGAAGCTCTTGTGGCGCTTCGAATAGATGCCGAGGGGGAAGTTCACCGTCAGGCCGACGCCGGTGATCCGGTAGCCCCGGTCGGCCTTCTGGTTGTCGAGGAAGGGCTGGTTCTGGAACGAGTTCGCCTCGATCTCGCCGGCCGAGAGGGCCTCGTTCGGCACGACGTAGTCGGAGAACTCGATGATCTGGAGGTCGAGCCCCCGCTTCGCCGCGATCGGCTTCACCGCCTCGAGGATCTGCGCGTGCGGCCCCGGCGTCGCCCCGATGCGGATCCGCGTCAGGGGCTCGGCCCGGGCCGGCCCCGGAAGGAGCAGGGCAGAGGCGGCGAGGAGGGCGGCGAGGGTCAGGGCGCGCGGCATGGCGGATCGTCCGGTTCGGGAACGGGAGGGTGGGACAGAAGAGCGGCGCGTCAGGCCGACCGGATGCGCCGGTTCAGACGCCGGGCCAGGCCCTCGCCGACGGTCTGCACCGCCTGGACGAGGACCACGAGGACGACGACCACGGCCAGCATCATCTCGGGCCGGAAGCGCTGGTAGCCGTAGCGGATGCCGAGGTCGCCGAGCCCTCCGCCGCCGACGGCGCCCACCATGGCGGAGAACCCGAGGAGGGAGACCACCGCCAGGGTCAGGCCCGATACGATGCCGGGCAGCGCCTCGGGGATTAGCACCTTGGCGATGATCTGCCCCGGGCTCGCCCCGAAGGCCCGGGCCGCCTCCACGAGGCCTGGATCGACCTCCCGGATCGCCGCCTCGATCAGGCGCGCCAGGAAGGGCGTCGCCGCCACCGTGAGCGGGACCGTCGCGGCGAGGGTCCCGATGGAGGTGCCGGCGATGAGCCGGGTGAAGGGAATGATCGCCACCACCAGGATGATGAAGGGCGTCGAGCGGGTCGCGTTGACGACGAAGCCCAGCACCGCGTTCGCGATCGGCGCGGTGAAGAGTTCGCCCCGCCGGCTCGTCGCTAGGAAGATCCCCAGCGGCAGGCCGAACAGGGTTCCGAGGGAGGCGGAGAGCGCCACCATCGTGAGGGTGTCGCCGGTGGCCTGGACGAGGAGGCGGATCAGTTCAGGCGACACGGGACGCCTCCTGGGCCGGCGGCAGGTATCCCAGGACCTGACTGTCGATGCTGTGCTGCGCGAGGTAGGCCCGCGCCCGTGCCGCCACGTCGGGCGCCGGCGGCAGCCCGATCGCCAGGGAGCCGTACGGACGCCCGCCGATCTCGTCCACGGTGCCGGCCAGGATCGCGGCTTCGATGCCGGTGTCGCGGGCGAGCTTCGCCAGGATCGCGGTGCCGTCCGGGGCGTCCTCGAAGGCGATGCGCAGCACGACCGTCGCGCCCGGGCGTGGGCCGGCTCCGATCCGCGCCGCCAGGACCGGGGGCAGCCCGTGGCCCATCTCCCCGGCGAGGAGGGAGCGGGTGATCTCGGCCCGCGGTCGGGTGAAGACGTCGAAGGCCGAGCCCTCCTCGACGATCGCGCCGTTCTCGATCACCGCGACACGGTCGGCCACGGCGCGGATCACCGACATCTCGTGGGTGATGAGCACGATGGTGAGGCCGAGCTCCCGGTTGATGCGCGCGAGGAGCGCCAGGATCGCGCGGGTGGTCTCGGGATCCAGGGCCGAGGTCGCCTCGTCGGAGAGCAGCACCTCCGGCCGGGTCGCCAGGGCCCGGGCGATGCCGACGCGCTGCTTCTGCCCGCCCGACAGCTCGGCGGGATATCGCCCCGCCTGATCCGCGAGCCCCACGAGATCGAGCAACTCGGCGACCCGCGCCCGGATCGCCGCCGGCGCCCAGCCGGCGATCTCCAGGGGCAGCGCGACGTTGCCGGCGGCGTCCCGCGACGAGAGCAGGTTGAAGTGCTGGAAGATCATCCCGACCCGGGCCCGCAGGGCGCGCAAATCCCGCGGGCGCAGGGCCGACACCTCGGCATCCCCGACCCAGACGCGGCCCGCACTCGGCCGCTCGAGGCCGTTGATCAGGCGGATCAGAGTCGACTTGCCGGCGCCCGAGCGCCCGATGATGCCCAGGATCAACCCGGCCGGAACCGCGAGGTCGATGCCCTCCAGGGCAGCGACCGCCGTCCCGTTGCGCCGGGGCGCGTAGGTCTTCGAGACGGATTCGAAGCGGATCACCGCTTCGGCGGGGTGGCTGGTCGACGGCATGGACGGGGATGATCCTCGGCCCGGTCGCGCGCTTGCCGATCTCAGGATGCGGAACACGAGAGCAGGTCTCTTGAAGCAGAGGGCGCTGCTCTACTTATCTACGCCTGATGTACCCCCAGTCAATGAAAGCATAGACCAAACTGCGGCGTCGACGAGGATGAAGGTCGTTGTGACGGCCGGGCGCGCGAGAAGGTTCTCCCTCGATGCTGTAGATGGGCCCGCCGAGCGTGCGACACCCGCGCTTTCATCCTCTCGAGGCTTGCTCTCCGGACTTAGGCGCGATCTTTCGTGAGGTCATTCTGGCTATTTCGCCAGATACGAAAACAATCGTCCTAAAAGCCATCGAAATTTGAAAATCCCTTTCCTTGCGAAATCTTGGGAGTTTTTCGTACATCATCGGCACGGGATCGTGATCGTGCGGCGACGACGTCGGCGATGTGCGATCCGGGCCGTGCAGACCGTCGGGTGCACGGCGGGCGACACTTCTCCGGAGACGATCCATGACCGACGACACGCCGCGCGGGGCTGCCCCCTCGCGCCGGACGATCCTGCGCGCCGGCCTCGCGACCGCCGCGCTAGCGCCTCTCGGGATGCCGGCGGTCCGGGCCGCCGAGCGGACGGTCCGCCTGAGCTACCAGCGCTCCTCGACCCTGCTTACCATCCTGAAGGCCAAAGGCACCCTGGACGAACGCCTGAAGCCCCTGGGCTTCGCACCCTCCTGGCACCTCTTCACCAGCGTGATCGAGCCCATGAACGCCGGGGCCGTCGACCTCCACGCGGACGTCGCGGACGCGGTGCCGATCTTCACCCAGGCGGCCAATGCGCCGCTCACCTTCTATGCCCGCGAGGTCGGTTCCCCCGCGGCCGAGGCCATCATTGTTCCCGAGGAGTCGCCGATCCGCTCCATCGCCGACCTGAAGGGGCGCACGGTCGGCGTCTCGCGTGGGTCGGGCTGCCACTTCATCCTGGCAGCCGCCCTCAAGCGGGCGGGCCTCGCCTTCACCGACATCAAGCCGGCCTATCTCCAGGCGCCGGAGGGGCTGGCGGCCTTCGGACAGGGCAGCCTCGACGCCTGGGTGATCTGGGACCCGTTCCTCGCCATCGCTCAGGCCAAGCGGCCGGTGCGGGTGTTGGCCGACGCCACTGGCCTATCGAGCTATCACCGCTACTACCTCGCCAACGACCGCTTCGTGGCCGAGAACCCGCAAGTGGTCGGGATCGTCTACGACGCGCTCCGGCAGGCGGGCCGCTGGGTCAAGGCCGAGCCGGATGCGGCGGTAGCGCTGCTCGCGCCGATCTGGGGCGACCTCTCCCCCGAGGTGGTCGCCACGGTGAACCGGCGCCGGACCTACGCAGTCACGCCGGTGGTGCGGTCCGAACTCGGCGAGCAGCAGGCCATCGCCGACACCTTCCGCGAGGCCAGGCTGATTCCGCGCGACCTCGACGCGACCGCGGTGAATACCTGGCAGCCGCCGGCGGAGCGGGGCTGAGCGCATGACCCATCCGCTCCGCTTCGGAATCTGGGCGGCCGTCCACGGCTCCCGCGCCTCCCACCACGATCCGGACGAGCCGGACGACGCCAGCTGGGACCGCAACCGCGCCCTGGTGCTGGAGGCTGAAGCCCTCGGCTTCGACGCCGTTCTCGTCGCCCAGCACACCGCCAATCCCTACGACGACGGGCGCGACCAGCTCGAAGCCTGGACTGCCTCGGCCGCCCTGGCGGCCCTGACCCGGCGCATCGAGATCATCGCGGCGATCAAGCCCGGGCTCTACCACCCCGTGGTGCTGGCCAAGATGGCCCTGCAGATCGAGCACATCGCGCAGGGGCGGTTCGCCCTGAACCTCGTGAATGCCTGGAACCGGGCCGAGTTCGAGCGGGCGGGACTACCCTTTCCTGCCCACGACGCGCGCTACGCCTACGGCTCCGAGTGGATCGGCCTCGTCGACCGGCTGATGCGGGGCGAGCGCGTCACCCATGCGGGCCCGCACTTCCAGGTGTCGGACTATCAGCTTCGCCCGGCCGGCAGCTTCCGGCCGCGCCCGACGATCTATCTCGGTGGCGAATCCGAACCGGCCCGGGCGCTGGCGGCAAGCCAAGCCGACGTTTGGTTCATCAACGGCCAGCCCCTCGCGGAGGTCGCGGCGCTGATCGCCGACGTGGCCCGTCGGCCCGCTGCCAACGGCCCCTTGCGCTATGGGCTCTCAGCCTTCGTCATCGCCCGCGAGACCGATGCGGAGGCTCAGGCTGAGCACGCGCGCCTGCTGGCCCTGGCCGATCGCGACGCGGCTTTGCGGGCGGACACCCGGGCGCGCACGGACACGGCGAGCGTGATGTTCGCCAAGACCGACGCGGCGGCCTCCCGCCATGTCGGGACCAATGGCGGCACCGCCGCCGGCCTCGTCGGCAGCTACGACACCGTCGCTTCCCGCATCCGCGCCTTCCATGCCGCCGGAATCGAGCTGTTCATGCTGCAATTCCAACCGTTCGAGACCGAGATGCGGCGCTTCGCCGTAGAGGTCCTGCCCCGGGTGCGCTGAGGCTTAGGCGCGGGCGACGAAGCGCTGGTGGGCCGTCATGCCCACGAGCATGGCGGCGACAAAGACCGCTACGGGCAGAGCCCCCGTCGACAGGGCCGCCACGGCGGGGCCGGGACAGAGGCCCGATAGGCCCCAGCCGATCCCGAACAGGGCCGCGCCGCCGATCAGCGACGAGTCGATCCGATGGTTCGTCGGCAGGTCGAAGGCGATAGCCAGTGCCGGGCGCGGCAGGCGCCGGGCCAGGGCGTATCCGAGGCCGGCGACGCTCACCGAGCCGCCGAGCACGAAGGCCAGGGTCGGGTCCCAGGCCTGACGCCCGTCGAAGGCGCCAGTCACGTCGAGGAAGCCCTGGACCCGGGCCGGGTCGAGCATGCCAGAGAGCGACAGGCCGAGCCCGAAGATAAGACCGGCGGCGAGGGCCGCGAGCAAGTGGAGCGCCGCGCTCACGCCAGCGCCCGCAACAGGGCGACGGTGAGCATGCCGGTCCCCAGGAAGGTCAGGACCGCCGCCAGCGAGCGGGCTGAAAGCCGGGCGAGGCCGGCGACGCCGTGGCCGCTGGTGCAGCCCGAGCCGAGACGGGTGCCGAACCCGACGAGGAGGCCGGCGACGGCGAGCACCGGCAGGGAAGCGACGAAGCGCATCGCCGGCCACGCCCCGGTGGCGAGGGCGAAGACCGGCGGACCGGCGATCAGGCCGGCGACGAAGGCGGCATCGACCCACCGACGCAGGCCCCGATCCCGGCCGAGGCCGGCCACGAGGCCGCTGATTCCGGCGATGCGCCCGTTCAGGAGCATCAGGAGCGCCACCGACAGGCCGATCAGCGCGCCGCCGGCGAACCCGGACGCATAGGTATTCATGTGTATCGGCTCTCTTCCGCAACCGCGTGTCGCCTCAAGCTCGAAAGGGCCCTATCCTAGCGGGCCATGCCCCAGCGCCGCACGGTGATCCGCTCGAAGACCGCGAACACCAGGTTCTCGACCACGAGGCCGATGACGATGACCATGACGAGACCGGCAAAGACCCGGTCGGTGTAGAGTTCGTTGCGGTTCTGGAAGATGTACCAGCCGAGGCCACCCCGCCCCGAGGAAGCCCCGAACACCAGCTCGGCCGCGATCAAGGTGCGCCAGGCGAAGGCCCAGCCGATCTTCAGGCCCGACAGGATCGCCGGCAGGGCGGCCGGGATCAGGATCTGCAGGACGTAGGACGGCCCGCGCAGGCCGTAGTTGCGCCCCGCCATCCGCAGGGTCTCGGGCACGCCCTGGAAGCCCGCATAGGTGTTGAGCGCCATCGGCCACAGCACCGAGTGGATCAGCACGAAGATCAGGCTCCCTGAGCCGAGGCCGAACCAGAGCAGGGCGAGCGGCAGCAGGGCGATGGCTGGCAGCGGGTTAAACATCGCCGTCAGGGTCGAAAGCAGGTCGCGGCCGAACTGCGTCGAGACCGCGAGCGTCGTCAGCCCGAAGGCCAGCACGATGCCGGCGAGGTAGCCCTGCACCAGCACGGTGAGCGAGATCCGCACCCGGTCGATGAGCTCGCCGTTGGCGAGGCCGTCGAAGAGGGCCGACATCGTGGCGAGAAATCCGGGCAGCAGCAGGTCGTTGTCCTGCCAGCGCGCCAGCCCCTCCCAGACCAGCGCCAGGGCGGCGATGATCAGGCCCTTGCGCAGCCAGTCCCGCTGCCACAGCCGCGCCCCGAGCGGCAGCGTGCGTTCCACCGGTGCCTCCACGAAGGGCGCGAGCACCCGGTCGTATTCCGGGCGGACCGGCGGCACCAGATCGCACGAGACGCCGTTCCGCGTGAAGAGATCGGGGCGGGTCGCGGACGCGCTCATCGGTTCGCCTCCGCCGGCGCGCCGGTCTCAAACAGGCGCGCGTGCAACCGCTGCACCGCTCCCTGGAAGGCCTCGCTGCCGATGCTGGAAAGATCGAAGGCGTGGCTGTTGAACTCGGCCCGCACCCGGCCGGGATGGGGCGAAAGCAGGGCCACCCGGTTGCCGACCACGAGCGCCTCCTCGATCGAATGCGTGACGAAGAGCAGCGTGAACCGGGCCTCGTCCCAGAGGGCGAGGAGCTCTTCCTGCATTCGCCGCCGGGTCAGGGCGTCGAGCGCTGCGAAGGGCTCGTCCATCATCAGCACCCGGGGCTGCATCGCCAGGGCGCGGGCAATGGCGACCCGCTGCTTCATGCCGCCCGAGAGCTGGTGCGGGTAGCTGTCGGCGAAGGGCGTGAGTCCGACCTTGTCGATGTAGTGGCGCGCGCGCTCCTGCGCCTCCCGCCGGCTGAGCGCCTTGGCGGCGCGCAGCGGGAAGGCGACGTTCTGCACCACCGTCTTCCAGGGCGGCAGTTGGTCGAATTCCTGGAACACCACGATGCGGTCGGGCCCGGGCGCGCGCACCGGAGCGCCTGCTAGGGTGATCGCGCCCTCCACTGGCGTGATGAAGCCGGCCGCCGCTTTCAACAGGGTGGACTTGCCGCAGCCCGAGGGCCCGAGCAGGACGAAGCGGTCGCCCGCATGGATGTCGAGGTCGATCCGGTGCGTGGCCCGCACCACCCGCTGCGGCGTGCAGTATTCCAGGGTAACGCCCCCGATCTGCAGCAGGGGCGACGGGTCGGGCGCGGGGGGCGGCGGCGGCTCCGGTGACGGCCGGGCGGGGGCGGCCTCGCGTCGAGCGCCGCCGCGCGGGCGCGGCTCGGCCAGTTCGAGGACGGAGAGGTCGGACAGAGTGGCGGCGCAGATCATCGCGGGCCGCTCAGCTGCCGGTGTCGATGCGCGGATCGGCGAAGAAGTAATCGCCAATGGCCTGGGGCGCGGACTTGATCGCCCCGACCCGATGCATGAACTGGCCCAGCCCAAGGGTGTTCTCCGGCGTCACCTTGAAGGTCACGGCCGGGTTGGTGATGATGGTCTTCAGCAGCGCCGGATCGAGCTTGCTGCTGGTCGTCCGGACATAGATTTCGGCCGCCTTGCCGGGGTTCTCGGTGATGAACTTCGCTGCCTCGTCGAGCGCGTCCAGGAAGGCCTTGTAGGTCTTCGGGCTGGACTTGTAGAACGCCTCCGTCCCGTAGAGCACCGTCGAGGAGGACGGGCCGCCCTGGACGTCGTACGAATTCAAGACGATGCGGGCCTTGGGGTTCTCGGCCAGTTCCTGGTCCTGGAAGGGCGGATTGCCGAAATGCGCGGAGATCTCGGTGCCGCCTTTGATGATCGCGGCGGCCGCCTCCGGGTGCGGGACCGCGACGCTGATCCGGTCGAGCTTGGCGAAGTCCTTGTCGCCCCAGAGCTTGGCCGAGGCCCACTGCAGGATGCGCGACTGCACCGAGACGCCCACCGCAGGCACTGCGATTCGGTCCTTCTCACCGAAGTCGGCGATGCTCCTCACCTCGGGATTGTTGGTGACGAGGTAGTAGGGAAAGTTGCCGAGCGAGGCGATGCCCTTGACGTTCTGCCGGCCCCGGGTGCGGTCCCAGAGCGTGAACAGTGGCCCGACGCCGGCCCCCGCGACCTCGATGTTGCCCGACAGCAGCGCGTCGTTGACCGCCGCACCACCCGAGAGCTGGACGTAGTCGACCTTGATGTCGAGGCCAGCCGCGTTGCCGTGCTTCTCGATGAGCCTCTGGTCCTCGACCACGTTGAGGAGCAGGTAGACGACGCCGAACTGCTTGGCGATCCGTAGCTGTCCCTCGGCCGCCGCCGCGCCGCCAGCGAGCGACGCGCACAGGGCCAGCCCGCCGAGCAAGGCACCCGCCAGGCGCCGCGGGAGAATGAAGTGTTGCCTGGTCGTCATTGTGTCCGCCGCCGACATGTCTGGAGAAGTTGTCTTGTCTAAAGGCAATCCAGGTGATCCGGGTCGATAAAGAGCCGTGGATCGATGGCGCAGATGGTATCTTGTGTCGGGGTTAGGTCAATAAAAGCGCCATCTTTATTCCGATCGCCCTGGAGAATGCTTGTGTCTCATGCGCGGTCTTCCGGAGAGCATTTCTCCCGACGGGCAATTTAGCGCCGGAAACCCGTTTTGGTGCGGGGAAGTACCGCTTCCTTTCGCCGGACCTCTCTGCAGGCGTTGCGCTCTCCGCGGGGACCGGAGTCAGAATGAACGTCCTGGCCGGAATTTCTCCCTGAAACCGGCGCATCCGGAGGCTATTTCTATTGCCGTGCGCTGAATATGGAAAGATTTTTGCGTTGATAACCTCGGCCGAATACATTTGAATTTCGCTCTCGGAGGCGCTGTCGCCTCTGCCCTCACGCACTTCGTGTCATGCGGCTCCGCCTCGCGATCGTTCCCCACCCCTGTTCGACTACATCCGCTGCGCCAGCCAGTTCGACGCGCCGCAATCCATCGGTGCGGACGAGACCTACCCCCTAAGCGCCTAAGTCCCTCACCCCGAAGGACTTCTGCCGCAGGACTCCGGCACGATCCCGGCGGTGGCGATGCCGAACCGGCAGGGCTTCACCGGGGATGCACGCCCCGACATCCCGGTGACAGTTCGCTGAGCTGGTAAGGTCGGCCGCGCAGGAGAAGCCTGCTGTCAGGACCCATCCGGAAGGAAGGCTGTGCCCGCAGGCCACCGATCTTTGGAAACCGCTCTCATTGACCCTGGAGGCCCCGGATCGGCACACTTCCCCGAGGCGCGGCGCTCCCGTCCGTGCCCCGCAAAGGTCCGTCCGTGGACCCCGGACCGCGCCACCGGCACCCCCTCGCCACCCTTCTCGAGCGACGACTTTCAGACCGGAGAAAACGATGGTTCTCGGAGATCAGGTTGTATTTGCCCGGCTCGACGTGGCCGATGCCCTCGGGATCTGGCGCCACGCCACCGGGCGAATCGTCGACGTCCTGCCGGCCCGGGACGGGGCGCAGGTCGTGGACGTGCAATTCGACGGACATGGCCTCCTCGTGGGCTACATCGCCGCTCTCTTCCAGCGCGTCGGGTGAGGCCGATGCCGCCGCGCACCGCCCGGACCTCGCGATCCGCATGAGCCGATACACATGACCGCCGGCAGTCAGGCCTCGCGCAGTCCCAGCAACCTCCTGCGCCCGCCCCTGCGCAGCGTGAGCCAGACCACGGCCGGCTCCGACGTCTGGCGGGCGATGCGTGCCGAGGCGGAGGCGGCCCTGATCGAGGAGCCGCTCTATGCCGGCATCATCCAGGCGACGGTGCTCGACCAGCCCAGTCTGATCCACGCCTTCGCCTACAGGCTCGCCCATCGCCTCGGCGACGGCGACCTCGCGCGGCTCTCCACCCGCGATCTCTGCCTCTCGGCCTTCGAGGCCGACCCGCATGCGGGCGAGCACGCCGTGCGCGACCTCGTGGCCATCCGCGAGCGTGACCCGACCTGCCGGCGCTACCTCGACCCCTTCCTCTTCTACAAGGGGCTTGCTGCCCTGGAGGGCTACCGGGTGGCGCACTGGCTCTGGCACCAGGGCCGGGCCACCCTGGCGCTGCACATCCAGAGCCGGATCTCCGAGGTGTTCGGCGCCGATATCCACCCGGCAGCGCGGATCGGCTCGGGCGTCTTCATCGACCACGCCACCGGCGTCGTCATCGGAGAGACCACGGTGATCGCCGACGACGTCTCGATCCTGCAATCGGTGACGCTCGGGGGCAACGGCAAGGAGAGCGGCGACCGCCACCCGAAGATCGAGCGCGGCGTGCTCCTCAGCGTCGGCGCCAAGGTGCTCGGCAACATCCGGGTCGGCGAAGGCGCGAAGGTGGCCGCCGCGGCCGTCGTCCTGCACGACGTGCCGGCCCACACCACCGTGGCGGGCGTGCCGGCCCGCGTCGTGTCGCGCATCAGTTCGGCCGAGGACCCCGCTCAGACCATGGACCAGTTCTTCGGCGACGGGATCTGACAGGTGCGGGGGCCGGACGTCCCCCGGGGCAGCGACTGACCCGTCCATCGATCTCCGGCCGGTCCCCATACCCGGCCGCACAAGCGGGTCTCCCTTGCCGGGCGGACCGGATTTCAGGCCAAGTCGCTCCGACCGTTTCCCGCCCCCCTTATCTCGGACAACAATTTCCTCCAATCTCGCAGTAATATAATCTAAATTTTTGCCATCATTGATTTATAGACTGATTGAGTCTCATAAATATTCAAATATAGAATATCTTTCCGTTGACGTTCGCGCAAAGTAACGGTTAGAACCGCATCGCGTCCGGCGCTGTACAATTTATTATGCCGGGTACGACAGGACTATGCGGTGTTCCCCGCAGCGCTGTCCTTGATCGCGTAGTCGCTCGACTGCGCACGCGAAGATCCATGGCCGGATGCGCACGGCATTACCCGACAATCCAGACGGACCACACGGAGACGACCAGACATGAGCGGACAGGGGCAGAGCGTGGGCGCATCCGCAGCACGCAATCTATCGACGGCGACCGTCACGTCGGTCCAGAACCTCGCCAACACCCCGCGCTGGTTCCTGCGGCTTCTGCCCTTCGTCAACGTGGATGGCGGCGTCTACCGCGTGAACCGGCGCGCCGTCGTGCTGGCCAAGCCCGGCCGCATCGCGTTCGCCAGCGCCGACAAAGCGCGCACGATCAGCCCCGCTTCCCTGCGCGCCGTGCCGCCGTTCAGCCGTCTGGGCGATGCCGAACTCGCGGCCCTCGCCGACCGGTTCACCGAGAGCAAGCACAAAGCCGGAGAGACGATCTCGGAAGGGGGCGCGGGCGACCGCAGCCTGACCATCGTCGCCGACGGCACCGTCGAACTGTCCCTGTCCGGGCCCTACCAGAACCGCCTGCGTTCGGGGCTCGCCACCCGCGGCGACTTCTTCGGTGACGACGCCCTCACGGGCGACGGCCAGCCCGCTCCCGCCGTCAAGGCGCTCTCGGCCGTCACGCTGCTGACCCTTGACCGGGCGGCCCTGGACGACGCCGCCGTCAAGAATCGCATCGCGCAGTATGTCGAGGAGCGCGACCGCTTGAAGGGTCACACCAACAGCCACGGCGAGCAGGGCATCGAGCTGCTCGCGGTGCAGACCGGCGCGCCGCGCCTGCCGAGCACCTTCGTGGATTACGAGATCGACCCGCGCGAGTACCACCTCTCCACGATCCAGACGATCCTCAACACCCATACCCGCGTCACCGACCTCTACTCCAACGAGATCGACCAGCTACGCGAGCAGATCCGCCTCACGGTCGACGCCGTGAAGGAGCGGGAGGAGTGGGAGCTGCTCAACAATTCCGAGTTCGGCCTGCTGAACGAGGTCGGCGGACGCCAGCGCATCCCCACCCGCGGCGGCCCGCCGACCCCGGACGACCTCGACGAGCTGCTGACGCTGGTCTGGAAGAAGCCCGCGTTCTTCGTGGCGCATCCCCGCGCCATCGCGGCCTTCGGCCGGGAAGCCACCCGCCGCGGCGTGCCCCCGGTGGTGATCCACTTGTTCGGCGCGCCCTTCATCACCTGGCGCGGCGTGCCGCTGGTGCCGAGCGACAAGCTGCCGATCGACACCGATCCGGTCACCGGATCCCAGACCACCTCGATCCTGCTGCTGCGCGTCGGCGAGGGCGAGCAGGGCGTGGTCGGCCTGCAGAAATCCGGCGTCACCGGCGAGATCGAGCCTGGCCTGTCGGTGCGCTACATGGGGACCAACGACCATTCCATCGCTTCCCACCTCGTGACCCGCTACTTCTCCGCCGCAGTGCTGGTGGAGGATGCCATCGCACGCCTCGATAACGTTCTGCTGGGCAACTACCATGACTACGCCTGAGGCCGGCGTGTTGGGCTCGTCCGGCTTCGGTCTGCCCATGGGCGCGGGCGGCGACTCCGCCGGTTCCTTGGCGCATGCCGACCTCGTCGGACGCCTCGCCCGCGAGATCTACGGCCAGGGCCAAGCGGCGTCCGCGCCGCTGGCCCCCGCGCTGCCGGCCGCGTCGCAGGGTCCCCAGGGTCTGGAGAGCCTTCCCCAGGCCCCCGGGCAGCCATCGCTTCCGGGTGACGTCATCGGCACGCCCTTGGTGCCCTCGGACGCCCTGCCGTCGGGCTTCCAGCCCGACGCCGCGGCCCTCGGGGCGCGCAATTTCGGTGGCCCGCGCGTCGGGCTTCCGGGCCTGACCGGGCCGTCGGCCGCCAACCCGTTCGGTGCCACGCCAGCGCCAGCGGGCGCCGGCTTCCTCGACACGGCGACGATCCCTTCGGTCCATCCCCTCACCGACCCGTTATCGGTCCGGCACGGCCTCCCGGAATTCTTCGTGCCCACCGTGCCGGAAGTGGCCGCCTTCCTACCCGGCGGCCCCGACCTGCACCGGACGATCGCCCAGGATCATCCGCGCGCGAACGCCTTCGCGCACGCGATCGCACCGAGCCTCGTGCCGGCCGATCCAGCGAAGCGTGGCGGGGACGTCGCTCAGGCAAACTCTCAGCGCACAGGGCGCCTCTCGGGAGAGCCCGTCCGCTCGGCGCAGCCGGGCGGTGACGCGGCGTCCGCTTCCGGCGACTATTATTTCCTGTCCGATTCTTCCCCGACACAGTCCCAGCGCGCCTCGAGGCCGCACGCCTCCCCGCGCGCCGAGCCCTCGCGGCACGGCGGGCCGGCTCCGCGCGTGAGCTCCCACGAGTCGAGCCCGGTGGCGGCGCCCTTCGATGTCGAGCGCGTCCGCAAGGACTTCCCGGCCCTCCACCAGAGCGTCAACGGGCACCCCCTGGTCTGGCTCGACAACGCGGCCACCACCCACAAGCCGCAGAGCGTCATCGACGCCACGTCCGAGTTCTACGCGCGCCACAACTCGAACATCCACCGGGCCGCCCACACCCTGGCGGCGCGTTCCACCGACTTGTTCGAGGGCGGGCGCGAGAAGGTCCGGCGCTTCCTCAACGCGCCCTCCAAGGACAACATCGTCTTCCTGCGTGGCACCACGGAGGCGATCAACCTCGTGGCCAACGCGTATGGCCGCGCCAACATCGGTCCAGGCGACGAGATCATCGTCTCTCAGATCGAGCACCACGCCAACATCGTGCCCTGGCAGCTCCTGACCCAGGCTACGGGCGCGACCCTGCGGGTGATCCCGGTGGACGACCGCGGCGAGATCATCTTCGAGCAGTTCGCCGCCCTGCTCTCGGGCCGCACCAAGATCGTCTCGGTAACCCACGTCGCGAACGCACTCGGCACCATCAACCCGGTCCGTGAGATCATCGCGCTGTCCCACGCCTACGGCGTGCCGGTGCTGGTGGATGCGGCGCAGTCCTCGCCCCACATCCCCCTCGACGTGCAGGCGCTCGATGCCGACTTCCTCGTCTTCTCCGGCCACAAGGTGTTCGGGCCGACGGGAATCGGTGCCCTCTACGGCAAGAAGCACCTCCTGGAGGCGATGCCGCCCTGGCAGGGCGGCGGCCACATGATCGAGGACGTCACCTTCGCGAAGACCGTCTACAAGGGCGCGCCGGAGAAGTTCGAGGCCGGCACGCCCGACATTGCCGGCGCGGTCGGCCTCGGCGCCGCCCTCGACTACCTGAATGGGGTCGGACTGCCCGGCATCGCCGCCTACGAGCACGACCTGCTGGACTACGCGCAGGCCGGCCTCGCCGACGTGAAGGGTCTGCGCCTGATCGGTACCGCCCGCCAGAAGGCAAGCGTGATGTCCTTCGTCATCGACGGGCACACAAATGAAGCTGTGGCCCACCATCTCGATGCCCACGGCATCGCGGTGCGATCGGGCCATCATTGCGCCCTTCCGGCCCTGCGCCGTTTCGGCGTCGACCAGTCGGTGCGGGCCTCGCTCGCCTTCTACAACACCCGCGCGGACGTGGATGCCTTCCTGACGGCGATGCACCGCTTGCCGCGGCGATAGGAAAGGCGGTCTTGCCTTGGCCGAGTTAAAAAATGACCGGTCCGCTGGAGTCCGCAATTCGGCAGCCTTGACGAACGCATGTACGACCGGGTTGGGTCGGGACCCGCCCGTCCGCCCTACGGCAAGGCTTCGTGGGTAATCGTCATTTCCCCCCGAGGACGATGCCTGCTTCCAAGAGGAAAGGCCGGAGAGCGGGGTTGAGGTTCCCCGGCCTCCATACAACGACGTGCTCGATGGTCGGGGCCTCCTGCAGGTCGCGGAAGACCACATCGGCAACCCCCATCTTGCGCAGCGATTGCGGTACGAGGGCTATGCCGAGGCCTTCCGCCACGAGGCTCACGATTGTCTGTTGGAGTTGCGCCTCAAGGCGGACGGTCGGTTCGAAACCGCCCGAGCGGCAGAATCCGACGACCGCCTCGCGCAATGTCGGCGCGACATCGGCCGGCGCCGCGATCAGGCGTTCGTCGACGAGATCGTGAGCTTGGATGCCTTCCCGTCCGGCGAGGGGATGGCGGGCATGCACCGCGAGGCACAGCGGCTCACGGAAGATCGCGTGCGCGTCCAGTCCTCGCACGGGTCCGGGATTGAACATGATGGCGGCGTCGAACCGCCCGGTCAGCACCGCATCGGCCAGTGCGTTGGGAACGACCTCCCGCAACTCGACCTGGACCTGGGGGTGGCTGGCCATGAACCGCCGTGCGAGCCCCGGCAGGACCGTGTGGGCGGCGTGCATCATGAAACCGATGGACAGTTCGCCGAGATCGCCCCCGTCGGCGAGCCGCGCATTACGGCAGGCTTGGTCGAACGATACGAGGACGGCGCGTGAATCCTCCAGGAACTGCCGACCCGCGTAGGTCAACGCCGCTTGCCGCGTGTGACGCTCAAGCAGACGCACGCCGAGCTCCTTCTCCAGGTTGGCGATCTGCCGGCTCAGGGGAGGCTGGCTGATATGCAGTCGCTCGGCCGCCCGGCCGAAGTGGAGCGTCTCCGCCAACGCCACAAAGTAGCGCATCTGTCGGATGTCGACCATGATACCGGAAGGGTATGAATGAAGGGGTCAATCGGCATTGGATGATATGGGGCCTGGAGGATAGGTCTGCCCCATCACCTCGGGTCACCTCCTGTCATGCTGTCCACGCTCACCGTCGTCCTGCCGATCTTCGCGCTCATTTTCGCCGGATGGCTCGCCCGTCGCATCGGCGTTCTAGGCCCTCACGCGACGACGGAACTCAACCGGTTCGTGGTCTACCTCGCGCTTCCGGCGCTGCTGTTCGACATCGTCGCGAATGCGCGCTGGCTCGATGTGTGGCAGCCGGGCTTCGTCGCTGCCTTCGGTCTCGGCGCCGCCCTCGTGTTCTGCCTCACGCTCGTCGTCCGCTTGCAACGCCCGAGGCATCTGGCCGATGCCGCCATCGACGGCCTGAACGCGGGCTACGCCAATACGGGCTTCATTGGGTTCCCGCTGGCGTTCGTGGCACTGGGCCAGGAGGCCCTCGCCCCGACGCTCGTGGCCACGATCATCACGGTCTGCATCCTGTTCGCCATCGCCATCGTGCTGATCGGGATCGGGTTGCAGACCGAGAATCGACGCAGGGATCTCGTCATGAAAGTTGGCGGCTCGTTGATACGCAATCCGTTGCTCGTCGCACCGGTCCTGGGCGCTCTCATTCCGCTCGCCGGATTGGACGTTCCCGCCCCTGCGGAGACCTTTCTGAAGCTGCTTGGCGGGGCCGCCTCGCCCTGCGCGCTCGTGGCGCTCGGTCTTTTCCTGGCAGCGGAAAGGGCAGCGACGGATCGGGACCCAGGTTCGGCAGCGCTCCTGGTGGGGTTCAAGCTGATCCTTCAGCCGGCCGTGACCTGGATACTGGCAACGGTCGTGTTCGGGCTCTCGCCGATGCTGACGCACGCCGCCGTCCTGCTCGCCGCGCTTCCGACCGGAACGGGCCCGTTCATGCTGGCCGAGTTCTATGGCAGGGAGGCAGCCATCACCTCGAACGTCGTCCTGACCTCGACCATCCTGTCCGTCATGACCATCAGCGGATACCTCGCATTCGTGGCGTGAACCGACCGACCTGCTGGGGGACTGCGGGCGTCAGGTCTGACGACGTTGGCTGCGTTCAACTTGCCGATGTGGCCTGGGCGCCAAGCTGGCACGACGCTCAAATGTAGGACGACGCAAGCGCCGGCGAACCTTCCAGCGCGTGGGCGAGCACTTCCAGTCCCTGGGTGATCTGCTGTCGGGTGGAGGGGCCGCCGAGGCAGAGCCGCACCGCCTCGGGTGGCGTGCCGGCGACGCAGAACGGGTCACTGGCGACGACGCCGAGTCCGGCGGAACGCCCCTGGCTCGCGAAGGCTGAGCGGGTCCAGCCCTCCGGCAGGTTGATCCAGACGTGGAAGCCGTGCGGGTCCGCGGTGTAGGTCCCACTGGGAAGTAATGCGGTTGCGATGCGCTGGCGCGCAGCCGATTCTTCGCGCACGAACTGCACGATGGCATCCGCCGTCCCGTCCAGGATCCAGCGCGTCGCCAGCGCTGTCGAGATCGGTGAGGCCATGACGGTGGCGGCTCGCAGGGCGCCGGCGAGCGGAAGGGCGGATCGGGCACTCGGGGCCACCAGGAAAGCCAAGCGCAACCCGGCGCCGAGGCATTTGGCGAGGCCGGCCACGTAGTAGGTGATCTCGGGGGCGAGCTCGGCGAAGCTCGGGGGCGGCGCCGGGCAGATGCGCGCGTAGGCATCGTCCTCGATGATGGTGACGGCGTACCGGCGGGCGACCGCGATGATGGCCTCACGTCGCGTCCGGGACAGGGTCGTGGTGGTCGGGTTCTGCAGGAGCGGGTTCAGGTAGATCGCCTTCGGCGCGACCTTGGTGCAGACGGCCGCGAACCCATCGGGGTCGACGCCGTGCCGGTCCATGGGCAGGTCGACGAGGCGCAGGCCCAGATGCGCCGCCAGCGACCGGATGCCCGGGTAGGTGATGCGTTCGGCGCAGATGGCGTCACCGGGGCGGGCTATCTGGCCCAGCACGCTGAACAGGGCGCTGTGGGCGCCGGGGCAGATGAGCAAGCGCTCCCGCGGCGTGTCGATGCCCCGGCCCTTCAGCCAGCGCAGGGCGGCTTCCTTGTCCTCGTCAGTTCCGCCGAAACCCTGGTAGCGCAGCAGGTTGGACAGGTCGCCGGACAACTCGGCGAACGAGGCCTGCATCCGCGCCTGCAAAGCCGGCGCGTCGGGCTCGGGAGGCAGGTTCATCGTGAAGTCGACTGGCCCGATCCGTGAGCCGTCCTTCGAAGGCGTGGCCCGGCCCGGGCGCACGGGATCGATCACGAAGGTGCCTTGGCCGACGCGTCCTTCGATCAGGCCGCGCTTGTGGGCCTCGACATAGCCGCGCGAGACGGTCGTGAAGTTCAGGTCGAGGGCCTCGGCCAGGGCACGCTGGGTCGGGAGCCGCGTGCCGACCGTCAGGCGTCCGGTCCGGATGTCGTCCGCCAAGGCCTCGGCGATGGCGAGGTAGTGGGGCTTCCCCCAACGCTTGAGGTCGGGCGTCCACGTCCCGCTCACGACATCCGAAGGCGTCGGTCGCCCGTCTCGCGCTGCTGAGGTCATCCGTTCTCCAAGCACACCATCAAGATGCGATCAATACCTGATTGTATGGGTAGCAAGCTCCATACCGTATCGGAGGCCCAAACGGCTTACAGAACTAATACATACAATACCATCAATCCATGCAGTCAGACTGGGCATAGCGTGATGCTCTGTTGTGCATATGCCGATCTGACTGCCAGTGGAGAACAGGCATCCGGAACCAAGGCATGATGATGATTGAATGCAATATTGTATGCATTCAACCTGGGGCCATTGATGGTTTTGTTGATTGGTCCCCGTTGGCACGTCGCTTGCCATGACGGGCTGGGACCACCCGAGGCTTCGGCCGACGCGGTCCAACCCATCACGGAGTGAGATCCATGCCCGCAGTGAATCGCGAACCCCACAAGAAGGGCGACTTCCTGGTCGACTACGAGGAGAAGGTCTTCGAGGACGTGAAGGCCGAGCCGGGCCAGAAGGCGCTGGTCACCTTCCACACGGTCGCCTTCGAGGGCTCCATCGGCCTCGTGAACCTGCTCCAGGCCACCCGCCTGCAGCGCAAGGGCTTCGAGACCTCAATCCTGCTCTACGGCCCCGGCATCACCCTCGGTGTCCAGCGCGGCTTCCCGCGGCTCGGCGACGAGGCCTTCCCGGGCCACCTGAACTTCAACAACCAGCTTGAGAAGTTCATGGCCGAGGGCGGCAAGGTCTACGCCTGCCGGTTCTCCACCCAGGCCCTCTACGGCCACGGCGAGGCCGCCTTCATCGAGGGCATCCGCATGATCAACCCCCTCGACGTCCTCGACTGCATGCTCCTGCATAAGCGCGACAACGCGGTGATCATCGACACCTGGACCGTCTGAACGGGCCCTCGGCCCATCGACCGGGACGTCGCATCCGGCGGCCGCGCGCGACGCGGCCGCCGTCACCGCCGGAGGATCATCCATGTCAGAGAACCGGATCGTGCGGGCCGCCGCCGTACAGATCGCGCCCGATCTCGACCGGCCGGAGGGCACGCTCGAACGGGTGCTGAACGCCATCGACGAGGCGGCCGCCAAGGGTGCGCGCTTCATGGTCTTCCCCGAGACCTTCGTGCCGTACTACCCGTACTTCTCGTTCGTGCTGCCGCCGGCACTGCAGGGCGCGGAGCACCTGCGCCTCTACGAGCGTGCCGTGGCAGTGCCGGGCCCCGTCACCCAGGCGGTCTCGGCCGCCGCGCGCCGGCACGGCGTCGTCATCGTGCTCGGCGTCAACGAGCGCGACCACGGCTCGCTCTACAACGCGCAGCTGATCTTCGACGCCGACGGCACCCTGAAGCTCAAGCGCCGCAAGATCACCCCGACCTACCACGAGCGCATGATCTGGGGTCAGGGCGACGGCGCCGGCCTCACCGTGGTCGACACGGCGGTCGGCCGCGTCGGGGCGCTCGCCTGCTGGGAGCACTACAACCCGCTCGCCCGCTACGCCCTGATGGCCCGGCACGAGGAGATCCACGCGGCCCAGTTCCCGGGCTCGCTGGTCGGCCAGATCTTTGCCGACCAGATGGAGGTGACGATCCGCCACCACGCCCTGGAGGCGGCCTGCTTCGTCGTCAACGCCACCGGATGGCTCACCGACGAGCAGGTGGCGCAGGTCTGCCCCGACGAGCGCCTGCGCGGCGCCTGCCGCGGCGGCAACTGCACCGCCATCGTCTCGCCCGAGGGCAAGCACCTCGCCGACCCGCTCGGCACCGGCGAGGGCATCCTCGTCGCCGACATGGACCTCGCGCTGGTGACCAAGCGCAAGCGGATGATGGACTCGGTCGGCCACTACGCCCGTCCGGAACTCCTCAGCCTTCTCCACGACGACCGCCCGGCCTCGTTCGTGCACCAGCCGATCCGTTCGCAACATCAATTCCGGAGCCTCGACAATGAGCAGTTCCCCGCTTCCGACGAGCCTTCCCACGCTTCCGCCGGGCATGGCGGGCCTGGTCGGGATGCCGACGGAACGCCTGATCAACGCGTTGCAGTCCTACGGCGTTAGGCTCGCCGACAGCCGCGCCGGGGCCCCGAGCCGGCGCGGCGGCGCCGGTCCCTCCGACCATAAGGCGATGACCATCGCGGGCCGCACCGTGATGGTGCCGGTCCACACCGAGACCGCGTTCGACTCGCCCTTCCTGGTGCGCCGCCCGGACCTCGACGGGGTCTCAGTCATCGAGCACGAAGGCGCGGTGATCGGCCGGGTGACCTTCCCGGGCAAGCCGCGCTTCTACGCCCTCTCGACCTTCGACGGGGTGCCGTACTCGAAGATCGCGGTGCTGCACGGACGCGACGTGCTCGCGACAACAGTGCTGCAGACCTGCATCCGCTACGCCAGCCGAACCAAGACCTGCCAGTTCTGTTCCATCGGCCAGTCCCTCGCCGCCGGCCGCACCGTGGCCCGCAAGACCCCTGAGCAGCTCGCCGAGGTCGCCCGCGCCGCCGTTCTGCTGGACGGCGTCAAGCACATGGTGATGACCACGGGCACCCCGAACGCCACCGACCGGGGCGCCGCGATCCTGTGCGAGAGCGCCTTCGCGGTGAAGGCGGCGGTGGACTTGCCGATCCAGGCGCAATGCGAGCCGCCGGACGACGACCGCTGGTTCGAACGCATGAAGGCGTCGGGCGTCGACGCGCTCGGCATGCACCTGGAGGCCGTCACCCCCGAGGTCCGTGACAGGATCATGCCCGGCAAGGCCAGCGTGCCGCTGGAGCGCTACTACGATGCCTTCGCGGCGGCTGTGCCGGTCTTCGGGCGGGGACAGGTCTCGACCTACATCCTCGCCGGCCTCGGCGACGCCCCGGAGGCGATCCTCGCCATGGCCGAGCGCCTGGTCGGGATGGGCGTCTACCCATTCGTCGTACCCTTCGTGCCGATCTCCGGCACCCCCTTGGAGAGCCACCCGGCACCGTCGCCGGATTTCATGCACGCGATCCTGCAGCCCCTGTCCGAGATGCTGGGGCGGGCCAATCTGCGTTCGACCGACATCAAGGCCGGCTGTGGCCGCTGCGGCGCCTGCTCGGCGCTCTCCACCTACGAGCGCGCGGGGGTGGCGGCATGATCCTCGAACCCGTCGCGCCCTATCGGCCGAGCCACTTCCGGGTGAAGTTCGCCACCTCCGCTTGGGAGCGGCGGGCCTGCGCCACCCTGCGCCGACAGGTGTTCTGCACCGAGCAAGGCATCTTCGCGGATGATGACCGCGACGCCATCGACGGGCGTGCGATCCCGATCTGCGCCCTCTCCACTCTCGGCGGGGATGCCGACGCAGTCGTTGGTACCGTTCGCATCCACGAGGTGGCGGAACGTCCTGGCGAGTGGTGGGGCTCGCGACTGGCCGTCGCCAGGGCCTTCCGCGGCACGGCGGCGCTCGGGGCCGGGCTGATCCAGGTCGCGGTCGCGTCGGCCCATGCACGGGGATGCACGCGCTTCTTGGCGCACGTGCAGGACCGGAACGTGCCGCTGTTCGAGGCCCTGCACTGGGCGACCCTCGATGCGGTGGAGCTTCACGGTCGCCTTCACCACCTGATGCAGGCCGATCTCGCCGCCTACCCGCCGATGCACGACCCTGAGCACGGGCTCGTCACGTTCCGCAGGGCGGCATAATGACCGCGGCCGTCGACCTCAAGACCCTGGCCGGCCAGATCCGGGATGCACGGGGCGTCGCGCATAAGCGCGACATCGATGCCGTCGTCACGCGCCTCGGACTGGGCGCACGGCATGACGCGGTGCCGGTCGGAGACGATTGCGCCGCCATCCCCGATGGGGATGGACACCTGCTCTTCGCCATCGAGGGATTCATCGACAGCTTCGTCTCGGCCGATCCCTACTTCGCCGGCTATTGCGGGATCATGGTGAACCTCAGCGACGTGGCGGCCATGGGCGGGCGGCCGCTCGCGGTCGTCGACGCCCTGTGGAGCCGGGACGCCGCGGCGGCGGACCCGATCCTCGCCGGCCTGTCGGACGCGGCCGCCCTCTACGGCGTGCCTGTCGTCGGCGGCCACACGAACACGCGTTCGGAGACCGGCAACCTGGCGGTCGCCGTGCTCGGCCGCGCCGGTTCCCGCCTGCTCACGAGCTTCGATGCGGCACCGGGCGACGACCTCGTCGCCGCCATCGACCTGCGCGGGCGTTTCCGCGATCCGCATCCCTACTGGGACGCCTCGACCGGGTCGCCGGGCGACCGCCTGCGCGCCGACCTCGCCCTGCTGCCGGGGCTCGCCGAGGACGGTCTCTGCCGCGCCGCGAAGGACATCAGCATGGCGGGCGTCGTCGGCACGGCGCTGATGCTACTCGAATGCTCGAAGGTCGGCGCCGTCATCGACCTCGCCGCGATCCCGCGGCCCGACAACGTTCCCATGGCACGCTGGCTCACCGCCTTCCCAAGCTACGGCTACCTCCTCAGCATCCGCCCCGCCGACACCCGGGCCGTGCTCGACCGTTTCGCCGCGCGGGGCATCACGGCCGCGACCATCGGAACCGTCGATGCGAGCCGGGTCGCGCGCATCCGCGATGCCGGAGGCGAGGAGGCCGTGGTCTGGGATTTCGTCGCCAGCTCGCTGATCGGCTGCGGCCGGGATGAAGCGGAGGCCTCGGCATGACCGGTCTGCGCATCGCCCTGCTTACCCACTCCACCAACCCGCGGGGCGGCGTCGCCCATTGCCTCGCCCTGGCCGAAGCTCTGTGCGCTCTCGGGCACGAGGCGGTGGTCCACGCGCCTGACCCGTCCGGCCGTGGTTTCTTCCGGGCCGCCGCATGCCCCACGGTGTCCGTCGCCGCCCGCCCCGTTGCCGGTGACACGGTCGAGCTCGTGCGGACCCGCATCAACGACTACCTGACCCACTTCGGGTCGCCGGCGGCCTGTGACTTCGATGTCTTCCACGCCCATGACGGCATCGGCGGCAACGCGCTCGCCACCCTGAAGCATCGGCGTCTGATTCCGGGTTTCGTTCGGACGGTCCACCACTTGGATACATTCGCCGACCCGCAGCTTGCCGATTGGCAGGATCGCTCGATCCAAGAGGCTCGGCGCATCCTCTGCGTCAGTCAGGGCTGGACCGAGCACGTCCGTTCGGACTTCGGTGCGACACCGGAGGTCGTCGGCAACGGCGTCGACATGGCGGCCTACCAACCCACGCCCGACCTGCAGGATGCCGCCGTACGGCGGCGCTGGGGGTTGGGCGACGGTCCCATCGTCCTCGCCATCGGCGGCTTCGAGGCACGCAAGAACACCCTTGGCATCATCGAGGCGTTCGCGCGCTTGCGTGAGCGCCATCCCGGGGCCCAGCTCGTCATCGCCGGGGGAGCCTCGCTTCTCGATCACGCCGCCTACCGCGCGCGATGCCATGCGGCCCTGACCGCCAACGGCCTCGCGGCTGGGGCAAGCGGTCCCGCAATCGAGACCGGTCCGGTTCCGCAGGCCGATATGCCGGCCCTCTACCGTATCGCCGACGTGCTGGCGTTTCCTTCGCTGAAGGAAGGGTTCGGCCTGTGCGTGCTGGAGGCGATGGCCTGCGGCACCCCGGTCATCGTCTCCCGCCGGCCGCCCTTCACCGAATACCTCGCCGAGGGCGACGCACTGTTCGTCGATCCGGCCGCCCCCGACGACATCGCCCGAGCCATGGTCGCCGCCCTCGTGCCGGAGACGCACGACCGCCTGAGGCTCGCGGGCTTCGCACGGGCCGCCGCCTATTCCTGGCGGGCCTGCGCCGAGCGCCACCTCGATGCCTACGCGGGCTGCGCCCGCATGAGACAGGAACCGACCCATGCCTGAGATGCACTTCCACGTTCGCTGGCCCGATGGTCGGCGCGAGGCCTGCTACTCGCCGTCCCTCGTCGTGAAGGACTTCCTCGTGCCGGGCGAGAGCTACGCCGTCGACGAGTTCGTCGAAAAGACCCGCACCGCCCTCAACATCGCCAGCGAGCGCGTACGCGAGAAGTACGGGTTCAGTTGCTCGTCCGCCCTGGACCAACTTGCCCGGATCGAGGCCGCCGCGAAGCTCCAACCTTCCGATGGTCGGGTCATGGTCGAGACCTTCGAGCCCTGAACCGCCCCCCTTTCTGCGAACTCACGGAGTGAGAGCCATGACGTCCACCCCCCGTCACGTTCCCGTTGCCGTCGTCGGCGGCGGCCAGGCCGGCCTCTCGGTCAGCTACCACCTCAAGCAGCGTGGAATCGAGCACCTCGTCTTCGAGAAGAACACGGCGGCCCACACCTGGTCGACGCAGCGCTGGGACACGTTCTGCCTCGTCACGCCGAACTGGCAGTGCGACCTGCCAGGCCATCCCTACGATGGGCCGGAGCCGGACGGATTCATGCGAAAGGACGAGATCGTCGCGTATCTCAAGGCCTTCGTCGCCAAGGTGAACCCGCCGATCCGCGAGGGCGTCTCGGTTACCCGTGTCGAGCGGCGGGAGGACGGGATCTTCTCGGTCCAGACCTCGGAGGGCGACTACACCGCCGACGAGATCGTCGTGGCCTCGGGCGGCTACCACACGCCGATCATCCCGCGCATGGCCGAGAAGCTGCCGGGCTCCGTCACGCAGATCCACTCGAACCAGTACCGCAACGCAGCCCAATTGCCCGAGGGCGAAGTCCTGGTCGTCGGCTCCGGACAGTCCGGCGCGCAGATCGCCGAGGATCTGCATCTGGCCGGTCGCAAGGTGCACCTCGCGGTCGGCGACGCACCCCGCTGCGCCCGGTTCTACCGCGGCCGCGACGTCGTCACCTGGCTTGCCGACATGGGCTACTACGAGATGACCGTCGACAACCATCCGCTGCGCGACGGCGTCCGCGACAACACCAATCACTACGTCACCGGCCGTGACGGCGGCCGCGACATCGACCTGCGCCGCTTCGCCACCGAGGGCATGAAGCTCTATGGGCTGATGGAGGACTACAGGGACGGCAGCCTGCGCTTCCGCGACGACCTCAAGCGCTCGCTCGATGGCGCCGACAGGACCTACAACGGCATCAACGCCGCCATCGACAAGTACATCGCCGAGAAGGGCATCGAGGCCCCGGAGCAGGAACACTACGCGCCGGTCTGGGAGCCGGGCGAGCCGGTCACAAGCCTCGCCCTCGACGGCTCCGGCATCACATCGGTGGTCTGGTGCATCGGCTTTTCGCCGGACTTCCGCTGGCTCGACGCCCCCGTGTTCAACGGTTCGGGCAGCCCGAAGCACAAGCGTGGCGTCACGAACGAGGAGGGGATCTACTTCATCGGACTGCCCTGGCTGAACACCTGGGGGTCCGGGCGTTTCGGCGCGGTCGGCCGCGATGCCGAACATGTCGTCCAGGCGATCCAGCAGCGCCTCGGCACCGAGCGGTTCGCCTTGAAGTTCGCGGTCTGACGCCGGCCTCCATGGCCGCCTGGATGGCACCTCCACGGGTACGCCTTCGATCCCGTACGCCATCGACGCACAGGGGACGGCTGTGACGGCGTAGCGCCTGTGCCGTTCATGCAACAAGACATCACTCCAAGCATCTGCAAAGCAAAATCTCGTAGACTCTAAATACTGATCACGTAAAATATAAACATTGCTGGATTTGCATACAAATTGCGTGCAGATCCAATCAATCAAGATCAAGATCTAACGAAATAATTGGTGCGCCGCCAACGCCGATGCTTTTCGGTGAATGGGTGCGGCTGCCCGCTGCAGATCCGAGAAGGGGATTGATGATGTTGAAGAAGTTCGCGGCCGCGGCAGGAGCGTTCGCCGCAATCACCCTCAGCGCGACCGCCTCGTTCGCGCAATCCACCACCATCCCCGGCGAGCAGGTCGGCCTCGCCGTCGGTGCGCCACTCCCCGAGGGCATCTACGCCATCGACACCTTCATCTACCGCCGGAACGACACCCGGTTCTCGACCGATACCGCGATCAACGTGCCGGTCCTGGTCTGGTCGACAGGCTTCAAGTTGTTTGGCGCCAACGTCGAGCCATTGCTCGCACAGCCCACGGTGTTCGGCTTCCCCAATAATCCGGCTGGCGTGCCGAACCGTGATTTCTCGGTCAACGTCGGAACCCTTGTCGGATCGATCTTCGCATGGGACCTCGGCAACAACTTCGGCGTCAGCTATCTGGCGGCGGTCCATCTGAACGATCTCGACGCCGGTCGAGGCCTGACGCAGTTCTCATCGAACACCTACCGCCAGGGTTTCGCGGCGAGTTACACGGGCGATGGCTGGAACCTTACCGCCAACCTGACCCATAACTTCTACGACTCCCCCGGGCGGTTCGAGGGGCCGGTCGGTCGTGCCATCGGTCCCCTATACCTGGCCGACGCCCTCCTGCTCGACCTCACGGCCACCAAGAAGTTCGGCAAGTTCGAAGTCGGCGCGGTCGCCTACGGGGTGACGGACCTGCCTCTCGGCGGTCGCGACTTCGCGCGGGCCACCGCGCAGGGCTACACGCGCGCAGGACGCTTCGCGGTCGGCGGCCTGGTCGGCTATGATTTCGGACCGTTCACCGCGCAATTGATGGTCGCCCGCGACGTCGCGGTCCGGACCCGCGGCACCGAGTCGACCGACGGCTTCATCCGTCTCATCGCCCCGCTATACAGCGCACCGAAGGCTGCCGAACCGATGCCGGTCAGTCTCGTCCGCAAGTATTGATTCCGGCATTCGCGCCCCCAGTCACCCTCACCTGAGGTAGCGGGGACGTGACCGCAATCGAAGTGAAAATCCTTCCCAAGGACCCCGCTTCGATAGGGGCCGGGTGGTTCAGTCTCAACAGCTACCACCACCCGGTCCCGCCCTCCGCAACGGAGAAGGTCCATGACTTTGCACATGCGGTTGGCAGGTGGCGGTTCGCCCCTCTCGGACGCGTCCAGCTACGTCCTAGGCATGCCGCACCTAAGCCCGAACGGCCTCTCGGAAAATTGGCTTTGGAAAGAGCTCGGGCATCGTCACTGGAACTTGATCGCCAAGGCCTACGGCAGGGCGGCGACCGGGTTCGGTTCCGTGGGCGACCAGCCCATCTACGCCGCGTTCCGAAACATCTCGCTGCATGGTGGCGACCTTGGCGGCGTTCGGGAGAACGACAGCTTGGATGTACGCTCGACGATCACGCACCTCTCGGAGACCCGGGTCGTCAGTCGCCATTTCGCCGCGTGTCGGGACCGGTTGATCGCGGATGTGGAGATGACGTCCGTGTTCGTCAGGCGTCAGGCCGAAGGCGTGAACCGCTCCATCACCCGTGTCAGGATCGAGGGTACCGGAAGCGCGGACCCCTCCCTGGGGACCCTGCCATCGCAGCCAGCGTACCGTTGTCATGAGACGTTGGCCCACGATGTGTGGGTCGATGAGAATGAGTTGGGCACAACACCAATCACGATGTGCCCACATTTGGACTTCAATGGCGCCGGTCTCCTGTATTTCAGCAGCTTCATCGCCGCGGTGGATAGGGCTGAGTGGCGTTTCATCGGCAAACGGTCGGGCCAGTTCTCGACCAAAAAGCGTCACGCGCGGTTCCACGCGAACATCGAGGTAGGTGACGACATCACCGTGCGGATGTTCGCAGCACAGGATGGTGCGGGATGCCGGCATCGTGCGCTTCTGAGCGCCTCGGTGGATGGTAAGCTCTTGGCCGAAGTGGTGACGCACCGCACGATGTCCTGATCTAGCTTCCTACCTACCAACGACAGTTTATTATATGCTCACTTAATCCTACGGCGTGGTGCTGGTAGTTTTCATTCAATCCGCATTCCAAGAAACTTACGCCGTTCAATGGACGTTGATTTCGCTCCCAATGTATTTTGCTTCCATGTTCATCGAGGACCAAGGGGCTGAACGTCCGCTATTGGGAACAATCTGGATCACCTGATTTGGCGAGGTTGGGTCGATAGCCGAATGGCATCTGATTCCAGTTTCGACCGCGGCCGCGTATGCTGCCCAACGGCTCGCTTCAGGTGTCCATGAGTTTGGGACAGGCGTCTCCTTAGGTTGCGAAGCACGTGCTTGACGTCGCCTCGATCCATGTCGGACTGTCCCACCCGGAAGCTTCGCCAGGGTGCGCGGCCAGGGTAGCGCATCCCGGCAATGATCAATCGAGAAATGGCAGATCCCGCTAGCGGAAGGCTCCACGACCTGCTGGGCTACGTCGAGCAAGTCGTCAGGCTCGACGAAAGGGCGGCCATGCGGCTGAGCGAGCATCGGCTCCCGACCGGGCAAGCGTTCATCCTGCACCAACACGAACTCCATGCCCTTCCCGGTGTCAGGCATGACCTCGTCGACGAGGAGGGACCGATCTGGCTTTCGGTCCTGCGGTTGCGGCGAAGCGCGCCGCCGGCTCCGCCTGAGGAGGCTGCGGAATGGCTGGAACTCGCTCCTGATCCGGAACGCCGGCCCCGGCTGCTCCCGTTCCTGATCCGAACCATACCGATGGGCGAGAAGAACGCCCTTGTCTCGGCAGGGTTGGCTCGGGTCGAGGATTGCTCCGAGGCGCCGATTCAGACCGAGAAGGATGTCCATCTCTGGGATGTCCGGCTGCGGATCGAGGACAGGGCCGAGGTTCAGGCTGCGGCGGAGGCCTGGATCACGGAGAGGTGGCTGCCCTGGTCCCTCGCGGAGGGGCCGGTACGTCGTTCGCTGGCCCTGTATCAGCGTCTTTTCGAGGTGGCGCAGTTGTCCGAGCTCGGCGGCGGAGACCGGCCGTTCGAGCTCGTCTGGGGCATGGGCCTGGCGCGATGGAAAAAGGATGATCGTGAGATCGATCTGCCGCTTGTGGAGCGCCTGATCGAGATCGAAGTCGACGATGCCGGAGGGGCCGAAATCCGCATTCGACCGCGCGCCGCCGCCGCCGCCGTGAACCTTCGGGCCTATGAGGACATGGGCGTCGAGGGTGTGATGCTGGCCCACGATGCAGCCCGACGCGCCATCGCCGTTCTCGATCCGGACGAAGGCATCTCGCCCTACCGTCGCGACGATTTCGAGCCGATTCTTCGATCCTGCCAAGCCCGGCTCGACGTCGAGGGCGGGTACCTACCTGACCGACTGACCCTAGCGCCCCACGAACCCGTACCCGGCGCAGGTGAGAACCTCACGGTCTCCGACCGCTGGGTGATCTTCGCCCGCCATAGGTCGGACAGCTTCCTGCTGGCGGACATCGAGAACCTGAAGCGCTCCGTGAAACGTGCCGCGGAGGAACACGATCTCCCGGGTCCGGCACGGACGTTGGTCATGGGGCCTGCGGACAAGCCGTCGGGCGATCTCTGGCGCCCCCTGAGCGACCGGGTGGGTGGGACGGTCGATCACGCACCCGAACCGGTCGGCCCAGCCGAGGGCGGCGACCTGTTCTTCCCCAAGCCGTTCAACGACGAGCAGATGGAGATCGTGCGGCGGCTCGAAGCCACCGACGGGATCGTGGTGCAGGGCCCGCCTGGAACGGGCAAGACCCACACCATCTCGAACATCATCTGCCACTACATGGCGACCGGTCGGCGCGTGCTAGTCGTCTCGCACGGCGAGCCGGCCCTGGCAGTGTTGCGCGACCAATTGCCCGACGGGGTTCGCGACCTCGCCATCAGCATCACCGCGACCGAGCGCGAGGGCTTCAAACAGCTGGAAGCGGCGGTCCGCCTTCTTCAGTCGGTGGTCGAGAGCATCAAGCCATCGGAGCAGTCGCGGTTGATCCGGGACCTCGAAGCGTCGGTGGTGGGGCTTCGGGGCCGGTTGAACGAGGTCGACGCGGAGATCGAGCGGTTTGCGCTCCGCCAGCTCTCCCCGGCATTCGGTCACGAGCGACCTGCCGAGCTTGCGCGGCGGGTCACGCTCTCAGCCGTGAGGCACGATTGGTTCAAGGACCGTCCAAGCGATGCTTCACTCGATGCGATGCCGCGGGACCAGGACTTAGCCGGCCTCCGCTCGGCGCGCCTCGCCCTCGGAGCCCGTCTCGAACACATCGACTGTGTCCTGCCGTCAATTCATGACCTGCCGGACGGCGATGTCATCGCGCGGCTGCACGATGACCTGGTCCGGTCCATGCACTTGGCCGAGGCGGCGGCGAGCGAACCCTCGATCCGGGTGCGGATCATGTCCCCAAAGGACGTCGCCAAGGCACTTGAGGCGGCGTCGGAGCTGGGGTCCCTACGCCGGGCCAAGGACCTGGCGGACGATACACCGTGGCTGCGGGCGCTGGCAGGGGACATCCTCTTCGCGGCCGGCGAGAACCGCATCGTCAACCTCGTAAGACGCTTCGCCGAGGACGCCCGGCCCATCGCCCTGGAACGGGAGCGGTACCTCGGCCTTCCCGTCGAGCTTCCCGAGGCCTTCGAGCCCGCTTCGCTGGAAATCGCCGGCATCGTTCGCCGGCTGGCCGCGGAAGAACCGGTGTTCGGGTTCTTCGCTTTCCGCGAGAAGTCGCTGCGTCCGATCGTCGACGCCATTCGGGTTCAGGGGCGTCCTCCAGCCGGGCCCGGGGATTGGGCGCACGTCCGGGACTATCTGGCGTGGCGGGATGCCGTCGCATCGCTCGCGATCCGCTGGCGGGCGCTGGCCGACGAGATCGGCGCTTCCCCGGTCGCCACGGCCCGCGAACTCGACCAGCTTGTCGGAACGCTCGATGCCATCCTCGAAGGGGCCGAACGCGCGACGCGCATCCTCGGCGAGGCGTTCGCGGATCTCGTCCCGGGCTGCGGGTCCGTTCGCGACCTTTGGCTGGATCGCCGAAGGCTCGACCTTGTCGAGAAGGCTTTCCGGAATGCCGCGGCTGCGGCGCAACTTTCCGCATCGCGCAACGAGATCGATCGGCTTCAGACCCTTTTCCCCGAGACAGCCGGGAAGATCGGCCAGCTCGCCCGCGACGTCCTATCTGAGGCCGTCGGACGCCAGGGCGTGGGGGCAGACCAGATCTCGTCCCTATGGTCCGCCCTGCGTCGCCAGATCGACGACCTGGGTCAGGGCCGGGGCTACTTCGAGGTGGTCCGATCGATCACCGAGGTCATCCGCCTAGGCGGTGCGCCGGTCTGGGCCTCACGCCTTCGCAAGGAACCGGCCCAGGACACGGCAGACCCGCTGCTGCCGGGGGATTGGCGCGAGGCCTGGGAATGGGCGGTGACGGCCGCCTACCTGAGACGGATCGATGACCGGGACAGGCTGAGGACGCTCGCCGACGAGCGCGTCCGGCTCGATGCCGAGGTGCGGAAAACCTTCGAACAGCTCGTCCGCGAGCGGACCTTCTACGAGCTTGGTCGCTCGATGACCGGGACGGTGCGCGCGGCCCTGATGATGTTCGCCACCGCCCTGCGCAAGACCGGCAAGGGCACCGGCAAGGGTGCTGGCCGCCATCGACGCGACGCTCGTTTGGCCATGGCGCAGTGCTACGCCGCGATACCGTGCTGGATCATGCCGGCGTGGCGTGTCGCCGAGCAGTTGCCCGGCGAGGTCGGCTCGTTCGACCTGGTGATCATGGACGAGGCCTCACAGTCGGACATACGCGAACTCCCCGCGCTGCTACGTGGCAGGAAGATCCTCGTGGTCGGCGACGACAAGCAGGTGAGCCCGTCCGCCGCCTTCATCGAGAACGCCAAGATCGACCGCCTGGAACACGGGTTCCTCAAGGGCCAGCCCTTCAGGACCCTGCTTCTGCCGGGGGCATCGCTCTACGACCTGGCAAAGGTCATGTTCCCGGACAAGCTCGTCATGCTGAGGGAGCATTTCCGCTGCGTCGAGCCGATCATCCGGTTCTCCATGGAGTTCTATCCCGAACCCCTGGTGCCCCTACGCGTGCCGACCGCGCACGAGCGGCTCGATCCTCCGCTCATCGACATCTACGTCCCGGACGGTCGCCGTAAGGGCGACAAGCAGAACCCCCGCGAGGCCGAGGTGATCGTCGCGGAGATCCGCAAGCTCGTCGACGATCCGGGCCTTGCTCGCATCGAGGCGCCGGACCGTTGGCGAACGATCGGCGTCGTATCCCTTATCGGATCAAAGCAGGCCGCCCTCATCAACAAGATGCTCCTGGAAGAACTTGGCGAGGATCTCGTAAGACGCCACCGCATCGCCTGCGGCGACAGCGCCACGTTTCAAGGAAACGAGCGCGACGTGGTCTTCCTGTCGATGATCGCCGATCCTGACAGTAAGCAATCCCAGACCGCCACTCAGTTCGAGCAGCGCTTCAACGTGGCAATGTCCCGGGCCCGGGATCGGTTGGTGCTGGTGCGATCCGTACGGGAGGACGAGCTCAAGCCGAACGACCTCAAGGCGCGCGTGATACGGCACTTTCGCGAACCGATGGCCGGTGCCGAGGCCCGGACCGGCGATTTGGAGGCACTCTGCGATTCCGATTTCGAGCGGGACGTCCTCCGACGTCTCGTCGGGCGTGGCTACCGGGTTCTCCCGCAGGTCGGCGCGCTGGGCTATCGGATCGATCTCGTCGTCGAGGGCGCGAACGGGCGCCGCCTCGCGGTCGAATGCGACGGTGACAGGTACCACGGGCCAGAGCGTTGGGCGGACGACATGCGTCGGCAGCGCATCCTGGAGCGTGTCGGGTGGCGCTTCTGGAGATGCTGGTCGTCGAGCTTCATTCTCGACCCGGACGGCTGTATGCTTGACCTGTTCGAGACGCTCGAACGAGCTGGTATTGAACCCGGCGGCGCCGCCGAACTCCAGTCCGGCTACACCTTGCACCGAACGGCAGCCCGGTCGGGGGATACAGTGGGCAGACTGCATGACATCTTGCCTAACGACAGCGCCACCGAATCCTTCGCGGATCATGATCTGCAGGTGGGGTCTGGAAAACTGAAGGACGATCACCCGGCCGGAGGGGTCAAGGCGGGGGATCGCGTCGTTTTACGCTATCTCGACGACAACAAGACCGTGACCTTCACGCTGGCTCATGGGCGCCACGACGACGCGAATGGCCGCCTTCCGGTGAACTCCCCGTTGGGGTCGAAGCTGCTTGGGGTTTCGGAGGAAGACGAGATCGAGTTCGATGCGGGCGGCCGCATGAGGCGCGTACTCGTGCTAAGGAGAGAGCGACCCCAGGCGCCTCATTGATCGCATGCCGCTGCTGGCGGTTGAGCTTGACGGGTCGGTACCAATCGTTGATCGTCCGCGAAGGGTTGTCAACGGTCTGGCTGCTTTCAATGGCATGCTATCCTTAAGCAGACATAGGTCCAAGCGTCAGTTGCCAGACAACTGGCTCAGCTGCTCTCGTCGATAAGGCAGCACCTCTTCGGCGCTATAGGCGACCACCACACGGTATCCGATGCCCTGCAGCGCCTCGTCTGCCATGGCGGCCGCCTCGCGGCTGTCGTCGACCACCAGGATCAGCGACGTCGCCGTCGAGGCGTCGAAGGTCTTGACCCGGTATCTCGGCGCATCCGGGGGGCGGTCTCCACGCTCGTCCCGTTGCAGGTCCCGCGGGAGGATCATGCTGACCGTGGTGCCACGGCCGACTGCGCTCTCGATCTCCAGCCGACCGCCGGACTGCTGTACGAAGCCGTGCGCCATCGCTAATCCGAGGCCGGTCCCTTCGCCGTTCGCCTTGGTGGTGAAAAACGGCTCGACGGCCCGCGCCTGGATATGAGGCGGCATCCCCACCCCCCTCGTCGGACACGCTCAGCAGGACGTAGTCGCCCGGCTCCAGGTGCTTGGCGGCGGCGCTCTCGTCGAGGTGGATCTCGCGGGTCGTGACCGTGACCGCCCCACCGTTGGGCGAGGCGTCCCGTGGGTTCACGATAACGTCGAGAAGGGCCATTTCCAGGTGGATCGGGTCGACCTTCACCGTCGTGAGTGAAGTTGCTGCCCAGACCCGAGGCGATGCGGGGCACGAGTTCGGTGAGGGCTCCGCGGGGGTCCTCCTGCGACAGAAGCAAGACCGCGCCCTCCGGCGCACGTGCGGCGAGCCTTTCGACCGCGTCCGCGACAGCCGCACTCCCCGCCGGCATGGAACGTCCCTGCAGCTTCCGGTAGATGGCGCCCAGGAAGCCCCACGCGTCGTCGTCCGCGAAGGTCGTAGACGCGCGGTTCGCCGCCTCCACCAGTGACGGTTCGATGGCCTCAACCGCGTGGGCGTCGCGGACCCTGCCGGAATTGACGATGTCCAGCAGGCCGAGGGCGGCCGTCGGCGTGTTGTGGATCTTGGTGGCCAGCTCGCCCCATAGCAACGCGATCCGCAGGGCCGCCGCGTCGTCCTGATTGGCGTCGTTCCCGCCCACCAATCCGGTCTCGGGGACGGTCAGGAGGCGCGGGTGGGGCTGGTCGAAGACCCGGGCCACGATCGCGCCCGTCCAACGGTGCCGGGCGTCCTGCACCGAGCGGCCGTCCACCCGGCGCCCGTTCCAGTCGGAGAACCTCGACCTTGCGTCCTTTGGGGCGAAGACGAGGTCGAAGTCGCGGCCTCCGACCTTGCGCGGGGACCGCGCGAACGTCGACACGGCGAACCTTCGCCTCAGGGAGGGCCAGAGGGCGGTTAGCAGGCGCGTCGCGACGAGCTCGGGTTCCAGCGCGTCCAGCATGACGACGGGCCGCACGTCCTCCAGGAACAGCGCTTCCAGGAGTTCGCTGCCGTTGAACGGCGGCGCCGGCGGCAGCGGCTCGGTGCCCGTGTCTCGGACGACGACTTGCGTGGCGTCACGGGGCTCGGGAAGCCTGTCCAGCCGCAACTGGTCGGGGTAGGCGGACAGGCCATCGGCCTCGACCCATTCGTCCATGGGAATGACGAGGCTGAGGGTCCGGACGCATCCCGCCCGTGCGACTGTCAGGTCCTGCCAAGTTCGTGCAAGCACGTAGCGTTTTCCGCCCGGCAGCGGGTAAGCCGTCAGGTACGGCTCGAACCGCTCCCGCGGTCGCAAGGGTCCCGCGACGTCGGATAATTGGTTGACTACCGACTGTTCCGCCTTCGGGAGAGGCATGGACGCCGCCAGGAGCTGGTGCCCCTGCTGGTACCCATGGAGCTGGCGCTCGACGGCTGACATGGTCAAACGCCGACGGCCCATGCGATGGGCCACGTCAGATCGGGGTCCCGGCGCCAGATACCTTCGTCCTCGACCGCCACCCACCCGCGGCCGTCGAGTCCGTTCTCCTGGACGTCGTCGCGGCAGGACTCGTCCGCCTTGAGTGAGAGGGAGGGCGCATGCTGCAGCTCCATAAAAGATATCCGCAACCTCAACGCCGCCGGCATCAGCAAGATTGAGTTAGAACTAAAGTTGCAAACCGAAACACACACGGCCCTTCGCGAAGGCGGAGACGTCGAAGTCGATTTCGATTATCAGGCCGTTCATGAGGGCCGGATCGCGGGGTCCCGTGCACCCGGCAACACACGCCAATCGGTTCGACCCGTCAGACGAGTGCTTTTTGGGACGAGCCGTCCTCCCCCCGTTACCTCGATGTTGTGAATCGAAAAACGTGCAGTCGGAGGGGCCCTCAGGGATCGAGCCCGAGACGGGCTGCGAGGGCCGCCGCGACGGCCTCGCGACGGTAGACGACCGTCGGCTTTCCGGCGGCGATCGCCCGCTCCGTGCGGTCCCTCAGCGCCTCGGCCGCCGCCCACAGGATCGCCTCTGCATCGAGGGGCGTAGCGAGCCGGTACCCCTGCGGCGCGCGCGCGATGACCTGCGCCAGCGCATCGGCGATCGCGCGATCGAGGACCGCCGGATCCGGGCGACCGGCCTGAGCGCGGCGGGCGCGCGTCTCGGCCTGCGCGACGCGGTTGGCCTCGCGCTCGCGGGCGGCAGCGGATGTCGGGCGGGATGCGCTCATGAAGGGATGATGCCGCCCGGGCACGCAAGGCACCATGACGTGTCAGGCGTCTCGGCACGCCGTGCGCACGAGGCCGTGCCGAATCGTGCTGAGAGGGCAAGGCACAACCCCTGGAAGGGTTCGTTCACCAGAAAATGTGGACGGCCTCGAACCCGGATTGACGGGGATTCCAGCCCAGGTGCCTACTGATTCTCGCAGTGAGATCGCCCAGCCAGGAGAGATGCCATGACGCACGAGACACGTTCCTTCGGCATCGACTCCGGGATCCGCGTCGCGCAGGGCCTCGCCCTCGGGCAGAACCTGCTCGGCGGCATCTGCGACGGGCTCGCCGAGGTCTCGCGCCTGCGGGCCGCCGAGGAGCTGTCGGCCGTCGACGCCCTGTCGGGTGAGGTCCTCCGTCTCCGCGAGCTCCTCGCCGGGGCGCAGGCCGAGGCCTCCCGGGCCCGCGCCGAGGCCGCCACGCTCGGGGCCGCCCTCGACGCCACGACGGCCCGCGCCCGCCGGGCTGAGGCCGGCCTGCGCACGTTGACCGCCGCCGTCGCTGCCGGCCGCGTCCGCCGGGCATGAAAAAAGCCCGCCGGGGGGACCGGCGGGCTGATGGTCGAGACGCCCTGACGCGTCAGGATCGGGCGGTCTTGGCCGGGGCGTAGCAGTCCTCGATCGTCAGACCCTCGGCGGCGAGCCAGTCCTCCAGGTCCGGGTAGACCTCCTCGTCGTCGTTGGCCGGCGCGGGCGCCGCCACGCGAGGGGCCGGCGGCACGAATCCCGGCGGCTGCGGGCAGGCCCCGAGCAGATCGTCGAGGCGGTCAGACTGCCCGGTGACGTGCTCCTCGATCATCGCAGCCGGGACGGCGTGGATGGCCGAGATCTGCTGCTCCGTCCGGCCAGCGAGCCAAGCCGCGATGCGGCCCGGCAGGGGATCGAGGGCAGCCGCACCGTGGGGGACGCGCTTGAGCGTCAGGCGGATCGCATGCTCGCGGACGAGGGCCCCGAGGGGAGCATCCTCATCCGGATCGGGCTCGACCGGCAGGGGGGCCGAGAGCGTGGCGGCCGCCGTCGCGCCGGCGGCGCTGACAGGGCCGCCGCGGGACAACCCGAAGATCGCCGCGATGAAAGCCAAGATGGCTTCGAGGATGCGCTGGAAGAGGTTCATCGTGACTGCCTAAGTTGAACTTAGTCGGTTGATCGGTGAGGGATCTTCAGGCCGCGGACAGCAACCCACCAGCGGCGGCGGTGGGCCGGCGCTTCCGGTTCCCCGCGTGCTCGAACAGGCGCCGCTGCAGCTCGTTGGGGAGCTGGCGCCGGTAGATCCGGACGACCGCCAGGGCATGAGCCGTCTCGCCCTGATCGAGTTCCGGCCGCTCTGCGAGCCGGTGCCCTATCCCCGTATGGGCTTTGGACCACCCCGCATCGTTGGCCTCCGAGGCCCAGTCCGCGTCGAGGCCGGATAGGAGCCGGCAGGCCTCGTGGGCCGCCCTGCGCACGTCCTCGTCAGCGGCGCGCTCATACCAGGCGGCCGGCGGCGTTGCTCCGATTTTGGCGTCGGCCCGGGCGGCGACGCCGTCCGCGTTGGCCAGCAGCCTCTGCGCGCACGAGAGCCCGTAGCCCGTCCACTCCGGCATGTGCGCGAGTTCCACCGCCTCGGCCGCCGCGGCCCCGAAGGCCCACGGGCGCGCGGTGACCTCATCACGGAGGCGGGCGCGAATCGGTCCCGCGATCCGCTCGACGCGCTCGATGTCGGCGAGCCTGCTGGCCTCCTCCCGGGCGGCCGCGCGCGCATCATAAGCGAGGCGCTCGGCATGGGCCGCGGCGATCGCGGCCTCGACGGCGGCGCGCACCGGCGGGACGTCCGCGTCGTCGGCGCCGATCAGCCACCAGCAGGGTGCGAGGCCATGCGTGTCGCCCTTGTCCGTCCACGAGAACCCGAGGCTCTCCATGACCGGCTTCGCCGCCTTCCAGGCGTCCGAGTAGCCGTAGGGCACCTCGTCGAGGACGTAGAGCTCCAGCGTGTGGCCGAAGCGGGTGCGCTGGCCAACGCGCCGCCAGGGCGGGCCGAAATCCAGCGGGGGGGTCAACAGGCGCGCCATTTGGGGCTCCTCAGAAAAATGTGTGCGATGCCATTTTGCCCCTTGCGATTCTGAAAAGTCAACGTCACCTTGCCTACCAGGTGTCTTCGGAGGCAGTTTGTTTGCCTTCAAAGAAAACCGGTTCAGCATGAGGCCCCCCGTGTCCCGTCCTCTCCCCCCTGAAACCCTCGACCGGATGAAAGCCGCCTGGCTCGCCGGCACGACCGCCGAGGCCATCGCCGCCGACGTTGCCGCCGAGGGCCACCTCATGACCGCCTCGGCCGTCATCGGCCGCATGAGGCGCGCCGGCCTGACGTTCATGGGCCCCCGCTCGAACTGGCGCGCGCCGATCAAGCCCCGGGTCCGGAAGCCGCGTCCGAAGAAGGCGGCCGCCCCCGTCGTCGTGAAGGCCCCGCCGCCGCCGCCGGCCCCGCGGCCCACGCCCCGACCGCAGGCCTGCGACGTCGTCCTCCCGGAGAGCCGCCGCGTGGCGATCTGGGACGTCCGCGATGGCCAGTGCCGGTGGATCGCCGGGGACCCGCGCCGGGACTCGACGGCCTGCGGGCACACCACGGCGGCGGGCTCGCCCTACTGCCCGGCGCACCGGCTGATCGGGACCGAGGCTCTGCGGTCGCGGACCGCCGCCTACACCCCGCTGAGGAGGGCTGCCTAATGTACTGGGACCCTCCCAAAGCTGCGATCCTGATCACTCCCAGGTTCGAAGGAAGCTTCGACCTCGCTCTGGAGGATGGGAACGGCCCGGGCACTCCCCACGATCTGGCGCACTACTGCTGGCGGATCCTCTGGGCCTATGGAGTCCATGGCGACTGCGAGCCGCTGAAGGTCGCCGACGTAGATCTGCTAGTTCTCCGGATGACGGACCTGTACGTCATCCAGGGTAAGGGGCGGACACACCGCACGCACGTCCTGCAGCGCTGGCTCGACGCCGGTCACCTCGTCCACCTCGGTATCCGATTCGGGATATTGGCGGAGGAGGCCGGGCCCGACGGGCGCCGGCAGTGGCGGCTCCTGACGCACGAACCGGCGTGGATCCACGAGGACGGTCCGGACGGGGAGAGGGTCGCCATCCAGGTGCGTGGCCTACCGCCGGCGGAGCAGGCCGCTCGCCTGGAGTTGGAGGCGGAACGCGCGGTCGCCGAGGAGATCGCCGCCGCGGCCCGGTCGGCGCGGCCCCGCGATAGGATAGCTCGCGAGTACCGCAGGCTCGACGCTGTCGCGGGGCCGCTCCTGACCCGCATCGTCGAGCACCATCCCCAGGCTCGGGTCGGTCACGCGATGATGCGGATCGCCGGTACGATGCTGCCCGGCGCCTTCCGCGGCGAGCCGCTCTCCGCGGTCCTCCCCACGCTTTCGTCCCTGCACCGGGACAAAGGTTTCGACGTGGGCCAGTGCATCGAGTGGAGCGGGCACCTCCACCGCGTCGCCGATCGGGCGGCGGATCTGGGCCTGCGCGAGCATGCTGATCCCGCCGCTGTCCCCGAGTCGGACGCCGATGCGCTGGGGAGCCTCGCATGGTGAGGCGCCGGATCCTCCCGGGCACGCGCCTGCAGCAGAGGCACGCGCAGGCGCGCAGCCTGCTCGCGCGCGCCGCCGCCCCCGTGCTCGTCGTCAACCACGTCGTCGTGCCCGAGAGCCTGCTCGCCCGCCAGCTCGATGCCCATGCAGACGTCGTGCGCGAGGTCCTCGCCGAGCTGGCGGAGGACGGCAGCCCGGAGAGCGTCCGCCTATGCGCCGAGCTCGTCGGAGCGCTTGCGACCTTCGAGGCCCGCGCCGAGGCCGCGCGTTTGGGGAGGACCTGACGATGGCGGTCATCCCTTTCCCCAAGCCGTGCCGCCCCATCCCGGTCCACGTCCCCGAGCTTAGGCTCACGTTCGAGATGTACGGACATAACGGCCACATTCGCGACCGCTGCGTGATGGTGAAGGGGATCATCCGTGTCGCCTGTCCGCCCTTCGCTCTGCACGACTGCAAGAAGGCGGGTGTGCGCATCGATCCCAAGGACGAGTTCCTCGGGCAGATCGTGAGTGTGACGGACGGTCGTGGCCTGTTGTTCCGGCGGACGAACGCGGATCCGAGCGTCACGTCCGAATACCTGCCTTGCGAACCCGGGGATCGCTACGTGCTCATCCGGTTCCGGGACCCCGACGGCCGGGGCCACGTCTTCGGCCATCGCGTCGCCGGCGAGTCCGATGCTGACGTCCATGAGGCGATCGCGATCCTCTACCGCAGGCACAGGCGCGAGCGCCCGTACAACCCGCTTGACAAGTGGTAACCATGTCCATACATTGATGGACATGGGCAGGCTTTGCAGGCCCATAGTTCGCACAGGGAAACCGCGATCATGAAAACCGTCGTCATCGACACCCTCGACACCTCCACCGCCGTCTCGCGCATCGAGCGCGCCTCCAACATGTCCCGCCTCGTCGACGCCTACGACGCGGCGGTCGGCGGCAGCGACGTGTCGGTGCACCGCTGGCAGGGGCGCTGGCAGGTCTGGCACGGCGAGTACGCGGGATTCTGCGGCTCCTTCTCCCAGGTCCGCACGCACCTCGCCCGTGCCGCCGAGGAGACCTTGGACCGCCAGATCGACGAGGCCGCACCCGCCATGGTGGCCCAGCAGGCGCAGCTCCAGCAGGCCTGCGCGGCGAGCTTCCCCGCCGGCCCGTTCGACGCGCTCGCGCTCAAGGCCGGGTACACGGGCACCGACCTCACCATCACCGCCGCCTCGACGCTCTATGCGGTGCACGGTCCCGACGGGATCGATCCGGAGGCCATCGTCGAGATGAGCGACCTCACGTGGCTCCGGTTGCTGCTGCGCGAGTGTGGTCACCAGCGCGTCTTCGAGGCACTCGTCGGGGACAGCGGGGATCCGGATGCGGTGAGCCTGAACCTCTCGCACTGCGAGGATCTCTACCGCCGCCTGGCTCAGCTCGTCGGGCACCGGCTCGACATCCACCCTTACGAGAGCCCGCACCTGGCCAATCCGGTCGGGGGCGAGCCGGCCCCAGACGAAGAGATGCCCTTCTAGGCCCCTGGGATCGAGGTCCGATCATGACCGCGACCATCGCCCCGCTGCCCCCGCATCTGGATCCCGAGCGCCTCGCCGCCGAGCACGCCGCCTACGTCGAGGCGATGCTGGCCGAGCTGCTTGCGGAACCCATCGTCGACCGGGAGCCCTCGGTCGACACCCCGAGGACCGACTGATGACGATCTCCCCCGAGACCCTGGCCGAGGCCTGCGAGCTCCTCCTCGGCCCCGAGTGGAAGCGGCCGACGGCGAAGCTGCTTGGCCCCCACCACCCGGACGGCGCGCGCGAATCCCTCGATCCGCGCCTCCCGTTCCGGTGGGCCTCGGGCGAGCGCGCGGTCCCGGACTGGGTCCCGCCGGTCCTGTCGCACCTGCTCTCCGAGCGGGCCGAGACACTCGCTGCGGACGCCAAGCGCGCCCGGGCCTTGTGCAGGCTCCTGAAGAGGAAGTGACCATGGCCACGTCCGCAAAGTCCAAGCGGGACTACATCGTCTCGATCTGGGGGGAGGCACACCAAGTCAGCGCCGGCTCCCGCTCCGGAGCCCGGTATGCAAGCTTCCGGGCTTTCCGGGAGGCTGGCTACAACGAGGACCTGCTCTGGTTCGCGCAGAACACCCGGATCGTCCTCTGCAAGGTCGTGGGGGAGTGAGCATGGAACCCGCCCACGCCGCCTTCCTTGACGCCTGGAGGGCGCAGGATTTCCACGTCCCCCGGGGGCCCTGGCCGCGCCCGGCGCCCCCGAAACCCCTCCTGTCGTCCCCCGTCCAGCTGTCGCTTTTCGACATGGACGACGAGCCGGCTGCTCCGCCCGCCGCGCCCCAGCCGCCCAGTGCGCTCCTGACCGCCATCATCGACGCCGCGGGCGTCGGGCGCCGGCGGCCCCGGGACATCGCGACCGTCGAGGCTGCGATCAACGCGAGCATCCCGGCCGACGTGCCCACGTTCGTCGATGAGATCCTGTCGGTCCGCCGGGATGGCGAGGACCTCATCGCCCGCGTGCGTGTGTTCGACGGCGGCCTCGTCCTGCTGACGGTCATCGGCGGGCCCGAGCCGTCCGTGCGCGAGTGGGAGGCCGAGGGCGATCAGCGCGCGTTCCACTACGCTGCCGGCGCGTGGGCCCGATTCGACGAGGCGGTGACGCCCGCGCCGGCCGAGGTCCCGGCGCCCCGCCGGCCGTCTCCCGAGGACGTCGCCTACGTCGAGCGCGCGATCCTCGACATCCTGCCGAAGGGGTGGCCGAGCTACGCCACGGAAGTGCTGAGCGTCCGCGAGGTCAAGAGGACCGGTGATTTCGGCGATGTCTACACAGGGCGCGCCACCGTCGCGACCCTGCGCTTATTCGACGGAGAGGTCGGCGAGTTGACGCTCGCCGGGAGCCCGGGGGCACACGGCTACTCGTGGAAGGTCGGCAAGGTGGACAAGCGGCCATTCCAATTCGATGAGGCAGCTTGGGCCTGGGGCCGCGTCGACGAGCCGGACGGCTGAGGGCCATCTTCCCGTACGGTGGTCCCTATTTGGGACAGCCCGCAACCAACTGAAATCCTTGCAAGATTTCGGTGTTCCAAATCGGGATACCCGATCGGGAAGATCCTCACGCGGCGAGGTCGACGGCTTTGTCCCCCGCCTCGGCCGCAGCCTTCTCCGCGGCCTTCTTCGCGGCCGTCTTGGCCTTCCCGTCCTGCTCTCGGGCCCGGCGCCGGGCGGCGATCTGTGCCGCGAGCTCGGGCAGGGGCGGGAATCCCGCGGCCGCCGCCGCGGCCTGCTCCTCGCACCACGAGAGCCAGCGCGCCATGACCGGCTGCTTCTCGTCCAGGCGGTCGTCCACGGTGTAGTGCCCCTCCAGGACGTCGTCGGATGCGATGCCCTCGGAATGGTCCATGACGAGCTTCACATCCTTTCGGGATGTCTTGAGTATCTTCTGGCTGTGCGTCGAGAACCCGCGCCGGATGTCGTGCGGGCTCGCCTTCAATCCCATGTCGAGTAGGCGGTGGTTCAACGCGGCTTCGTTCATGTGCCCGGCAACGGCATCGCCGAGCTTCCACGGGCGGATCTGCGGGAACAAGTGCTCGCGCCCGGCGTCCGTGCACGCCTTCAGCTGCGGCACGATCCGGGCCCACAGGGCAGGGGGGAGCGGCAGGGCGTGGCGGCTCTGGTCGTCCCGCTTGTCGGCGGTCTTCCGGTGGGCGGGCCCCATCGACCACACGCCCCAGCCGGCCTCCTCCGCCCACGGGACGAAATCCTCCACCCTCGCATCGACGATCGGGCGTCGGCGCTGGGCCGTCAGGACGAGAAGCTCCAGGGCGAGGGACACAGTCGGGTCGATGACGCCGGAGCGAGCGACGGCGAGGACGGTGCCGATCTCGGCCGGCGTCGCGACGTAGCGGCCGGCGACCTTGCCGTTCGCCCTGACCTTCCTTGCCTTAGACTTGGGAGGTGCCGAGAGCTTCGCCATGTCCGTGCCGATTCCCTCGATGCCGAGGCCGCTGCGTGTCCGGACGTGGGCCTGCCACAGCCAGCGCCACATCGGCCGAAGGGCGCTCGCGAGGTTCACCGCGTGGGTCTCGCGCCCGGATCCGTGGACAGCGGCGACGATGCCGGCGAGGTCCTCCAGGCTGATGCGGCGGACCTTACGCCCGGCGAGGACGCCGAGCTCGGGGAGGGTGAGCTTGGCACGGTAGTCCTTCCACGTCGCCTCGCGCAGCGTGCGTTGCACCTCGGCGAGGTAGGCTTCTCGGGCCTGCTCCCACTTCCAGAACGGCATGTCGCCGGCGAGCTCCATCATCTCGGCGACCTGCACCGGATCCCGCGGCTGACGCGGGGGCCGCGGCGGCAGCTTCCCGAGGCGGATGAACTGGTCCTCCAAGAACCTGTCGCCGGGCTCGTCGGTCCTGTTGGCGATGTGGCGCTGCGCCTCGGCCACGATGCTACGGGCCTCGTCGAGCGTCAGGCCGGGCGGGGATCCGAGCGTCAGGCGGAACGTCGTCCGCTGCCTGATGATCTTGAACGCCCAGCGCGCGCCGCGCGGCCCGACGCGGAGGAGCAGGCCGGGCTGCTGGGAGTCGATAAGGTCGTACGCTCGCGCGCCGTTGGCGACGTCCTTGAGCGCCTTGTCGACATGGGTCTTGGAGAGGCGTACGGCCATCGGAGCAACTCGGGCTGCTCTCGGGCTGCGGAGCCCGAGATCCTCACTCCGCTGTACGGCAGGGCGCGTGACCGATCCGTTAAGGCAATTCCCTGGACTTGCAGGCATTTATGCGATCCCACCCGGGCTTGTTCCGGGCTCAAACTCGGGCTGCGGGGGTGGAACAATAGAAATCATAATCCTTGTGTCGGGGGTTCAAATCCCTCCCTCGCTACCAACGAATTCAATGACTTAGCAGCAAATTCCGTAACCAGAGCTGCTCAAATTTACGCTGGGTCGCAATTGGGTCTCTAGCCCGTGCGGCCCAGTCGCGTTTTTTACACCTTCATAACGGTTCCAATCCGTTCCTTCGGGAAGCCGACTCGGGCTCCGACCGCTCAATCATACCTTCCTGCGAATCACGACATTTATGGCAAGCAGGCTTCTAGGGTCTGTCATCGCTTGAGCCAATCGAGGGCCGCGGCAAGACAGAGGACGCCCATGAGGCTGACGGTCGTCTTCTCGTAGCGTGTGGCGATGGCGCGCCACTCCTTGAGCCTGGCCCAGAGGCGCTCGACCTGGTTGCGGTTGTTGTAGATCCAGTCCGGGCAGGCGACGGGT
>NZ_LMRM01000008.1:0-160443 GCF_001426045.1 Methylobacterium sp. Leaf94
CGGGACGGCCTTTCGAAAGCCATGGCGGACGAGATCGGAGCAACGCCGAGGACGAGGGCGGCGGCGAGGGCGGCGATACGGGTCTTCATTGTGGCTATCGGGCTCCTATACAGTGCGAACCGTTTTTCTTGGTTCGCTTCATCTGTCTGAACCCAATATGGGGCCTCGATCTCAGCCATGACGTGCGGCCAGGCACGTAGAAGACAGGATTAAACGGTGGGACCTGAGATGAGGGGTCGCCCCGTCTCGATGCATCATGAATACATCTTGGACAAAGGTGCCGTAAGTCTCGAGCCAAGGATGCCCTGGACGCCGACTTTCGCCGAAGCGACGCGCGCATTCGGCGTCGGTCGCGAGGCACCCTGCCCACCGGCCAGACGGTGCCGCGGGGACGCTTCAACGGCCGATCCGGACATCCGCATTGAACGCCAGCGGGACCTCGACCGCGTGCTGAACGGGATCCGCGGTGACGGCGGCCGAGAGCCGTACTCCGTAGCGCCGGGGCGGGGCGACGGACGCAGCCCCAGGGTGCCGAACCACCCCCGCATCACGCCGCCGCACCTTCGTCCCTGCGCCGTCGAATGGATTGACACGGCACCGCACGGGCGTCGTCCTGCGGGCCCGAATGTCCGAGTGCGGCCGTGATCGATGAAGACCATTCTGTATGCCCGGGTCTCGACCGGAGACCAGACCATCGCCCATCAGGAGGCGCAGGCTGCCGCCGCGGGCTTCGTCGTCGACGAGGTCGTGGCCGATGACGGCGTGTCGGGCCTGAGCACCTGCCTGCGCGAGCGGCCGCAGGGGCGCCGGCTGTTCGACCTGCTGCGGCGGGGCGACGTCCTGGTGGTGCGCTGGGTCGACCGCCTCGGCCGCAACTACGCCGACGTCTGCGACACCCTGCGGGAGATGATGCGCCGGGGCGTCGTGGTGCGCACGGTCATCCACCGGCTGACCTTCGACGGCGCCACGGCGGATCCGATGCAGCAGGCCGTGCGCGATGCCCTCATCGGTTTCATGGCGGCGACGGCCCAGGCCCAGGCGGAGGCCATGCGAGAGGCGCAGAAGGCCGGCATCGCCCAGGCGCGGGCGCGCAGCGACGTCTATCGCGGACGCAAGCCGAGCTTCAGCCGGGCGCAGTACGAGGCGGTGCGCTCCGCCCTCGTCGAGGGGCGGGGGATCTCGGCGATCGCCGTCGCGACCGGCCTCAGCCGGCAGACCGTCTACCGCATCCGCGACAACGCCGCGGAAGCGGAGGCGGCCCTGGCGCGCTGGGCCTGAGGCTCGGGCCGACGGGAGGTCTGGGCCGGCGGAAGCCCCGGGCTCGGCCGGGGGCGCTGCTTCGTATGGTCGCCTCCCCCGGGCGCCCGCATCGGCTTAGTCTGGGGCGCCTGACCGATGCGGGATGACCATGGGCGCCGCCACTCTCCTCGGGCTCACCACGCTCGCGTTCCTCGCCCCGCTGCCGCCGGAGCGCTACCATCCGCCGGAGCCGCCGCCCCGCGGGGTTGGCTGGGCGGTCTGTGCCGTGGTCGCGCTGCTGCTGGTGGTCACGGTCGTCCCGCTCAGCCTCGCCCTCGCCGACAAGTGGGCCATGGACGCGCATGTCGCCGAATGCCGGGCGGCGGGCGGCCGGTTCGTGCCGGTCGCGTCGGTCAACGGACGGGCCTATCGCTGCGACCAGCCGGAGCGGCCGCGCTCCTGACGCCGGACCGACGCCCCGGGGGTCAGAAATCCGCGTGGATGCGGGTGCCGAAGAAGTCCGCCGGCCCGCGGTCCCGGTTGTAGGCCGGGTTCTCCACGTGCTGGTAATTGACCGACAGGGTCAGGGTCCTGTTCAGGGCGAAGGCGTAGTAGGCCTCCACTGCGCGCTCGGGGGCATAGTTGAGCCGGCCGTCGCCGATGAGGAGGCCGACGCCCCCATTGGCGAAGAAGGCGCGATGGCTCGGCGAGATCGCGTTCATCGAGGTGCCGAGGCCCACCGTGTCGCCGGGCCGGCCCCAGGCGGTGCCCTTGAGGGACACGCCGCCGGACACCGACCGGTCGATGTCGGTGAAGGACAGGCTCTCGGTGCGGCCGTCATTGGCGCTGAACCGGGCGAAGACGCCGAGGTCCGCCGTCACCGCCTGCTCGAGATTCAGGTAGAAGCCGGTCTTGCGCCGCGCGGCCCGCGTGGCGGCGGCCGCATCGTTGATGTCGCCGAAGAGCCCGGCCTGGGTCAGCGACACCACCTCCCGGAAGTCGGCCGAGTTGCCCACATTGGTGAAGAAGCCGAGGCGCAGCTTGCCGGGCTGATCGAGGACCGGCAGCACGTGGCGCTCCTCGAACTCGATGGTGGTGCCGGCCCGGCGGAAGACGCGCGGGTCGAGGACGTCGCTGGAGGGCTCCTTGGGCACCTGGGTGTAGGCGGCCCGGATCGCGAACGCCGCGCGATTGTACTCGACCATCACGCCCTGGGTGAAGCCGGGTAGGTTGGCGGGGAAGTCGTAGGCGCCGGAGGCCCAGATGCCCCAGTTCATGAAGTCCACCCGCGGGTCGTGGGCGTAGACGTTGCCGTCGAAGTAGTCGCCGAGGGCGAACTTGCCCGCCACCACGGTGATCCGCTCGATGTCGCGCCGGGTGGCGACCTGGTTCGGGCCGTCCGGCACGTCCTCGGTTTCGCCGCCGAGGCCGAAGGTCTGGCGCACGAAGTAGCGGTTGGAGCGCAGCTTCGGGAACGGCGCGCCCGCCTTCTGCGCCTCGCCGTTGACGAAGCCGGCGACGCCCAGGGTCCGGCTCAGGCCGAAGCCCTGGGAGAATTCCGGATTGTAGTAGAGTTCCGTGCCTTCGAAGAGCTTGAGCCCCAGGAAGGCGGTGGCGGTGGTAGTCGACTGGACCTGATGGCCGATCAGGCTCGCCGGACCGGTATAGGGCGCGCGGAAGCCTGGCACGCCCTGGGCGATGAAGGTGGTCTGGCCGTGGAGCGAGAACCGATCGCCGGAGCCGTCGCCGGGATCGTGCGGCGCGGCGTCCTCGACCTCCGGCGGCAGCACGAAGCCGTTCGGATGCCAGGACAGGCGCGCCATCATCTGGTGCGAGGTGAAGGAATCCTGCCGCGTCGCCACCGGGCCGAGGCCCGGGACGGCGCCGAGATCGAAGCGGCCGCTGCCGCCGAGGTCGAGATAGCGGTAGTCGATCCCGAGGGCGAGGCTCTCGGTCACGGCGAACTGCACGCCGGCTCCCAGGGTGAAGCCGAGCGAGGAGAGGTCGCGCCGCGCGGTGGTGACGCGGCCGGTGCCGGGGTCGGGATAGCTCGCCAGGATGCGGGCATTGGCGCCGGCGAGCCCGAAGCTCGCATAGACCAGCGACCGCTCGAAGGCGTAGCCGAAGCGCCCGCGCAGGGTGCCGTAGACGTCGGTCTTGGCGCGGATCAGGCCGAGGCCCGGATCGCCGTCGCCGACGAAGCCGGGGGTGGGCAGGAGCACCGGCCGCTTCAGGTTCGCGCCCGCGACATCGGCTTCGATCCCGTACAGCCAGGGGCCGGTCTGCCAGTTGTAGCCGCCGAACAGGCCGCCGACGGCGGTGGTGGCGTCGCGGCCGAGGTCGGACCGACCGGTGGCGTCGCCCGTCTTGAACGGACGGGCCGGGCGACCGCCGACCGTGGTGTCGCGAAAGGTGTAGGCACCGTAGGAATTGCCGGCGCTGCCCTCGATCCCAAGATAGGGCCCCGACCAATCGACGAAGGCCGGTGCCGTGGCCAGGGGGCGTGGCGCGCCGAGATCGGCGGCGTGGACGCCGGAAGCGGCCGTCAGGGTGAGCAGGGCGAGGCCGGCGGTTCCCGCGCGGTCAGGGCCGCCGCGTCCATAGCGATCCGCTCTCGTCATACCGCCCCCGCGCCGTTTGTCCGAGGACAGGGTATAGACGGTGCTATAACTATGACAATATGGTTTAATCCAAGCCGGGACGGGATCGGGGCCACTGTTGCGCAAACAGCGCAGGGGCGATCCGCGCGGGATCTCGCGTCCCTGCGTTCGACCGTCCGGAGCGCGGCCCGTCGGGACGATCCCTTAGCCGTTCTCTGCGAAGATCGGATGACCCGCTCGGCACCCTCCATTTGGGGGATGTCAGGCACCGGGGCTGCGGTCTAGCCTGGGCGTCTCCAAGGTTTCGGACCGTCTCGGCCCGCAGGGCATCGCCCCTGCGGGCTTCTTTTTCGGTCGCGGCGGCCGATCCACTCTCCGTCAGGCGGTGCCGGTCTCGATCTTCTCGATGAGCGCCGTCAATTCACCGATGCGCAGGCGGAGGCCTTCCCGGGTGCTCTCGTCCATGTTGCGCAGGGCGTACCCGTCCTCGAACTGGCGCTCCTCCGTATGGGCCTCCTGCCCGCGTGCGGCGAGTTCCGCCATCAGACGATCGCGCTCGGCGCGGTACTGGGACTTTCGGTCGTCGGTGACGGGCATGGTCATTCCCTGGCGGATGGCGCGCAACGCGTCCGGCTCGCCTGACGGGCGGGCCTTGGGCGGGAAACGCGGACCTTCGCCCCCGGGTTCAGACGGCGCGGACCGGAACCATAGCGCCGGCCGACCGTTGCACCGACGACCCAAGCTCGAAGACCTCATCCCCGCCCGGCTCACGCCGAGGCGGGTTTTTTTTTCGCGCCTGTGTCCGCGCTCCGATCCGGCCTCCGCCCCCGGCGGCCCGCGTTCGTCGAGGTATTGCCACCGGTCCGGTTCGGATAAGGCCCGGATCAAGTCCGTAATCGGAGACGTTCAGATACGATCCGGAAAGTAAATATAATTCAATAACTTCGTAATCCAGCGCAAACGATGAGCAGTCACGATGCTTTAGCGGTGCCTTAAGTTTCCCGCTGCTAGCTCTGGCACCGATACCGGTCCGGAGATCTCTCGTGGCTTTGCTCGCGCGCTTCAGCATCATCACCAAACTGATCGCGGTGGTCAGTCTGATCGGGGTCATCGTCAGTGGCTGCCTCTGGTACGCCACCACCCAGATGACGCAGATCGACGAGGCCTACAGCCGCTTCGTCTCCCATGACACGAAGGCGATCGCCGACCTGCGGACGGTCAACCGGCTGGTCTTCACGATGAGCTACTTCAACTTCCGCAACATCGCCGAGGGCAGCCCCGACGAGATGCAGAAGACCGACAAGGGATTCGACGAGGCGAGCGAGCGCCTGAACAAGGTGCTGGCGGAACTGCGGGATGCCGCTCCCAGCTTCGCGCCGCGCATCGACGGTCTGAAGCAGAAGGTCAACCGCTTCATGGCCGACAGCTCCGAGGCGCGCACCCTGGCGAGCAGCGGCCTGAAGACGGAGGCCCTCGTCCTGCTGCACCAGACCGTCGACCCGACCTTCGACGCGATGGTGTCGGAGGGAAGCGCCCTCGGCCGGGACATCCGGACCTTCGTCGACTCGGGCGCCCGCGATCTCGCGGCGATGACGGACCGGACCCGGACCAACACCCTGCTCCTCGGCGGCCTCGGCCTGCTCGCGGGCCTCTTCGCGGCTGGGCTCGTCGCCGTGTTCGGTATCACCCGTCCGATCGGCCAGCTGGTCGAGGCCCTGCGCCGGATGGCGCGGGGGGACAGCGACGCGGTGATCCTCGGGCGCGACCGGCGTGACGAGGTCGGCGCCGTGGGCCGCGCGGTGGAGGAGATCCGCGCCCTGGTCGCCCGCAAGGCCTCGGAGGAGGCCGAGCGCCGGCAGATCGCCGATGCGGCGGCGGCGGCCGAGCGCCAGCGCACCATGCATGAGCTCGCCGACGGCTTCGAGGTGGCGGTCGGCTCGATCATCGCCACGGTGTCGGCCTCGGCCGGCGCGCTGCAGGAGACCGCCGCGGCGATGAGCACCAACGCGGCCCGGACCACCGATCAATCGGTGACGGTGGCGGCCGCCGCCGAGGAGGCGGCCTCCAACGTCAACACCGTGGCGGCCGCAGCCGAGGAGCTCGGTTCGTCGGTGCAGGAGATCGGCCGCCAGGTCGACGGCTCGGCCAACCTCGCCCTGCGGGCGGTGGAGGAGGCGGCCCAGACCGCCGGGCTCGTCCAGGACCTCAGCAGCGCCGCCGCGCGGATCGGCGACGTCGTCGCGCTGATCACCACCATCGCGGGCCAGACCAACCTGCTGGCGCTGAACGCGACGATCGAGGCGGCGCGGGCTGGCGAGGCGGGCCGCGGCTTCGCGGTGGTCGCCGCCGAGGTCAAGGAACTCGCCAACCAGACCACGCGGGCGACCCACGAGATCGAGGAGCAGATCGGCCGCATCCAAGCCTCGACGGAGCAGGCGGTCGGGGCCATCCGCACCATCAGCGGCCGGATCGGCGAGATCAGCCAGGTGACGACCTCGATCGCGGCGGCGGTGGAGGAGCAGGGGTCGGCGACCCAGGAGATCGTGCGCAACGTCGGCCAGGCCGCCAGCGGCACCAGCGAGGTCACCGAGAACATCTCGGGCGTCGCCCACGCGGCCGAGGAGACCGGCGCCGCCGCCCGTCAGGTGCTCGTCTCGGCCTCCGACCTGACCGCCCAGTCGGAGCACCTGACCGTGCAGGTCACGCGCTTCCTGGAGACGGTCCGGGCGGCGTGAGGGGGCCGCCCGGCGTCGCGTGGCGCGAGGGCGGCCGGCTCACGGCCCGCGAGCCGGCGAGCAGGAAGCGCCAGGGCGTCTCCACCGCGCGGGAGATACCGATCCGGCGATCGGCGATCCAGGCCGGCGCCGTCTCGGGGGCGGCCAGCGCGAAGGGGGGCGCGTCGAGGGCCAGGCCGTCCATCGCGAGGCTGACGGCCAGCGCCTGGCAGAGGCGGCCGGGCCCGGCGCAGAACAGGCGCGGATCGGACAGCCCCCGCCGCGCCGCCATCGCGTCGAGCCCGTGGCGGGGCTCCAGCGCCCGGATCAGGACCGCGCTGCCCGGCTCGCAGACGAGGTTCAGGCACCAGTGCAGGCCGTAGGAGCGGTAGACGTAGGCGTGCCCCGGCGGCCCGAACATGCTGGCATTGCGCCGGGTCGGGCCGTTGACGCTGTGCGAGGCCGGGTCGCTCCGGTCATAGGCCTCCGTCTCGACGACCATCCCGCCGATCCCGTCCACCCGCAGGTCGCAGCCGATGAGGGACGCGGCCACGTCCGCCGCCGGGCGGGCGAAGAAGCCGGCCGGGAGGCGTGCGCCGAGGGGATCGCCCGCTGGACTCAAGGGGTGGAGACGCCCTTGCCCGCGTTGGCAGCCTTGGCGCCGCGCAGGTCGGCGCGGGCCCGCTCCAGCCCCTCGGGGCCGAGGTCGAGGGCGAGCCGCACCGCCCGTTCCACGTAGGCCTGCGGCGTCAGGCCGGAGGCTTTCGCGGCGCGCGAGACCTCCAGGCCGAGGCCGAGATCGAGGGGGATCGCGCTCGTGCGCGCCGGGGCGGGCTCGGACGCGGCGGGCGCTGTGGCCAAGGCCGCCTGCGAGACCGCCTGCGAGACAGCCGGGGCAACCGCCGCGCGCAGGGCGGCCGTTCCGGTGAGCGGTGCCGGTCCGCTCTCCGGGCGCAGCGGCAGGCCGAGGGCCTCGCGCCGGCCCTGCGCCGCGAGCCGGTCTGCGCGTTCGTTGCCGGCCTCGCCCGCATGGCCCCGGACCCAGGTCCAGCGCACGTCGCGCCGGGCCGCCAGGGCATCGAGCTCCTGCATCAGCTCGACGTTCTTCACCGGGCCGGTAGCGGTGCGCCAGCCCTTGGCCTTCCAGCCGCGCATCCACTCGGTCACCGACTTGATGACGTACTGGCTGTCGCAGCGCATCTCGATCTGCGCGCCCTCGGGGAAGTGACGCAGGGCGTTGATCGCCGCGGTCAGCTCCATGCGGTTGTTGGTGGTGGCCCGGTCGCCGCCGCAGAGCTCGATGCGGCCGTTCTCGGCCTCGATGACGACGCCCCAGCCACCGGGGCCGGGATTGGGATCGCATCCGCCGTCGGCATAGACGATGGTTCGCATGGGACTCGCTTCGACCTGTTCACAACGGGGCCCCCCGGGAGAGGGGGCGCCGGGCGCCGCCCATAGCACGGGCGCGGCCCCGTCGGGCACCCGCTTCAGAGGCGGGCCGGGTCGATGCGGTAGCGGATCGGCTTGAAGCTGTTGTTGTTCGATTGCAGGGCCGAACAGGCGGTGAGCCCGATCACGAGGTCGCATTCCGCCTCGAAGGTGACGTGGTCGCCCGCCCGGCTCAGGGGCGGCTCGACCTTCAAGTCGCCCGTGCCGCCATCGACGGTGACGTTCATGAACACGTTGAAGGCCACCGGGATCCGGTCCGGCACGACGCCGTAGGGCGCCAGCGCCGCCGCGAGATTGCCGAAGCAGCCCCGGTGCGGGTGGGTGTCGCCGTAGATGATCCGGAAGGTGTCGGCCGAGCACGGGGTCAGCAGGAAGTCGTGGCGGCCCACCGTGTCCGCGACGATGCGCAGGAGCACATTCGAGCGGTTGGAATAGATCGGGTCGCCGGTGGTGAGGTAGATCCGGCTGGCATAATCAAGGGTCCGGCCCGAGGAGATCACCTCGTCGAGGTCGCCGCGGACGAAGGCGAGGAGGTCGGCCACCTGCTCGCCCTGCGGGTCGATCACGGTGAGGCGCTCGCCCTTGTCGAGGGTGAAGGCGACGCCGGAGCGCGGCGCGATCTCGTGCATGGTCGATGGGTGCGGGCGGGGCTCAGGCGGCATCGCGGGCCTCCGCGTCGCGGCCGCGGAACGGGCAGACCCAGTCGGCGTCGACGGCGCGGCCGCTGTACTGGCGCGCCTCCGAGGCGTCGCCATGCCGGGCGAGCATCGGGTTGATCGAGCCGGCCAGCGCCTCGTCGCGCGAGAGGATCGCGCTGCGCAGCTTCTCGTAGCGCCCCTCGGCGCGCAGCTGCTCGAACTGGGCGCGCAGGTTGAACACCAGGACCGGGTGCGGGAAGCGCCGGGCCGGCCGGCTGGCACCGGGATGCATGCCGACCACGAAGAACGCCTCGCCGGCGAAGGAGAGCGAGAAGTGCGGGTCGTTCGGGTCGGCCTCGACGCGGGTGTCGTAGCGCTGGCCGAGGAACGCGTCCTTGTCCGACAGGGACTGCACGCGGTCCCAGAGGTGGCGCTCGAAGGCCTCCTCGCCGAGGTCCGTCGGACCTTCGAAGATCACGGCGAAGCTCTGGAACAGGTCGGGCTTGGCCCGGTAGCGGCAGATGAAGGCGAGAAGGGCGGGATAGAGCCGGGGATCGTCCCAGCTCGAGGCGATGCTGCGCGCCACGACGATCTTCATCTGGCCCTTCGACAGGGCCGATTTCGCGCCGACGCAGGGGAAGGGCTGGCTTCGGATGAAATCCTGGAACTCCACGGCCAGGGGATGGCCGCTGTCGTCGGTGGGGAGATGCATGGAGACTCGACGCTGACATCACCCGGAACGCAGGGTGCATGGGGTGAACCGGAGGGACATGGCCGAGTTCCGTTCGCGCGACGGCATGGCACGCATGCTCCACAGCCCTCCCGGCGACGGCGGCGATGCCCCGCGGCGAACCTTTGCCGGCGCCGGGCATTGAACCGACGATGTCGAGACGGGGCCCACGACGATGACGACGCAACCATGACCGGCCGACAGGGGGTCGCCCGGTTCGCGAAAGGCACCCTGCAGGCGTTGCGCCTGCTGGCCAAGCCGGTTCGACGGTCTCAAGGCCGCGCCGGGACGGTGGTGGAAACTTATCGGGGCTACGGCTCCCGCGACGAGGTCTTCCTCATCGGCCGGGTCTTTCGGCAGTCGAGCCGGGCGGCCGACGCGCCGGACGAGGGCTGGGCCGCCGAGCTGCGCGACATCCGCCGCCGCATCACCCGCCGCACGGTGGCGGGTGCCGCGCTCACCGCGCGCTTTTTCGGCTGCGAGGAGCAGGTCGTCACCGACCGGGACGGCTACTTCCGCGTCCACCTGCGCCCGAACCTGCCCGCGCCGCCGCAGGCCTCCTGGCACAGCCTGGAGCTCGATCTGGCCGGCCCCGAGCCCGTGCGGGCGAAGGCGCAGGTGTTCATCCCCTCGGTCGATTGCCGGCGGGTGGTGATCAGCGACATCGACGACACGATCATGCACACGGGCGTGGCCAACAAGGTCAAGATGCTCTGGCGGCTGTTCGTGGAGGATGCCGAGAACCGGGTCGCCTTCCCGGGGGCCGCCGCCCTGTACCGGGCGCTCTATGCCGGGCCGTGCGGGGCGGAGGGCAATCCCATGCTCTACGTCTCCCGGGCGCCGTGGGGCATCTACGACATGCTCAGCGAATTCTTCGTCATGCATCGGATCCCGGTCGGGCCGGTGCTCTTCTTGCGCGAATGGGGTCTGTCCTGGACGAGCCCGCTGCCGCGCCGGGCCGAGGATCACAAGCGCCACCTCATCGACCACATGCTGACGCTCTACCACGACCTGCCCTTCGTGCTCATCGGCGACAGCGGCCAGCACGATCCCGAGGTCTACGCGGGCATCGTCGCGGCCTATCCCGGCCGAGTGGCCGCGGTCTATATCCGCAACGTCTCGCGGGATGCGGGCCGGCTGGAAGAGATCGCCAAGCTCGCCGAGGCAGTGGAGGCGGCCGGCAGCAGCCTGGTTCTGGCCGCCGACAGCCTCGCCATGGCCGAGCATGCCGCCGAGCACGGCCTGATCGCCCACGCGGACGTGGCCGATGTGGCGCGGGAACACGGGACCGTGCCGGAAACCCGCCGTCGCGCCGGCCGCATCCGCGCCCGCGGCCTGCGCAAGATCCTGGGCGGGGCCGGGCCGACGCCGCCCAACGTCATCGTCGAGCCCGGCCGGTCCGATCCGCCGGCCTGAACCCGCCATCGGAGTGCCGGCTTGCGCCGAACCGGGCCGGTCTCCGGAAAACCGCTCGCCGCCCTGCGCGGGGCTCTGCCGTCGAGGTGGGCAATCTGCCCGAACCGTTTGCAATTCTGACCTCGCCCTGTAAGGTCGCACTGGTATACCAGAGACGTCGGCCTGCATTTTCAGCGTTCGCTCGTGCAGCGCGCGCATCGCGAGCGAGGGGGAGAGGATGTCAGACCCTACCGGTCCCGACCGCCCGGCCGGCGCGCTGCTCGGCGCCCGTCTGTTCCGGCCGATCCTGGCCGGCGCCACCCTGCGCGAGCGCCTGATCGGCTGCCTTGGCGCCCTCATCGGCATCGCCCTGACGGGACTCGTGACCGGCTGGATGGTCGGGCAAGGCCCATACATTCCCCTTATCGTGGCGCCCATGGGGGCCACGGCGGTGCTGCTCTTCGCCGTGCCGGCGAGCCCCTTGGCCCAGCCCTGGCCGATCATCGGCGGCAACACGATCTCGGCCCTGATCGGCGTGACCGCCGCCCACTTCATCCCCAATCCGGTGCTGGCCATCGGGGTCGGCGTCTCGCTGGCCATCGCGGCGATGTCGTTCACGCGCAGCCTGCATCCGCCGGGCGGGGCCGCGGCGCTCACCGCGCTCATCGGCGGCCCGGCCATCGCCTCCTCGGGCTTCCTGTTCCCCTTCGTGCCGGTCTGCCTGAACTCCATCATCCTGGTCAGCCTCGGCATCGCCTTCCACCGGATTTCCGGGCGCACCTATCCGCACGTCCCGTCGGCCCCCCCGGCCAACCTGCACGGCACGACCGACCTGCCGGCCCCCATCCGGGTCGGCTTCAACGCCCGCGACGTCGACGCCGCGCTCCTCAACCTCAACGAGACCCTCGACATCGACCGCAGCGACCTCGACCGGCTGCTGCGGGAGGTCGAGAGCCAGGCCCTGGTGCGGGCGCACGGGGCCCTGGACTGCGGCGCGGTGATGTCCCGCGACGTGGTGACGATCGGCCTGCACGAGTCGCTCGCCCGGGCACGCGACCTCCTGCTCCGGCACAACATCCGGACCCTGCCGGTGGTGGACGAGGCGGGCCGCCTCGCCGGAACCCTGGGCCTGCGCGAACTGGCCCTGCGCGGGGAGGGCAGCCTCGCGCAGGTGATGTCCGAGGCGCACACGGCCCGGGCGGCCGAGCCCGTGCTGAGCCTGGTGGAGCCCCTGACCAACGGGCACGCGCATGCGGTGGTGGTGACGGGCGAGGACCGCCGGATCCACGGGATCATCACCCAGACCGACCTGCTCGCCGTGCTGACGCGCCTCGCCTCCGCCAAGGCTTTCGACGCGAACCCCGCCGCGGCGGCCTGAGCGGGGCAGGGGCCGGCGGCACTTGGTCCGACACTTCGCCCCGGGCGCTTGGCCCGGCGCTTGGTCCCGGGCGCGTGGCGCGGTTGTTGCGAGGAGACGTGCTCCCTCGCACCGAAGCCCACGGGTTCGAGCCGATGCACGACGCGCCGCTTCTCCTCCACCTCCTGTACGCCACCCTGATGGTGGCCAGCATGATGCTGACCTGGCAGGTCCATCGGCTCCTCGGCCGGGCCTGACGGATGATGGCCGGCAGGCGTGCCGGCCGGCTGCGTGGTCCATTACGACGGCAGGGGGCCCCGCCGTCGCCGGTCGACGCACGCCCCGCACCGTGCACCTGTCTTAGGGAGCCAATCGGAAACTGGCGCTCTCGATCGTCTCCGGGTCGTTCATGGAGAGCCGCCATTCGCTGTGCGCGGCAGAGAACTTGACGGTGAAGACATCGCTGTCGTCGACGCGAGAGATGCCCTTGAAGGCGATCGACACGAGGTCGCCCCAGGACCTCACCGTCCTCATGTTGTCCGGCAACTGCTCCTTGAACGCCCGTGCGAGCGGCTTGCTCATGCGCGCGAGTTCCGGGCTGCCCCGCTGAGTCGCCTCGATGATCCGACGCAGAGCCGCTTCACTTCCAGGGGCCGGCGTATTCGCAGCCTGCCGCGCCTCCCGCCGTGCCTCGGTGGCGTTCGCCCGGTCTTCCCTGATCCGCGGAGAGGTCTGTTCAAGCCCGTTCTGATGAAGGATGGCGGCAGTCGCGGTGCCATCCGGACCGACCATGAAGCTGATCTGTGCCTGGATATTGCGATTTCGATAGAAAATTTTCGACTGCTTTCCGGGATGATCGAGTAAAACGACTGTCCTGTGACGCGAACGATGAGATCGTTCGCGTCCCGCTGTACAACGATGATGGTCTTGGGAGTCAGTTCGTAGAAGCCGACGTATCCGTCCTCGACCTTTGGATCGATCCGGACTTCCGTTCGTGGACGCGCCTGCCCGATCCTGAGCCGCTCCATGCGGTCTTTGTCGGTCTCCGTCCGCCCCTCGGTCAACCGCCGGACCTCCGCCCGGAGCCGGCGCCAACTGGGGAAACCGTAGTCACGGGCGAGATCGCGTTGCACCATCGCGAGCTGCGCTGTCGGATCGGCGGCACGCATCTGCTTCAACCGAGACTTGGCTTCATTTCGCAGGTGTTCGAGGTTGGGGCGGTCGGGGAGTGCGCGGGGGCAAGCGCCGCTCGACGGAAGCGTAGCCGTCATCGAATCCTTCCTTCCTCAGCGCCCTTTGTCCGCGTTCTCGGGCAGGAAGTCGGGGAATGATCAGACGACGACGAATGGGCTGAGCCCTTCACGCGGACTGTTGGCCTATCCTGAGGCCGAGGCGATGTTAGGATCAGGTCCGCAAAACGACGAGAGGGGCCGACACCCGTCCATGGCGGACCCTCACGGGCCAGTCGGGCAAATCCGGTTCCGGCCGCTCATGTCGGAACCCTTCTTCAGTCGCCCAAACGATCAGGATCCGCCGCATGACCCGCCTCGCCCACGCGGGCAACCTGCTCGCGAACCTGCCCGACGCCGCGGCGAGCGAGGTCTTCACCGAACTTCTCGCGCGGCCGGGCTGCCGGATCGAGCGCATCGTCTCGCAGGGCCAGGTCACGCCGCCGGACGAGCCCTATCGCCAAGCCCACGACGAGTGGGTGCTGCTCCTCGCGGGTGCAGCCCGCGTCGCGCTGGCGGACTCAGAGGTCGCGCTCGGGCCGGGCGATACCCTGTTCATCCCGGCCGGGTGCGTGCACCGCGTCACCTTCACAGATCCCGACCGGCCGACGGTCTGGCTCGCCGTCCATCTTGGCGAGACCGATTGCCCGGCCGGGGCCTAGGGCCTCAGATCGCCGCGGCCGGGTCGCCGCCGAGGGGATTGCCCGCATCCTCGTTGCGGTCGTCCGCCGCGTGCCGTTCCCGGCGCGCGCGGCCGCCGCGGTCGAGCAGCGAGCGGCCGAGCGCCCGAAAGGGGGCCGTGAGGCGGCGGGCATCGTCGGCGCGCTCCATGAAGCGCTCGCCGTTGCGGATCTCCTTGTCGAGGCGCGCCATGGTGCGCGCCAGGGCCGGATCGTCGTCGTCCAGCCAGACCTCCACCGTGCGGGCGAAGGCAATGACCACGCCCTGGAGCTTGAGGCGGCCGAGCGGACCCTCGGTGTTGATGCCGGCGGCGGCCAGCATGAAGCGGTGCGAGTTCAGCGCGACGCCGTTCAACGCCAGCATCGAGAGCGGATCGCCGCGCAGGGCGTAGGAGATCCGGCGCAGGGCGTCCTTGTAGGGCGTCATCGCGTCGAGGCGGCGCATCAGCACGTCGAACAGGCGCTCGCGGGTCGGTTCGTCGGCGAGATCGGCGGTGTCGCCCTCCAGCACCGCGCGGTCGATGAGGCGCGACAGGCCGCCGAGTACGGCGCCCTTCGAGGGGAACAGGTCGCGGAACTCCGCCAGCGTCAGGCCGGCCTCCCGGGCGATGTCGCCGATCTCGATGTCGTTCCACGGCTGCTCGGCGGCGAGGCGCATCAGCGCCTCGACGGCCGCCTCGCGCGGGGGCAGCGCCTTCTCGGGCGCTGCGGTCGCCACCGGCAGGGTGTCGGCTGAGTCCGTCTCGGTCGTCTGGGTCTCGGGCTTGGGAGAGCCGGGGCGTTTGGCCATGGTCGTGCGATCCTCGTCCAATCAGGCCTTCATGTAGGGTCCCGCGGCCGGATCGTCAGGTCCGGCTCAGCCCGCGAGGGCCCCGGCGCGGCGCCGCGCCGCGTCCACGGCCTCGCGCATCAGGTCCGGCAGGCCGCCGCTGCGCATCAGCACCGCGAGGGCTTCGGCGGTGGTGCCGCCCGGCGAGGTCACATCCTGGCGCAGACGCGCGGCATCCCGGGGATCGGCCGCGAGGAGCGCGGCGGCCCCCGAGACGGTTTCGCGGGCGAGGCGCGTGGCCATGTCCGCGGGCAGGCCGGCGGCGATGCCCGCCTCGGCCATCGCCTCGGCCAGGAGGAAGACGTAGGCGGGCCCGGAGCCCGACACGGCCGTCAGGGCGTCGATCAGCCCCTCGTCGTCGAGCCACTCCACCAGGCCGACGCTGGCGAGGAGCGCGTGCGCCTGCGCCCGCTGCCCGTCATCGACCTCCGGGCTGGCCACCGCGCCGGTGGCCCCCCGTCCGATGCTGGCGGGCAGGTTCGGCATCGCCCGCACGATGGCGCGGGCGCCGGGCAGGCGGTCGCGCAGGTTGGCGATGGTCTTGCCCGCCAGCACCGACACCACCAGGGTTCCGGGACCGATCAGCGGCGCCAGCGCGGGCGCCGCGGCCTCCAGCCCCTGGGGCTTCATGGCGAGCACGAGGGCCTCCGCGACCGGGGGCGCGGCGGGGTTCAGGGCGAGCCCGCGCGCGGCGCAGAGCGCCTGCAGTTCGGGGGAGGCCTGCGGATCCAGGATCGTGGTCCGGGCGGGGTCGAGCCCCCCCGCCAGCCAGCCGGAGAGCATGGCGCCCCCCATCTTGCCGGCCCCCACCAGGGTGAGGGAGGCGGGGAGGGCGGCGTCGACGGGCGCGCTCACGCCTCGCCTTCGGTCTCGAACAGCACCGCGTCGAGGGCCTCGCGGGCGGACTTGCCGGCCCAGAGCACGAACTGGAAGGCCTGGTAATAGCGCTCGCAGGCATCGACCGCCGACTTCAGCATCATGGTGCACTGGCCCTGGGTCGGGGCCGCGCCGCCGGTCAGCAGCAGCGAGTGGCGGAACATCACGACGTTGTCGGTGGACCACAGGTCGAAATGCCCGACCCACAGCTGCTCGTTGACCAGGGAGACCAGCGTCAGGATCTCGGTGCGCCGGCGCTCCGGCACCTTGAGGTCGAAGGCGGAGGCAACATGGAGCGCCTCCACGTCCTCGATCCAGGTGAAGGCCACGTGGTAGTCGGCCCAGCGCCCGGCGACGGAGACGGACATCTCGTCGGTCTCGGCCCGGTCGAAGATCCAGTCGCGCAGCGACGCGAGGCGCTCGACGATGTCGAGGGGATGCTCGTGCCGATCGTGATCTTCGATGTGGAGTTGGGTCATGGCGGTCCAGTGTGTCGATCTCGTCGAAGATCGGCGAAGTCGTTGTGAAACGCGCTCCGGTGACCGTCGGCCCTCTGTTCCGGACTTGCTCCACGCCCACCCGGACGGGTGTGGCAGGGAACGATTCTGTTCGGTTCAGGGCGTTTCGGGGCAGGAGCGAATCAGGTCATGACCCACTATAGACCGTGCCGGACTCGCGTTTCAAAGCGGCCCGGGAAGCCGGTGAACAGGAAAGCGACCGTCCACCGTTCCTTCCTGTGCACAAGCGTGGCGGGGCCGGAGCCCCCGCGAATCAACCTGGAATCAGATCGCCTCGCTGGCTCCGGCCACGGGCTCGGGGCCGAGTTTCGCCTCGAGCGCGGTGATCCGGGCGGCCAGGGCGTCGTTCTGGCTGCGCAGCGCCGAGACGAGGTCGCGCAGCACGTCGAGCTCCTCGCGGGAGGCGATGTCCATGTCGCGGATCAGGCGCTCGACCTGGGCCTTGAACACCGTCTCCGCCTCGCGGCGCACGCCCTGCGCGGCGCCGGCGGCATCGGTCATCAGGCGGGCGAAATCGTCGAACAGCCGATTCGAGCCTTGCATCGTCGTCTCCCGGAGCAATGAGGCCGCCATCCGTCCGTGACGGCCACGAGACCGGCGCCTGTGCGGCACGACATAAGAATCCCCGCGCGTCCCGGCAATCCGCGCCGGTGCTTCGGGAGCCCCGACGGGAATGTTTCCGCCGTTGTCCGATGGGGCCGGGCGAAACAGGCGTTTACAAAATCCTGCCCCGCCGGCCCTTCGAACTCCGGGCGTGCCGGCGCATAGTCGCGCGTTGACAGATCCGCAGGAGAGCCGGGCACCGGCCCCGGATGCGGAGGGAGCCGCGATGCTCGGGACCATGACGCAGACGACCACGACCCATCCGCACATCCTTCTCGTGGAGGACGACCGCGAGATCAGCGCCCTCGTCGCCCGCTACCTGCGCGCCAACGAGTGCCGGGTCAGCCTCGCCGGGGACGGGGCAGCCATGGACAAGGTCCTGGCCGATGCCCGGGTCGACCTCGTCGTGCTCGACCTGATGCTCCCGGGCGAGGACGGCCTGAGCCTGTGCCGACGCCTGCGCGCCACCTCGCGCATCCCCATCCTGATGCTCACCGCCAAGGCCGAGGAGATCGACCGCATCATCGGCCTCGAGATCGGCGCCGACGACTATCTTGGCAAGCCCTTCAACCCGCGCGAGCTCCTGGCACGCATCCGCGCCATCCTGCGGCGGGGCTCGGGCACGGAGGCCGAGGCGGAGGAGGGCGTACGCCGCCTCCACTTCCTGGGCTGGACCCTCGACGTCTCCCTGCGCCAGCTCCTCAGCCCGGAGGACGCGCGCATCGCCATCACGGGGGCGGAGTTCGACCTGCTGCACGCCCTCTGCCTGCGTCCCGGCCGGGTGCTTTCCCGCGACCAGCTCCTCGACCTGACGCAGGGGCGCGCCGCCGGCCCGTTCGAGCGCAGCATCGACGTCCTGATCAGCCGCATCCGCCAGAAGATCGAGCCGGATCCGCGCAACCCGGAGATCATCCGCACCATCCGCTCCGGTGGTTATCTCTTCACGCCCGAGGTCACCCGTACATGAGGCCCCCCTGGAGCCGCCTGCGCACCCTCGTGCCGTCGAGCGTCGCCGGGCAGATCGCCCTGCTCATCGTCGCCGCCGTGGTCCTGGCCCACGCCATGGCGACGCTGGCGTTCTTCACCCTGCGCGAGCCCTGGCGGCCCGACGACCATCCCGGCGTCGCCGCGAACCGCCTCGCCACCGTCGCCCGCCTCCTCGACGGTGCGAGCCCGGCCGATCGCCCGGCGCTCCTGGCCAACGCCGCCCGGATGCTGCCGACCCTGCGGATCGAGCCCTGGGACGCGACCGATTCCGGGGCCGCCACGGAGCCGGCCGGCGGCGATCGGATCGGCGATCATTTCGTGGTCCAGCGCCTGCGCGACGGCTTCGGACGCCCCCTCGCCATCACCGACCTGTCGGCGGCCAAGCGACCGGCGGAGGCGCCCACGGGCGTGCGCGTGGGCCTCGCGACGCCGGGCGGCGCCCGGCTCTCCGCCCTGGTGCCGGACGACGACCGCCCGCCCATGCGGCAGGGCGCGATCATCTTCACCTTCGTGTTCCTGGGCGTGGCCGTCTCGCTGATCTGCCTCTGGGCCACGCGGGCGCTGACGGCGCCCCTGGCGCGCCTCGCCGAGGCCGCGGACGTGTTCGGCACCCGCATGAACCTGGTGGATCTGCCCGAGAACGGCCCGCGCGAGGTCGTCGCCCTGTCCCGCGCCCTCGACCGGATGCGGGCCCGCGTGCGGCGCCTGATCGACGACCGCACCCAGATGCTCGCGGCCATCAGCCACGACCTGCGCACCCCGATCACCCGCCTGCGCCTGCGCGCCGAGTTCATCGAGGACGATCACGCGCGGACCATGACCCTGCGGGACCTCGACCAGATGAACGGCCTCGTGGAGGCGGCCCTGTCCTTCGTGCGGGACGGCCACGGCCCGGAGGGGGGCGCGAAGATGCTGATCGACCTCGCCTCCATCGTCCAGACCGTCGCCGACGAGTTCGCCGATATCGGCGCCGACGTCCGGGTGGCCGAGACCCGCCACGTGCTGGTCCAGGGCCGACCGGAGGAGCTTCAGCGCGCGATCATGAACCTCGTGGACAACGCGGTGAAGTATGGCGGCGCGGCGCGGCTGACGGTGACCCAGACCGAGCGCGGCGTCGCCGTGGAGGTCAGCGACGACGGCCCCGGCATCCCGGAGGCGGAGCGGGACGCGATGCTCCAGCCCTTCGTGCGTGGCGACCGGGCGCGCAACCTCGACACCGCCAGCGGCTTCGGCCTCGGCCTGTCCATCGTGCTCGCCATCGCGGATTCGCACGAGGGTCGCTTCACTCTGCGCAACCGGACCCCGCGGGGCCTCACGGCGCGGATCGAACTGCCGCGCGCCGCCACCGCCCAGGCGACCCCAGCGGGCGTCATGGTCGATGCGGATCACCGCGCCGCCGCCGCCTGATCGCGCCGGAGGGGCGCAGAAGCAAAGAAGGCCCGCCCCTCCCGGGGCGGGCCTTACCGCGAGGCCGGGCGCTCCGCGCCGGCTTGCGTCACCCCGTCAGGGCGTCAGCAGCGCGGGCCGCCCGAGGTCTGGCCGTATTGCTGGACCGGGAAGTTCTGCTGGTTGGCGTTGCCCTGGCTCGCCGAATTGTCCGCACAACGGCCGGTCACCGGGACGTCGTAGGAGCGGATCGACCCCGTCGTGATGTCGTCGTAGCGCGACGCCGGCACATCGCCGTAGGTCGGCGCGACGCGATCGAGCGCGAAGCTGCCGGTCGCCGGGGCCGCAACGGCAAGAACAGTCGCGGCGGCGAGGGCGAAAAGACGATGTTTCATCGAAAGAATATCACTCTTGTGGGAGGCGAGGACCGTATGTCCCTGCGTCTCGACTGCGGTGAGCGTGATATGGGACGCGTCCGACCGGGACGACGTGCCACCGCGCACGTAGGCACGGCGGGGCGCCGACGCGGCGCCCCGGACCCTTGTGGCCCCGACGTCGCGGCGCTTCGGAACGCGGAGTTTCGGACCTCGGGGCCTCGGAGCTCGAGACTTAGAACTCCATGTCCAGTTCCTCGATCTCGTCGGGCTCCCGCGCCGCGTCCGCCGCCCATTCCGTCATCAGCGGCCAGGCCAGGATGGTGTCGCGATAGGCCTCGGTCCGGCGCGGCAGGCTCACGTCGTAGGTGCGGAACCGCGTGCAGACGGGGGCGTACATGGCATCGGCGAGGCTCGGCGTCTCGCCGAACAGGAACGGGCCGTCGTAGCGCCCCAGGCATTCGTCGACGATCGTGATGATGCGCTCGATATCGCCGCGCGCGCCGTTGAAGACCCTGAAGTTGGCGTGGCGCGCCTTGAGGTTCATCGGCAGCGCGGAGCGCAGGTTGATGAAGCCGCCATGCATCTCGCCCGAGATCGAGCGGCAATGGGCGCGCGCCACCGCATCGGGCGGCAGGAACCCCGCCTCGGGACGGATCTCGTTGAGATACTGGGCGATGGCGAGAGTGTCCCAGACGATGATCTCGCCGTGGACCAGGCGGGGCACGAGGAACGACGGCGACAGGTGCAGCAGCTCCGCCCGGGTGGAGGCGTCGTTCCCCGACAGAAGCTCCGTCTCGAAGTCGAGGCCGGCCATGCGGCAGACCAGCCAACCCCGCAGCGACCACGACGAGTAGTTCCGGCTTGAAATCGTCAGCGTTGCCGCGGGCATCGATCCGTCCCCCCTGTTGGTCCCTCGCCGACACGTGATCCAAGACTTGTGCCGCCCGAGGCCCCGACACGCAGGATGTTTCCGGTTCACCCGCCGCATGCTCGGCGGACACGGGAGCTTTTTCCCAGCGTGACGGTTGACCTTTCACAGTCACGACCACCGGCGATCCGTTGTTCACCTGTTATTCCGATGCGACGTGCGACATGTCTCCGGTGATGCATACGCACAACAACCGCAGGATATCACACGTTAAGGCCGTTGCGTCCGGGCCCAGCCTGCCGCAGCCTAGCGCCCCATCGTCGGCGGCTCTGCCGTCGCGCCCGCTTGCCGCGGACGATCTGCGATTTGACCGTTCGCGTAGGAGTTCGGGCTGCATGCTCTATCGTGCCTTCGATGCCCAGTCGGATCTGGCGGAGCAGACGCGCGCCTGGGGACGGCTCGTCCACGACGCCGTCTCGCCCTGGACCGCGGCCGGCTTCAAGGAGCCGCTGAGCTGGTGGTCGGCCGGTGCCCGGATGATGATGCGGGCCGGCTTGACCTTCTCGCGGCCCGCCTACGGCATCGACAGCGTGACGGTGGGCAACCGCGAGGTGCCGGTGACCGAGGAGACGGCGTTCGCGACGCCGTTCGGGACCCTGCTGCGGTTCAAGAAGGACATCGACACCGATCAGCCCCGCGTCCTCGTGGTGGCGCCCCTGTCGGGCCATTTCGCCACGCTGCTGCGCGGCACGGTGCGCACCCTGCTGCCCGATCACGACGTCTACATCACCGACTGGCACAATGCCCGCGACGTGCCCCTCGAGGCCGGCCCCTTCGGCTTCGACGACTATGTCGACCACCTCGTGCAGTTCCTCGGGGTGATCGGGGAGGGGGCCCATCTCGTCGCCGTGTGCCAGCCGGCCGTGCAGGCTTTGGCCGCCGCGGCCGTGATGGCGCATTCGAAGGACGTGGCGCATCCCCGCAGCATGACGCTGATGGCCGGCCCGGTGGATTGCCGGATCTCGCCGACCTCGGTGAACCACCTCGCCACCTCGAAGCCGATCGCGTGGTTCGAGAAGAACCTGATCGCCACCGTGCCCGAGCGGCACAAGGGCGCCGGGCGGCGGGTCTATCCGGGCTTCATGCAGGTCTCGGCCTTCGTCTCGATGAACGCCAAGCGCCACGTCCAGGGCCATGCCGACCTGTTCTGGCATCTCGCCAACGGGGAGACCGAGAAGGCGCGCCAGATCGAGGGCTTCTACGACGAGTATTTCGCCGTCCTCGACCTCGCAGCGGAGTTCTACATCGAGACGGTCAAGACCGTGTTCCAGGATTACACCCTGGCCAAGAACGAACTGACCTATCGTGGCAATCCGATCGACATGGGCGCCATTCGCAAGACCGCGCTCATGACGGTCGAGGGGGAGCGCGACGACATCTGCGCCGTGGGCCAGACCATGGCGGCGCACGACCTCTGCTCCAGCCTGCCGTACCACATGAAGAGCCATCACCTCCAGGCCGGCGTCGGCCATTACGGCGTCTTCTCGGGCCGCAAGTGGGAGAGCCAGACCTACCCGCTGGTGCGCAACTTCATCCAGTCGCACAACTGAGCCGACGGCGTCCCGCCGGACCATCCCGACGGCGCGGGCGACCGCGCCGAACGGTTTCGCGCGCGGCCGAACCGCTCGGATCGCGGTGCGCGCCCAGGAGCCCGCCCAGCGGGGCCGGCTTCGCATCCCAACGGCGAAACGCCCTCCCCGCGGGGGGGGGAGGGCGCCAGTCGGTGTCGACGGGTCGGGTGCGTCGTCCCGCGCGCCTCAGGCGGCGGCGAGCGCCATCGACATGGATTCCTTCTTCATCAGCTCGCGGTAGAAGCCGTCGAGGTGCGTCAGCTTGTCGGGCGACCCATCCTGGATGATACGGCCGCCTTCCAGCACCACGATCCGGTCGAAGTCCCTCAGGGTCGAGAGGCGGTGCGCGATCGCGATGACCGTGCGGCCCTTCATCAGATTGGCGAGGGCATGGCGGATCGCCTCCTCGGACTCGGCGTCGAGGGCCGAGGTCGCTTCGTCGAGGAGCAGGATCGGCGAGTCCTTGAGGATGGCCCGCGCGATGGCGATGCGCTGGCGCTGCCCGCCGGAGAGCTTCACGCCGCGGTCGCCCACGATGGTGTCGAAGCCCTCGGGCAGCGCGTCGATGAAGTCGGTGCAGTGGGCGGCGGCCGCGGCCTTCCAGACGTCCTCGTCCGACGCATCGGGCCGGCCGTAGCGGATGTTCTCGCGCAGGGTCCGGTGGAACATCGAGACGTCCTGCGGCACCACCGTGATGGCCTCGCGCAGGGATTCCTGGGTGATGCGCTGGATGTCCTGGCCGTTGATCAGGAGACGGCCGCCCTGCGCGTCGTAGAAGCGCTGCAGCAGGGAGAACAGGGTCGACTTTCCGCCGCCCGACTTGCCGACGAGGCCGACCCGCTGGCCCGGCTGGATCACGAGGTCGAAGTCGGTGAAGACGCCGCGCCCGTCCGGGTAGGAGAAGGCGACGTGGTCGAAGGTGATCTCGGCCCCGGTGCCGGTGAGCGGCTCCGCCTCCGGGTGATCGATGAGGTCGTGGGGCTGCAGCAGCGTGTGGAGCGCCTCCGAGAGACGGGCGGTGTGCTGCGTCGCGTCCACCAGCGCCACGGCGAGGTCGCGGGTCGCGGCGAGAATGCGGATGCCGAGGGTGCAGACGAGCACGACCTGGCCGTTGGTCGCCTGGCCCGCTTCCCACATGGTGATCGCCCAGTAGAGCAGGCCGAGCACCGCCAGCACCGTCAGGATGGCGTGCACGATGCGCAGCTTCTCGAGGTAGAGCAGCGAGGAGCGGCGCGAGCGCATCTCCTGGCCGATGGTCCCGTCGAAGCGGGTATACTCGCGCTTGAAGGCCGAGAAGGCCCGGACCAGCGGCATGTTGCCGACGAGGTCGACCATCTCGCCGTCCACCGAGGCGGCCTTGGCGGCGAAGTCGTGGTGCAGCGGCTTTCCGGCCGCCGCCATCTTGAACATCAGCAGCACCACGGCGGCGAAGATGCCGGCCAGCACCAGGGCCATCGTGAGGTTGACGGTGGCGATGTAGAGGATCGAGCCGAAGGCCGCGACGCAGGGCGGCATCACGTTGAACACGAACATGTTCTCGACCGTGAAGATCGCGTTCGAGGTGGCGGTGATGCGCGAGGCCAGGGTGCCGGGCTGCCGGTCGGCGAAGAAGGTCGGCGAGTGCCCGGTCATGTGCCGGAACAGGTCGCGCCGGATGTCGCCGGTGACGCCCACGAAGGTGAACGAGCCGACGAGGCTCGCCACGCGCCAGAGCATGTTGTCGGCCGCGATGAAGGCGATGAGAAGGGCGAGGGCGCCCCAGATCAGGCCGGCCTGCGGGCCCTTGCTCAGCGCATCCACGACGCCCTTCAGGGCATAGTCCGTGCTGACGGAGAAGCCCACGGCGCCGAGCACGGCGCACAGGATGACGAGGTGCGGCAGGGCGCGCCGGCGCAGATAGCGTCCCACGAAGGCGAACGGCCTATCGGCATAAACGCAGAGGTCTTCCATCGCGGTGACCGTCCCGGTTTCGAGGCCCGCCCGGACGTAGGGTGGACCGGCTACTGTTAAGGCGTCCTCGCGGACCCTGGTTTCCCGCGCGTGCCCCACACAGGTTTCGGAGCCCCCCGGACTCGCAACGCGAAGCGGACGCAAGCGTTGCAGTGTCTGGCGGAGGTTTGCGCGTTTTAGCGTGCAAACCTGAACGTCGCTTGAGCGGCAAGCGAATTCGATGCCGCCCGGATCCGTCCGCAGACCCGCCCGAGGTTACACCGCGGGGTCGCGGCGCGTCTCGGGCATGATGAGCGCCACGAGGGCGAAGGCCGCGAAGCCCACGATCGCGAGGCCCAGGAACGCGGTGTGGCTGCCGAGCCGATCCGCCATCACGCCGGCGAGCGAGGTGGACAGGGCGGCGCCGATGCCCATGGCGGTGCCGACCGCGCCGAGGGCGAGGTTGAAGTGGCCGGTCTTGCGGGTGGCGTCCGAGACCACGAGGGGCACCATCACGCCGAACACCGCCGCCGAGATGCCGTCGAAGACCTGCACCGCCACGAGGAGTTCCGGGCTGTCGACGTAGGCGAAGAGCAGCCCGCGGATCGGCAGGGCGGCGAAGCCGAGGAGCAGCAGCGGGCGGCGGCCCCAGCGCTCGGCCAGTCGCCCGATGGTGGGCGCCGACACCGCAAGGACGACCTGGGGCACCACGATGCAGGCGGCGATCAGCGCCGTGGCGGTCTCGCTGGCCCGCAGGGTCAGCATGCTGCCCACGAGCGGCAGCATCGCCGCGTTGGCGAGGAAGAAAAGGGTCATGCAGGCGCCGAAGCACAGGAGCGCGCGGTTGGTGAGGAGGGCGCGCAGGCCGGCCTCGCCCTGGCCCGCGCCGGCGGTCCCGCTCGCCTTGACGTGGGCCGGCCCGTCGATCTCCTCCGGCCGGATCCGCGACAGCGCGATCAGGGTCGGCACCATCAGGGCGGCGGTCAGGTAGAACACCGCGTCGTTCGAGAGGTAGTAGCCGCAGGCGCCCATGCCGGCGGCGGCCACGGCATTGCCGAGGGCCGAGAAGCTGGCATTGCGGCCCAGCCGCTCGCCCGCCCGGGCATGCCCGACGAGGCCGATGCTAATCGCCGCGATGGCGGGGGTGAGGATGCAGCTCGCCGCCGAGTGGGCGGCCATGGCCAGGAGCACGACGAGGAAGTTCGGCCACATCGCCAGCGCGAAGGCGCTCAGCGCGATGGCCACGACCGAGAAGCCGGCGGCGAACCGGCGGGCGTGCACCGCGTCCACGAAGGCGCCGCCGGGCACCTGGCCGAGCAGGCTCACGAGGCTCCCGACGGTCAGCGCGAAGCCGATATCGGACTGCGTCCACTTCGCCTGGGTGAAGTAGACGGCCAGGAACGGGCCGAAGCCGGTCTGGAGGTTCGCCACGAAGAACGCGAACCCGTCGAGGCCGCGCGTGCTCCGGCGCGAGATCACCTTCATGTCGGCCGGGTTCTCCGCTGCCGTCGCCGACGGGGCGTCGTCCGTGAGGGCGTCGCGGCGCGGGAGCGGCCGCGGCCGGAACTCCGGACGCGCCACCTCCCGCGGCTTGAGGGCCCGGCGATCCTTCGGAAGCGGGACCGTCATCGATCCGGCGACTTCTCGGCCGGTTTGTCCGGCGCTTTCTCAGGCGCCGGCGCGGCGACCGGGGCGGGCGGCATCGTGGCGGCGGGCGCGGTCGTCGGGGCGGGACCGGCGGCCGGAGGCGACGCGACGGGCGCCGGCGGCGCGAGCGGACCCTGGACCGGGGCCGCCGCCTGCTCGCCCTCGGCCGGGGCGGCCGGGCTCGCCGGGCCGAGCACCACGATCGGCTCGCCCGGCTTGTATTCCGGCGAGACGCGGACCTGGTTGCGGCTGAGCTGGAGCACCGGCCGGCTCGCCTTGCCGTCGGTGGTGAAGCGCATGGCGCGCCAGTCCACCGCAATCTTGCGGGAGCCGACGCCGAGGAAGCCGCCGAAATCGATGATGGCCGCGCGCGGACGCCCGTCCTTGTCGAGGATGATGTCGATGATCCGCCCCATATCCTCGCCGGTGGAGCTGCGCACAGCCTTGCCGAGGACGCCCTCGTAGTCCTGGGTGTCGAGAACGGTGGCGGGCGTGCCCGTCGCGGGCGCCCCGGCGGCGGGCGTGCTCGGCGCGGGCGGGCCGGCCACGGGCGGCGTCCCGGGCGCCGCCGGCTGGGCGGGCGCCGGGGCAGGAACCGGAGCGGGTTGCGCGGGCCCTTGAACCGGCTGCACTTGAGCCGGCTGAGCTTGGGTTGGCGGCGCCGGAGTCGGGACCGGGGCGGACGCCGGCGGCGTGGACGAGCCCGTCGTCACCTCGCCGGAGCTCGGCGCGGCGTCCTTGCCCGGCGCGGCCGGGGTCTCGGCGGCCGCGGAGGCGGCCAACAGGGTGATCGTCGCAGTGGCGATCATCCGGACAGTTCTGAACACGCGCGTTCCCCGAATGGTGCGTCTCGCCGGCCTGACACAATGGAAGCTTGGGCGGCGGGTTCCGCCTGACGGGCGGTTCCGGCCTCATTGCGCGTGGACCAAGGCGAAGTTGTGGATGGGCGGCAGGAAGGGACGCGCGAGCGGCGGCCCTTCCTGCCGATCCCCGGGGAGGGATGAAACGGACCCCGGGGACAGCAGGACGACGCGATCGCGCGCAAGAAACGGACCGGGCTGCGACCGATCTGGGTTCCGAGACCAGCACTCTGGCACCGGGCCAAGCGTGGCCGCAATCCTCTTGCGCACCGGAGCGTGTCTGGTTTTCGACAAATCTGCGTCGTACAGAGGCGAATAGCTTGCGTGGGCGTCCGAATGCGGTCGCCGGTGTTACCGAGGACCAGACCCGATGTCCCTTCCGTCCAGAGCCTGCGCCGTCGCGCTCGTTGCCGCCGCGCTCGCCGGGTGCCAAGCGCTCGGCGGCGGCGGCGGCGTGATGCCCGAGACGGAGGTCGGGCCGCCGCCCTCCATGCGCGGCGCGGTGCCGGGTCCCCAGCGCAGCCGCTCCGCCGAGGTCGACCCCGACGGGGGCCCGCTGCAGACCGCGCCGACGCGCCGCCTCAACCTGCCGAGCTCCGCCGGTGGCCAGAGCCGCGCTGCCGCGAACGAGGAGCGCCGGATCCGCCGCGAGGACATCGAGGGCGAGACCACGAGCCGGTCGAGCTCCGGCGGCCTCGCCCCCCAGATGGGGCAGGGCGGCAGCGTCGGTCTCGGCGGCAAGTTCTGACGACCGGGTTCGTTCTGACGACCGGGACCTGAGGGCCGAGGTCGGAACGGAACGTCCACGTCCGAAGGTTCGGCCCCGCGACGCCGCCCAGCCTCGCGGGGGCCGGATTCGCGCGGGTGTCGCGCAGCGTCGGGGCGCGCCTCCAGACCCCGAACCGAAACCCGCGGAGGCTCCGGCCCTTACCCGACGGGAGTGCGAGGAGATCCGCGCGGCGTCCGAACAATGCGGACCCGACGCCGTGACTGATGGACGTCACCCCGTGGGGGATGGCCCGCGCGCCGGCCTTCCCCCGGTCCTGTTCAGTCTTCGGTCCGGTTCGCGGTCGCCGACAACTGAAACACGAAAGGTTTCGGCCCTGGGCGGATGCGTGACAATTTGATTGTCCGGCTTCGTTGCTGTCGTCCTGCGACTGTGTAATCCTGAGATGGTGCGCCGCTCGCGCGGCGGCGGAGGAGATTCGGTCTCGCGTCGTGCCGGCGATGGCGGCGAACCCGCCATGGGACGAGTGCCTCGCGACCCTGCGAGCGGGAGGCATCGTCATGGATCACGATACGATGCGGCGGGCGACCGCCGAGTTCTTCGGAACGTTCTGGCTGACCTTCGGCGGCTGCGGCGCCGCGATCCTGTCGGCGGCCTTCCCCGAACTCGGGATCGGCTTCCTCGGGGTCGCCCTGGCCTTCGGACTGACGGTGCTGACGATGGCCTACGCGGTGGGGCACATCTCCGGCGGGCACTTCAATCCGGCCGTGACCCTCGGGCTGTGGTCGGCCCATCGCTGCGCCAACCGGCACGTCCTGCCCTACATCGTCGCCCAGGTGACGGGCGCGCTCCTGGCGGCCGGCGTTCTCTATTCCATCGCCTCGGGCAAGGCCGGCTGGGTCCCGAACGGGTTCGCGGCGAACGGCTACGGAGATCTCAGCCCGGGCAGATACAACCTCGCGGCCTGCCTCGTCACCGAGGTCCTGACGACGTTCTTCTTCCTCGTCATCATCGTCGGCACCACCTCGAAGGGGGCTGCGACGGGCTTTGCCGGCATCCCGATCGGGTTCGCCCTGGTGCTGATCCACCTGATCTCGATCCCGGTGACCAACACGTCGGTCAATCCGGCGCGCAGCACCGGTCCGGCCCTGATCGCGGGCGGCGAATACGTGGCGCAGCTCTGGCTGTTCTGGCTCGCGCCGATCGTCGGTGCGATGGCGGCGGGCGCCATGACGCGCTGGCTCTATGAGCCCGCGGACGTCGTGGACACGACGGTGGTCGAGAAGGGCAGCGCAATCTGACCCCGGCCACCGGCGCCGGGCGCTGCGGGCGACGGAAGGCTCCCGCGTCACGCAGGGCTCCCGTGCCGAGCCCGGCGGTTCCACGCGGGGCGCAGACGCCCTAGATCGCGGAGGTATGGCGGGCCTGCGCCCGCCGGGAGTCCCCCTCGTCCGCGATGCCCTCCTCTTCCGCCCGGTCCGCTCCCGGCCCGTCCGATCCCGCCCCGACCGGCCCCGCGGCCGGCCGACGCCGGCGGATGCGCGCGGCCGCCTTCCTGCGGGGGCGCGGGACGCTGACCAATCCGGGGCTCGACCTCACGCGCCTGCCGATCGGCCTCGACCCCCGCGGCCTCAGCCTCGTCGACGGGGTGCGGGCGGCCCTGGCCTTCGGCCTCGTCATCCTGCTGCACGAATGGTTTCCCTGGCCGCCGCTCCTCACCGTGGCGCTCGCCGCGAATCTCGCGTGCTTCGCCGATGCGGGCGGGCCGATGCGCTCGCGCCTCCTCGTGCTCACGGTCTTCTCCCTCCTCGGCGGAATGATCTGGGGGCTGTTCGGCCTGATGCAGCCGCTGGGGCCGGTGCCGGTGGTGCCGCTCGCCGGCATCGTCATCTTCGGCTGCACCTATGCCCGGGTCTGGGGGGTGCAGGCCCAGGCCGCCGGCAACGTCCTGGTCCTCGTCCTGTGCTTCGCCCTGGACCGGCCGCTCACGCCCGACCAGGCCCTGGTGGCCGGGCTGGTCTTCACCGCCGGAGGCCTCTGGGCGACGCTGCTGGCGCTCCTCCTATGGCGGCTTCACCCTTACCGCCCGACGCATCGCGCGGTGGCCGAGGTCTGGCGCCGCCTGACCCGCCTCTGCGACGATCTCGAGGACCTCGCCTCCCTGGCCTGGCCGGAGACGCTCGAGACCAGGACCGCCGCCCGGGGCGGCGCCCGCCAGATCTTCGACCGCCAGACCTTCGACCTGCAGGCCTTCGACCGCCACGCCCGAGCCCATCGCCGGGGCGTGCGCGAGGCGATCGAGCAGGCCCGCACGGTGATCGTCGACCTCGCCCGCAGCCGCGAGCGCATCTCCGACCGCACGGCCCAGGCCCTGATCCGCCTGGAGGCGGCCGAGCAGATCTTCGCCGCCCTGATCGCGGTCTCGGACCTGATCGAGGGCGAGCCGGACCCGCGCCGGCGCCGCATGGTCCGCCGCTTCCTGCGCCGCCTGCGTCCGCTCCTCGGGGTGATCGCGCGGGCCATCCGCGACGACAGCGTGATCGACCTCGCCCGCCTGGACCGGGCGATCGACCGCAGCACCCGGCGCCTCGCCCATGACCGCGGGCTGCACGATCTCGCCACCCGCATCCTCGACCGCGTCCGCATCGGCGCCAAGCTCTCGACGCCGGACGGCTACCGGCCCGGCGGCGCCCTGCTGGGCCGGGCGAGCCTCCCCCTCGGAACCCGGCTCCTCGGGCCGCTCAGCACCAACTTCACCGTCGCCTCCGCCAACCTGCGCCACGCCGTGCGCGCCACCGTGGTGGCGGCCCCCGCCCTCTGGGCGACCCTGGTCTGGGCCGGACCGTTCGCCCACTGGCTCACCATGACGGTGGTGCTGACGATGCAGCCGTTCTACGCCGCCACCTGGCAGCGGGCCCTGGAGCGGATCGGCGGCACGGTGCTCGGCGGCCTGATCGGGGCCATTCTCGCGAGCTTCGCCACCTCGCCCCTGGTCCTGGCCGCCCTGGTCTTTCCCTTGAGCATCATCGGCTTTGCCGCCCGGCAGGTCAGCTACGGCGTCTTCATCGCCTGCCTGACCCCGCTCGTGGTCCTCCTCGTCGAGGTGGTGGAGCCCGGGCACGGCTCCTGGGAGGTGGCGGGCATGCGCGCCCTCCTCACCCTCCTCGGCGGTCTGATCGCGGTGGCGAGCGCCCTCGTGCTCTGGCCGATCTGGGAGCCCGACCAGGTGCGCCTCGAGCTGCGCAGGGCGGTGCGGGCCCATGCGGCCTTCGCCCGGGCGGTTCTCTGCGCCGGACCCGAGGCGGAGGCCAGCGGCCTGCGGGCCCAGGCCGCCCGGGGTGCCGGCCTCGCCCTCAACGACCTCGAAGCCGCGCTCGCCCGCGCCCTGCAGCAGCCCCGGGCCGGGCGACACCCGCAGGTGGAATCCGCCATGGTGGCGGACGCCACCCTGCGGCGGATCTCGGCCCGCCTCACGGCCCTGCGCTACGCCGTCGAGGTGGCCGAACCCGAGGCCCTCGCGGCCTGGAGCGGCTGGATCACCGCGACCCTGGCGAGCCTCGGGGGCGAAGGCGAGGAGACGCCACCGCCCATGCCCGCCGTGCCTCGCAGCGAAGGCCTGACCCGCCTCGTCGCCCAGATCGAACTGCTGGGCGAGACCCTGGCGCCCGCCGCGGCGCGGAGCGCCCGCGGGTAGGCGCCGGCCCATCGTCCGGCGCCCCCAACCAGGCCCGCCGGCCGGCCGCACGATTCGTGCGGTGCGGCGCGCGTGCCGGGCCGCTCGCGAAACCGTGATCGATTTGCCACATCCGGCCCGTCCGAGGCCGTCCCTGGTATCCCAGAGGCCCGAAAATCGGACCGGGATCACAGGACGCCGAACCACTTAATCCAAAATTAACCATTTCCTTAAAGAAACATTTTTTAACGCAAGGCGACGGACGGCAGCGAATAGATCCTCTTCAAGAGAGGCCGCTGCGAAGTCATCATCAAGTAAAACCTGGATGCCAAGGGCGAACAACGAAGTCGCTCCGCTTCCAAGGTGATCGTCCGGTGGGCTTGCAAGACAGTTCGTTTTCGGCGGGGCGCTGAAATGTATATCGTTGTCGATGAGAGGCACTCGGTGGCCGCCGAGTACGTGGCGGGTTTCAACGCGCAGGCGGTTCCGGCACGCAGCACGAATGCAGACGACTTCCTGGCTTGGCTCGCCGGAAACCCGGCCGATGCTCTCCAGGGGATCGTGCTCGGCGAATGCGCCGATCGCGCCAGCCGGACCGCCAGGATCCGCAGCTTCTCCCAGGCGCCCATCATCGCCCTCAACGAGACCCGCTCCCTGGAGCAGACCCTCGACCTCTTCACCGCCGGCATCGACGACGTCGTGCGCCGCCCGGTCCATGTCCGCGAGATCCTGGCGCGGGCCGAGGCGATCCGCCGGCGCGGCATCCGCGGCGAGATCCAGGCGCCTGCCGCCCAGGATCGCAGCGGCCGCCTCAAGGTGTTCTCCGACGGCCGCGACCCCGAGATCGACGGGATCAGCCTGATCCTGCCGCGCCGCGAGCGGCACATCCTCGAGTATTTCGCCGGCCATCGCGGCCGGCAGCTCAGCCGGGCGCAGATCTTCACCGCGGTCTATGCCGACCACGGCACCGACGTCGAGGAGAGCGTGGTCGAGGGCCACATCAGCAAGCTGCGCAAGAAGCTGCGGATGCGCCTCGGCTACGACCCGATCGAGGCCAAGCGGCTGGCCGGCTACACCTTCGTGGGCTGATCCGCGCCCGGGTCCCGCCGCGGTCGCGCACCCTCCGGAATGCAAAAGGCCACGCCTCCTCGCGGAGGCGTGGCCTGTCTTGCGTGGAGCGCCCCGGAGTTCCGGGGCGCCGTTCGGCTCAGCGGAAGAGCGAGAGGACGTTCTGGCTCGCGGCGTTGGCGATGCTGAGGGCCTGCACGCCGAGCTGCTGCTGGGTCTGCAGGGCCTTGAGCTTCGTGGACTCCTCCTCGATGTCGGCATCGACGAGGGTGCCGATCGTCCGGTCGTTGGCCTTCATCAGGGTGTCGATGAACGACTTCTGGCCGTCGATCTGGGTCTTGTTGGCACCGAGCTTGGTGCCGGCATCGGTGACCTTGGCGATCGCCTTGTCGACCATGTTGATGATGCTGCTGAGGTCGGCGTCGCCGGCGGTCCCGACCAGTTTCGAGATGTCGAAATCGGCGACGGTGTAGTTACCCGTGACCCCTGGGGTGGTGTAGGTGCCGCCGGCCGTGTCCAGGATACCCTTGCTCACCACCGTGGTCGCATCCGTGCCGGTTGCCAGCTTTCCGGTGGCCGTCGCGCCACCGTAGCCGAGGTCGACGGTGTTGGCTGCGGTGGTGTTCACCTGGAGGGACTCCGGCGAACCGACCGTGCTCCGGGTAAACGTGAGGCGGCCCTGGGTGTCGAGACCGGCGGTGACCTTGCCGGCCAGATCGACTGAGCCGGCGATCTGGTTGTTGATCGCCGAGAGCAGCTCATCGGTGGTCACGCGGGCCAGGTTCGAGACCGCCGAGGTGAGGCTGGCCTTGTTGAGCGTGATCACGGCCGCGGTGGCGGAGCCGTCCACGCGGATGTCCAGCGCGACTGTGGCGGCGCCCGAGAAATCGGCCGTGCCCCGGTTCGCGGGCGTTGCGTCCGCCGGACGGAAGGCCGTCAGACCGGTCATCGTCTGGGAGCCGAACACCTGGGCGGCCGTGCCCGGCACGTCCACGCTGGTGCCCGCGTTGGCGTCGTAGAGCTTGATCTCGTTGACGTTGATCTTGACCGTCGAGAACGCGATGTCGCCGTCGGCCTCACGCGAGAACCCGGCGATGACCAGGCGATCCTTCTGATAGGTCGATGCGGAGGAATCGACCGAGAGCCAGTTCTGGCCGCTCGACACCGACGACTTGGCGGTGCTGTCCATCTTGTTCTGGATGGCGTCGATTTCGACCTGCACCTTGGCGCGGTCGACGCCGGGCTGCAGGGCCGTCTGCAGCTTGGCGCGCATGTTCTGCAGATCGGAGATCGCGGAGTTCAGGCCGTTGTAGGCGGTGTCCACCGCCGAGGAGCCGAGGCCGAGGGAGTCCTTCACGGCACCGAGCGAGGCGTTGTCGGTGCGGACCGTGGTGGCGATCGACCAGTAGGCGGCGTTGTCCGCGGCGCTCGAAACCCGCTGGCCGGTCGAGACCCGGTTGCTGGTCATGTCGAGCTGGGTGTTGATGCTTTTCAGGGTCGTCAACGCCGTCATGGCGGCGTTGTTGGTCAGCAGGCTGGTCATTGCGAGGATGTCCGGTTGGCAGGAATTGCAAGGAATTCGTGTGCGTAGCCGAGCAATACGCCCCGAGGGCTAAAGATCTCTCTCAGGAGAGGTCGAGTATTGCTTCATACATCCCGGAGTTTCACCGGACCGGTGGGACGACATCATGTCTATAGGTCCACGAAACCTATCCACCGCGTTCGTATCGAGGGGCTTCCGTCCCGATCCGGGACAGTCGCTTGCCGATGAGGCGACTATGCCCGGTCCGGCTTAGCAGGAGCTTAAGGCCGATCGCCCGGGCCTGTGCCCGGATGTGCCGCAGGCCCGCGGGACGCACCCCCGAGGGGGACGGTTTCAGTCCTGGGCCAGGAAGGTCACGCCGGCGAAGTCGGCGCGCTGCCAGCGCAGCCGGACCGCGACGGTCCGGAGTTCGTGGCCGGCTATGACGAGATCGAAGCGCTCGGGCAGGGGGGTCGGGCGCGGCAGGCGCAGGCTCGCGCCCTTCGGCGAGAGGTCCCGGACGATGCAGGGCACCAGGCTCTCCGGGCCGAGGACGATGCGGCCCTGCTGCATCACGCGGAAGCGCTTCGGCGAGGGCGTGCGCGCGGGCCGGTCTCCCCGGGCAACCGCCTCCTGCCAATCCGCCATCGTCCCGCCGTCCCGTCCGCGACCTGCGGGCAGGCTTAACAGCGGGTTTCCGGACTGTCGATCCGGGCCGGATCTTAACGGCTTGGTAACTATAACATGTGAGTGTTTTGGCTCGTCCGCCGGCTCCCCTTGCGATGGCCATGACCCCGACCTTCTCCCGTCGCGCCGCCACCCCGCTCTCGCCGCGTCCCGGCTACACCCGTCCCTCCGCCGGGGCCGAGATCCTGCGCCGGTCCCGGGCGGCCGCCGTGGAGCGCGCCGCCGTCGGACTCTGCCTCGGCCTCGCCGTGGTTTCGGGCACCTTCGCGGCCTTCGCGATCACGGGCGCCTCGAACACCTATTCGGTCCAGCCGTTCCTGCCGGCGGTGGGCGGCGGCTTCGCCTGGAAGCGGACGGCGACCCCCGTCCGCGAGGCGGCCCTCGACCTCGATCCGACCACCACCGGCGCGCTGCCCGATCCCGTCCCGCCGCGCGCCGACGAGCCGCGGGGCGACTCCGCCGCGAAGGCACGGGGCTACGTCCTGCGCCGGGTGACGGAGGGCGCGGCCCTGGTGGAAGGCCCCGAGGGCCTGCGCCAGGTGGTGCCGGGCGCCGTCCTGCCGGGCGCGGGCCGCATCCTCTCCATCCGCGCCACCGGGTCCGGCTGGGTCGTGATCACCTCGGAGACGATCATCGGGCCGACCCCGCTGTGACGGCCGCCCGCGGCCCGGTCTCGGCGCCAGCCTCCGGCAAGCCCCGCGGCCTAGGCCGGACGGGGGCCGCCCCGGCTCCGTTCCGCGACGCCTCGGGCGCCCGGCCGTCCCGCCCCTCTCTTTGCAATCCGGCGATGCCACCGCGCCGCACGAGCGATCGCGCCCTGCCATGACGAGCACCTTCACGAGCTACCGCCTGATCGCCCGCGACCTCGACGGCACCCTGGCGCGCAAGGCCGCGCAGCCCGACGTCGCCCGCGAGACCGCCTACTACAAGGCGAAGATCGGCGACGTGAAATCCATCGACGATTTTCTCGGCGACCGGCGCCTCTACGCCTACGCGATGAAGGCCTACGGCCTGGAGGACATGACCTACGCCAAGGCGTTCATGCGCAAGGTGCTGACCGAAGGGGTCTCGGATTCGAAAGCCTTCGCCAACCGCCTCGCCGACGACCGCTACGTCGCCTTCGCCAAGGCCTTCGACTTCAACACCTACGGCGCCTTCACGACGACGCTGCCCGCCGCCACCACGGACACCACCGCCGCCTACCTGCGCCAGAGCCTGGAGACCGATGCGGGCAGCGAGGATGCCGGCGTGCGTCTCGCCCTGTACTTCGCCCGCATGGCGCCCACCGTCTCCTCGGGCTACGGCGTTCTGGGCGATCCGGCGCTGTCGCAGGTGGTCAAGACCGTCCTGGGCCTGCCCGACAGTTCCAGCGCGGACGGCATCGCCGGCCAGGCGGCGATCATCGAGAAGAGGGTGGATCTCGCGAGCTTCAAGGACCCGGACAAGCTGCAGCGCTTCGTGCAGCGCTTCACCGCGATCTGGGATGCCCAGAACAACGCCGCGTCGGCCCCCGTCCTCAACCTGTTCGCCGATTCCACCGCGCAGGGCCTCGACGCGAGTCTGCTCCTCAGCCTCCAGCGCATTCGTTTCGGGAGCTGAGGCGCCATGCAGAACGCCCTCTACGTCTCGCTCTCGGCGCAGATCGCCCTCGACAAGCGGCTGAACGCGGTCGCCAACAACGTCGCCAACCTGTCCACCAGCGGCTACCGCGCCGAGGACACCAAGTTCACCGCGCTCCTCGCCCAGGCCACCAAGGGCGCCGTCGCCTTCGCCTCCTCCGGCGACACCTACATCTCCCAGCGGGCCGGGCCGACGATCAAGACGGACAGCCCCCTCGACGTGGCGGTCCAGGGCGAGGCTTGGTTCGCGGTGCGGGGCGCCAAGGGCCCCGTCTATACCCGCGACGGCCGCATGACGATGGACGCGCTGGGCCAGCTGCGCAGCCTCACCGGCCAGCCGATGCTGGATCCCGGCGGCGCGCCGATCCTGCTCGATCCGCAGGCCGGCCCGCCCACCATCGGGCGCGACGGCAGCGTCTCGCAGGGCATCAACCAGGTCGGGGCCATCGGCCTCTTCACCCTCGACCCGAAGACCACGATCACCCGCGCCGAGCCGAACGGCGTCAGCACCAGCCTGCCGGCGGTTCCGGTGCAGGACTTCACCCGCATGGGCATGGTCCAGGGCTATGTCGAGGGCGCCAACGTCAACCCGGTGCTGGAGATGACGAAGCTCATCACCATCCAGCGCGCCTTCGAGAGCGCGGCGACGCTCAGCGCCGAGACCGAGACCACCTTCTCCGGGGCGATCCGCTCCCTGAGCCCCCAGGGCTGAGCCGATGCCCGATCTCCTCGACCGCCTCGGCGCGGCCCTGGCGAGGGGCCGCGAGGCCCTGCCCCTGGTGCGCGTCGGCGGCCCGATCCAGGAGGTCACCGCCAGCGCGGCCCGCGTCGCCGGCGTGGCGCCGTTCATGACCCTCGGCGACCGCATGGGCTTCCTGGCCAACGGCCGCGAGCAGATCGGCGAGGTCGTGCGCGTGGATGCGGGCGGCGTGACCGTGAAGCCGTTCGATTCCCGGATCGAGGCCGGGATCGGAACCCTGGCCTATCGCCTCGGCGACCCGACCCTGCGCCCGGACCCGAGCTGGAAGGGCCGGGTGATCGATGCCCTCGGGCGCCCCATCGACGGCCTCGGCGACCTCGTCCCGGGCGCCCGCGCCGTGCCGCTGGAAGCCGCCCCGCCCCCCGCCATGGAGCGGGCGCGGGTGACGCAGCCCCTGCGCACCGGGGTTCGCGCCCTCGACCTGTTCACCCCCCTCTGCCTCGGCCAGCGCATCGGCATCTTCGCCGGCTCCGGCGTCGGCAAGTCGACCCTGCTGGCGATGCTGGCCGGGGCCACCGGCTTCGACAGCGTCGTCGTCGCCCTGGTGGGCGAGCGCGGCCGCGAGGTGCGCGAATTCCTGGACGGCGCGATGGCGCCCAACCGGGCCCGGTCCGTCATCGTCGTCTCCACCGGGGACGAGAGCCCGATGATGCGCCGTCAGGCGCCCAAGATGGCGCTCGCCATCGCGGAATCGTTTCGCGACGCCGGCGAATCCGTGCTGCTCATCGTGGATTCCGTCACGCGCTACGCCCACGCGGCCCGCGACGTCGCCCTGGCGGCCGGCGAGCCCGCGGTGGCGCGGGGCTATCCGCCGAGCGTGTTCTCCGACCTGCCCCGCCTCCTCGAGCGGGCCGGCCCCGGCCTCGACGGCGCCGGCACCATCACGGGCGTGTTCTCGGTGCTCGTCGACGGCGACGACCACAACGATCCCGTGGCGGATTCGATCCGCGGCACCCTCGACGGGCACGTGGTCCTCGACCGGGCCATCGCCGAGCAGGGCCGCTATCCGGCCGTGCACCTCCTCGGGTCGATCTCGCGCCTGGCCTCCGAAGTCTGGACGCCCGAGCAGCGCGAGCTCGTCCGGCGCCTCAAGGCCATGATGGCCCGGTTCGAGGAGACCCGCGACCTGCGCCTGATGGGCGGCTACCGTACCGGCGAGGATGCCGAGCTCGACCAGGCCATCCTCCTCGTGCCGCGGATCTACGAGGCTCTGCGTCAGGAACCCGGCATGGCGGCGAGCCAGGACGCGTTCCTGGAGCTCGCGCAGTTCCTGCGGACGTGAGGCCGATCATGCCGCCCGCTGCCCCATCCACCCCGTTCCATCCCCCGCGCGCGCGGCCACCCAGCCCCGCGCAAGCCTGCCTTCCTTTAGTGCCCGCCACACCGTCGCGCCGCGCCGCGATCCCCCTCTTCGAGGTGACGTCATGAGTCTCATCAGCGTTTTGCGCACCGGCGTCTCCGGCATGAATGCGCAGTCGAACCGCATCTCCACCGTCGCCGAGAACGTCCAGAACTCGAGCACCACGGGCTACAAGCGCTCGGCGGCCGAGTTCTCGTCCCTGCTGATCGATGGCGGCTCCACGGCGAACTACACCTCCGGCGCGGTCGAGACCACGATCCGCCGGTCGATCGGTACCCAGGGCCCGGTCACCTTCACGTCCTCGAAGACCGACCTCGCCATCCAGGGCAACGGCTTCTTCGTGGTGCAGGACGACAACAAGGCGTCCTACCTGACCCGCGCCGGCAACTTCGTGGTGGACGGGCCGACGGGCAACCTCGTCAACGCCGGCGGCTTCACCCTGATGGGCTACAGCCTCGTCGACGGCCAGGCGCCGACCCCCGCCCTCAACAGCACCGACGGGCTGGTGCCCGTGAACATGGCGAGCCTCGGCCTCCGGGCGTCGCCCTCCACCAAGGCGACGATGGGCGGCAACCTCGCGGCCGACACGCCGACGCTCGGCGGAACCGTGTCGCCGACGAACTATTCGAAGAAGACCTCGCTCGTCACCTACGACAAGCTCGGCAACAGCGTCACCCTCGACATCTACCTGAAGCACGCGCCCGCGGACGCGGCCGCCACTCCGCCGGTCCTCCCCAACACCTGGACCGCCTCGGTCTATGGACCGGACCAGACGGCCCTGACCGCGCCGATCCAGTTCGTCTTCAACGCCGACGGCAAGCTCTCCGGCCCGACCACCGCGAGCTTCACGATTCCCGGGGGCGAGCCCTTCACCCTCGACATGAGCGGCATGACGCAGCTCGCCGGCGCCGACGCCCTCAAGGGCACCGCCAACGGCAAGGCGCCCTCGGCCGTGACCGGCACCGAATTCGGCCCGGACGGCCTCGTCTACGCGACCTACGCCGACGGCACCCGCCTCGAGGCCTTCAAGATCCCGATCGCCGAGGTGAAGAGCCCCGACAATCTCGATCCACGCGCCGGCAACGTCTACCTGCCGTCGCTGAACTCCGGCGACCTCCAGATCGGCTTCGCCGGTCTCGGCGGCCTCGGCACCCTCAAGGCGAGCGCCCTGGAGCAGTCCAACGTCGACGTCAGCACCGAGCTGACCTCGATGATCGAGTCGCAGACCGTCTACACCGCCAACTCGAAGGTGTTCATGACCGGCAACGAGCTGCTCGAGACCCTGATGAACCTCAAGCGCTGAGGCCACGCCGGAGCCCGGCACCGGGCTCCGGCACCGGGCTCCGGCGCCGGGCCTCGACGCCCCGTCCGCCGCGCCCCCCCGGTGCGGCGGCGCCCGCCGCCCACCATCCGCCCGCTTTCCAGGACACACCCGATGGGCCTCGCCCTCGCCCTCAACTCCGCCCGGACCTCGCTACTCGCGACCTCGACGCAGATCGCCGTCGCCGCGCGCAACACGGCCGGGGCGAGCGATCCGTTCTACACCCGCAAGATCGCCAACCTGGTGGCGGCCGGCGGGGGCAGCGCGGTCTCGATCCAGCGGGCCACCGACGTCGCCCTGTTCGACCGCAAGCTCGCCGGGACCTCCTCCGTGGCCGCGAGCGAGGCCGTGCTCGACGGTCTCGCCACCCTTCAGGGGACCATCGGCGACACCGGCGACGGCACCTCTCCGGCCGCGCGCCTCGGGGCCCTCAACGCGGCCCTGAAGGCCGCGGCCAACCAGCCCGACGACGTGGCGCTGGCGCGCGACGCGGTCGACCGGGCGCGCGACCTCGCGACGAGCCTGAACAGCAGCGCGGCGGCCGTCGAGACCGTGCGCGCGCAGGCCGATGCCGGCCTCGCCGAGTCGGTCGTGCGCATCAACGACCTCCTGTCCCAGTTCGAGGCCGCCAACCGGGTCGTGACCCGCGGCACCGCGAACGGCAGCGACGTGACCGACGCCCTCGACGACCGCGACCGCATCCTCGCCGGCCTGTCCCAGGAGATCGGCATCTCCACGGTCGTGCGCGCCGGCAACGACGTCGCGATCTACACCGACAGCGGCGTCCCCCTGTTCGAGCGCAGCGCCCGGCGCGTCGCCTTCACGCCCACCGCCGCCTTCCCGGCCGGCACCACCGGGGCCGCCGTCATCGTCGACGGCGTGCCGGTGACGGGCGCCGATTCCCCGATGCCGGTGCAGTCCGGCCGCATCGCCGGCCTGGCGGAGCTGCGCGACGGCGTGGCGACCCGCTACGAATCCCAGCTCGACGGGATCGCCGCCAGCCTCATCGACGCCTTCGCCGAGACCGGGACCCGCGTCCTGAACCAAGCGACGCGCCAGGTGAGCGCCCTCGGCGCCCTCGCCACGACGGAGGCGTTCCGCCCGGGGGCCGCCGCGGGCACGGCCGGGACGGCGGATCTCGGCGGCGCCAACGAAGTGGCGTTCGCCCTTAGCCTCGCCGACGGCTCCGCCGTCAAGATCGTGCTGAACGCGAGCACGATGGCGGGTGCGGCCGCCGACCCGTCCCGGGTGACCCCGGCCGAGCTCGTCGCCGCGATCAACGGCCGGATCGCCGCCGACACCGCGACGCCGTCGCTCTCCGGCAAGGTCACCGCCGCCCTCGACGGCGCCGGGCGCCTCACCTTCACCGCCGCGGCGGCCTCGGGGGCCGCCGCGCAGCTCACGGTCCAGAACCTGGACGCCACGGCCGGCCGGACGCTGGTCGATGTCGGCTTCGGCGTTACGGGCGGGGTCCCGCCGCGGGCGGCCGGCCTGTTCGCGGCGGATGCCGGCGGGTCGGTGCCGAGCGGTCCCTTCGCCGCCACCGGGCTGGCCGCCCGGCTCCGGGTCAACGCCTCGGTCGATCCGCAGCGCGGCGGCGACGTCGCGCTGCTGCGGGACGGCGGCATCGCGGGGGCCGATTACCGGTCGAACCCGGCGGCCAGCGGCGGCACCGCCTTCGCGGGCCGTCTGCGGACGCTGGCCTCTGTCCTGACGGCCGACCGCGCCTTCGACGCCTCGGCGGATCTTCCCAGCCGCGGCAGCCTCCAGGATTTCGCCACGGCGTCCGTGGGCTGGCTCGCGGGCAAGCGGCAGGCCGCCACCGCGGAGTCGAACTACCAGTCGACGCTGCTCGCCCGCGCCTCCGACGCCTATTCGAACGCCACCGGCGTCAACACCGACGACGAGACGGCGACGACCCTCGCGCTCGAACGGTCCTACACCGCCTCGGCCAAGCTGCTGACCCTGGTGAACGATCTCCTGAAAACCCTGATGGACGCGGTGCGATAGACCCCATGCGGACCAACGCCCTCTCCACCCTGAGCTTCTGGAACACGCCGCGCATCGGCGTGGCCCGCATGCAGTCCGACATGGCGCAGGCCAACCAGGAGATCGTCACCGGCCGTTATGCCGATGTCGGCCTGGCGCTCGGCAGCCGCACCGGCCTCGCCGTCGGGCTGCGCCAGAAGAGCGCCGAGCTCGCCGCCCTGCGCGACAGCAACAACGCCGCGAGCCTCCGGCTCGGCACCTCGCAGGCCGTCCTGAAGCAGATCCAGGACGGGGCCGACGCCACCCTGACGGCGCTGACGGGCGTCCCCGAGGACAAGCGGGCCGGCGTCCTCAAGGACATGGCGGCGAACCGGCTCGGCACCCTGACCGCGCTCCTCAACACCTCCGCGGGCGGCCAGTACGTCTTCGGCGGCACCCGGACCGCCGCGGCGCCGATGTCCACCTACGCGACGAGTCCGGCCTCCCCGGCGAAGACCGCCGTCGACGCGGCCTTCCGCGCGGCCTTCGGGCTGTCGCAGGACAGCGCCGGCGTGAGCGCGATCACGGAGGGCGACATGGCGGCCTTCCTCGACGGGCCGGCCTTCCAGGGCCTGTTCGCCGAAGCGTCGTGGGGGACGACCTGGTCCGCGGCCGGCACCGCGCCCCTGACCAACCAGATCTCGCTCAGCGAGACGGTGGAGACGTCGGCGAGCGCCAACGCACCGGCCCTGCGCAAGCTCGCCATGGCCTACGTGATGGCCTCCGAACTCGGGTCCGCGAACCTCTCGGCGGCCGCCCAGGGCGTCCTGACCACGCGGGTCGCCGGGCTGCTGGGCGAGGCGAGCAAGGGCCTGATCACGCTCCAGGCCGATCTCGGCCGCTCGCAGGCCGCGATCGCGGCGGCCAACACCCGGCTCGAGTCGCAGGCCTCGCTGCTCGACGCCCAGATCATGGACATGGAGGGCGTGGACCGGGCCGAGGCCAAGACCCGGGTCGACCGCCTGTCGACGCAGGTGCAGATCTCCTACGCCCTGACCGCGCAGCTGCGGCAGCTCTCCCTCGTCAACTACCTCTAGCGCGGCGCGGGGCCCGGACGACCGAGCCCCGTCACGACCCGGCGGCGGGCGCCTTCCCCGGAAGGCTCCGTCGGCCCCAACGGCTCATCGGTCCGATCCGCGCCCGGGCGCGGCGGGCCGCGGATACACGGGACAGGACCGATATGTACCAGTTTTCCTACGCCGAGATCCTGGAGGAGGCCCCGGCCATCGCGCGCGAGCGCGAGCGCGCCGCCTTCGACCGGGCGCTCGACCTGCTGCGCATCGCCGACCGGCCCGATGCCCAGCAGCCGGATCGCGCCATGGCGGCCGGCTTCCTGCAGAGCCTCTGGGGCGTGCTCATCGAGGACCTCCAGAGCGAGGAGAACGGCCTGCCGCCGGACCTGCGCGCCGACCTCGTCTCCATCGGCCTGTGGAGCATGCACGAGGCCAACGCCGTCATCGCCGAGCCCGACCGCGCCCTGTCGGCGCTCATCGCGGTCAACACCTCGATCCGGGACGGCCTGCGGTGAGCCGGACCATGCGCCTGTCCCTGCGCGCCGGCGAGCGCGTCTACGTGAACGGCGCGGTCCTGCGCGTCGATCGGAAGGTCTCCCTGGAGCTTCTGAACGACGCCACCTTCCTGCTCGAGACCCACGTGCTGCAGGCGGAGGCGGCGACCACGCCCCTGCGCCAGCTCTACTTCGCGGTCCAGGCGCTGGTGATCGATCCGGCCAACGCGGACGGCGCCCGCGAGCTCTGCCGCACCCTGCAGGCGGGTCTCCTCGCCGTCGTCGCCGATCCGGAGATCCGCGAGGGCGTCCTCGGCGCCGGCCGGCTCGTCGAGGCGGGCCGGCTGATCGAGGCGCTCAAGCTGATCCGCGGGCTCTACGCGGCGGAAGCCGCCCTCATGGCCGCCCCCTCGGCCGCCCCCTCGGCCGCCCCCGCTCCGGTAGGGGCCGCCGCACCGGTGCTGCGGGCCGCGCCCGTCGTATCCCCCGTCCACCCGGCCTGACCGGGCCATCGAACCAGGAGGCCCGCCGATGAGCGTCGCCAGCGTCCCCAGCACGGCCACATCCCAGACGGCCGCCACCGCCGCCGCCACCAAGTCCGCGACCGGCATCGCCGCCTCGATGAACGCCGACACCTTCCTCACCCTGCTGATGACGCAGCTGAAGAACCAGGATCCGACGAAGCCGATGGATTCCACGGCCTATGTCAGCGAGCTGGCGACCTTCTCGCAGGTGGAGCAGGCGACCAAGACCAACACCAAGCTCGACTCGCTGCTCTCCTCGAGCTTCCTGTCGCAGGCCGACCAGATCATCGGCCGCACCATCACGTCCTCGGACGGCACGGTCACGGGCGAGGTCCAGTCCGTGAAGATCACCAGCGAGGGCGCCCTGGCCCGCCTCACCAACGGCCAGGACGTGCTCCTGGCGCAGGGCATTTCCCTGTCGCAGTGACGGCGTTCCGGCGTAGAGTGGACGCGAAACCCCACAGGACAAGGCCGCTCCCCGGATGAACGAGGTCGACGCCCTCGAACTCGTGCGCGCCGCGATCTGGACCGTGATCGTCGCGGCGGGACCCGCGATCGGCGCCGCGATGCTGATCGGCATCCTGGTGGCGCTGCTCCAGGCGCTGACCCAGATCCAGGAGGTCACGCTCACCTTCGTGCCCAAGATCGTGGTGATCCTGCTGGTGCTCCTCGTGACCAGCTCCTTCATCGGGGCGCAGATCTACACCTTCGCCGAGGCCACCTACGGGCGCATCGTCACCGGGTTCTGACCGAGGCCCCGCAGGACGATCCCGGCCGTCTCCAGCCGCGCCCGCACCGCCCGCGCCAGGCCCACCGCATGCGCGCTGTCGCCGTGCACGCAGACCGAGTCGATCCGCGTCGGCAGCAGGGAGCCCTCCGCCGTGAGGAGGCCGCCGGCCTGCACCATCGCCAGGACCCGGTCCGCCGCCGCCTCGGCCTGCGTGATGAGCGCGCCGGGCTGGCCGCGCGGGATCAGCTGGCCCGCCTCTGTGTAGCCGCGGTCGGCGAAGATCTCCGCATGGACGGCCAGGCCCGCCGCCTCGCCGGCCGCGACCTGCTCGGTCCGGGCGATGGCCAGGAGGCCGAGGGCGGGATCGACCGCGCGCACCGCCCGCGCGATCGCATCCGCCACGTCCCGCTCCGCCGCCGCGCGGTTGGCCAGCGCCCCGTGCGCCTTGACGTAGGTCAGGCGATGGCCCGCCAGGGCGGCCAGCGCCTGCGCGGCGCCGACCTGGTAGGCGACCTGCCGCTCGATCTCGGCCGGGCCGAACGGCATCGGCCGGCGCCCGAAGCCGGCGAGGTCGGGAAAGCCCGGATGCGCCCCCACGGCGACGCCCCGCGCCCGCGCCAGGGCGAAGGTCTCGGCCATGATCTCGGGGTCGCCGGCATGGAAGCCGCAGGCGACGTTGGCCGAGGTCACCAGGGCGAGCATCGCCGCATCGTCGCCGCAGCGATAGGCGCCGAAGCCTTCCCCCAGATCGGCATTCAGGTCGATGGTCGGCATCTGGCGCATCCCCGGCTCGGCGCGACCCCCGGCCGCTGGCGGCGCGATCCTAACCGACGACGCCGTCGATGAGGTTGGTCCCGAGCAGGAATTCGGACGGGAAGTCGGTGCGCAGGACGGGCTGGCGCGGGATGTCGGGGATCAGGACGTCGCGCTCCGCCCGCCGCGCCGCCACCGCCTGCGCGCGGTCGACGGCGGCGAAGCGCAACGCCGTGCCCGCCTGGGCCTGGGCCAGGCGGCCGAGATCGGCGCCGATCACCGTGGCGATCTTCGGGTAGCCGCCGGTGGGCTGGCGGTCGGCCATGAGCACCAGGGGCTGGCCCGAGCCCGGGACCTGGATCGCCCCCATGGCGATGCCGTCGGAGACGATGTCGTGGGTCCGAGCCCGGAGGGACGGGCCCTCGAGGAAGCTGGCCATGCGGTCCCCGCGCGGGCCGATCCGCCAGGCACCCGCCAGGAAGGTCTCGAGGGCGGACGCCTCGAACAGATCGTCCTGCGGTCCGAGGACGACGCGGATCACGTCCGGCGGCCGATGCAGCCAGGGCGCCGCGAGGCGGCACGGGTCGCCGACCGAGGCGCGCGCGGCCCGGACCGCGAGGGCGTCGCCCGCCCGCAGGCCGCGACCGTGCAGGCCGCCGAGCCCGGAGCGGGTGTGGGTCGCCGTCGAGCCCAGCACCGGCGCCACGGCGATCTCGCCCGCCACCGCCAGGCTGCACCAGGCCCCGGCCCGGCCCGCCCGCAGGGTGAGCCGCGCGCCCGGCCGCAGGGTGAGGGCGACGGCGCCGGGCAGGGGGCGCCCGTCGAGGTCGATGCGCAGGTCGCCGCCCGCCAGGGCGACGTCGAGGGCGGTCGCCTCCGCCGTGAGCGACAATCCGCCGAGGGAGACCTCGATGGCGGTGGCGCCCGGGGGATTGTCGAGGGCGCGGTTGGCGGTGGCGTGGGCGAGGGGATCCATCGGCCCGGCCGGCGTGATGCCGTAGCGGAGATAGCCGTGCCGGCCGGCATCCTGCAGGGTGACGCCCGCCCCGGCCGAGAGGATCCGAAGCGTGGCCTGCGCCGTCACGGGCTCCTCCTTCACGGGCTCCTCCTTCACGGGCTCTTCCGTCACGGGTCCGTCCATCACGGGTCCCTCCGCGCGAGGATCTCCCCGCGCGCCGCGCGGGCCTCGAGGGCCGCGAAGGTGGCCGCGTCGATCGGCTCGAAGCGCAAGCCGTCGCCGGGCTCGACGAGGAAGCTCTGCGGGCGGGCCTCGGAATAGAGCCGCTCCGGGGTCCGGCCGACGACGTACCAGCCCGTGGGCATCGGGACGGTCGCCACCGCCGCGAGGCCGCCGCCCACCAGGAGGGCGTTGGCGGGATGGGGCGGACGCGGCGTCCGGCGGCGGGGAATCGCGAGGGTCTCCGGCAGGCCGCCCAGATAGGCGAAGCCCGGCGCGAAGCCGTACATGTAGACCCGGTAGGTGCCGCTTGCGTGACGCGCGGCCACATCCGCGGGCGCCAGGCCGGCCCAGTCGGCGACCGCCCCGAGATCCTCCGCCAAATCCTCCGCCAAGGCCGGATCGTAGCAGCAGGGCAGCGTCCAGGTGCGGCCGGGGCGCGATCCTGCCGGGGGCCGGTCGAGGAGGCCGCCCACCCGGGCCGCGAGGGCGTCGCGGTCGAGCACCAGCGGGTCGTAGTGGATCATCAGCGAGCGATAGGTCGGCACCGTCTCCAGCATGCCGGCGACCGGGTCCTGCGCCAGGGCCGCGTCCAGGGCGAGCACCCGCGCGTTCAGGGCCGGATCGACCCGCGCGCCGAACTCGACGACGAGCGCCGCCTCGCCGGCATCGCGGAACCGGACGGCGTCCGGATCGGTCGGCGTGCTGGCCTCGGCCTGCGACACGGGGTGATCCTGAGACGGTTGCGGCGGGGGGCCCAGCGCGGGCGGCCCTCAGCGGGTGGACTTCTTCTCGCGCTGGTAGGACCGGATCGCCCGGGCGCAGTCCGGCGAGAGCTTGCGCAGGTTCTGCCGGAAGCAGGCCTCGACCTCCGGTCCGCCGGGGGGATGCATGCTGCAGTGCTCGAGGTAGTCCCCGGTGCAGGAGAGCTTGAGCAGCTCGCGGATCGGCGTGGGTTCGGCCGACGCGGTGCCCGAAACCAGGACGGCACCGAGGAGGGGGAGGACGAGGCGTAGATCAGGCATGGGGCGATCGGGACTTTCCAGGGACACGGGACGGGCGACGCCCGCTGGGTTCGAAATCCCAACGCGCGGCGCCGATGCAGACAATGATCTTAGCACGCGCGCACCCGCGCGGCGGAATCGACGTCCCCTCAACGCGCGTCGCGCCCGTTCGGTCGCGTCTCCGAGGCCGTGCCCGATGCCAGGCGACCCTCGCGCAAGCTTGCGGCGCGACAAGCCCGTGTTGATTCACGGGGGTTGAGGATCCGCCATGGCGGCAAGCGCCACGATCGCAGGAGAGCGCCGGTCCCAGAGGGACATCGGGTTCGCGGCGGGCATCGTCGCCATCCTGGCGATCCTGTTCCTGCCGGTGCCGGCGATCCTGCTCGACATCGGGCTCGCCTTCTCGATCGCCCTGTCGGTGCTGATCCTGATGGTGGCCCTCTGGATCAAGAAACCGCTGGAATTCTCGGCCTTCCCCACCGTCCTGCTGATCGCGACCCTGCTGCGCCTGGCCCTCGGCATCGCCACCACCCGGTTGATCCTGGCCAACGGCCAGCACGGCGTGTCGGCGGCCGGCCACGTCATCCAGGGCTTCTCGCAGTTCGTGATGAGCGGCGACTTCGTCATCGGAATCGTGGTCTTCCTGATCCTGATCACGGTGAACTTCCTCGTCATCACCAAGGGCGCCACCCGCATCGCCGAGGTGGGCGCGCGCTTCACCCTCGACGCGATCCCCGGCAAGCAGATGGCGATCGACGCCGACCTGAACGCGGGCCTGATCGACGACAAGGAGGCCCAGCACCGCCGGCGCGAGCTGGAGGAGGAGAGCGCCTTCTTCGGCTCCATGGACGGCGCCTCGAAGTTCGTGCGCGGCGAGGCCATCGCCTCCCTCATCACCATCGCCGTCAACGTGTTCGGCGGCATCATCATCGGCACCACCCGCCACGGCATGCCACTGGGCCAGGCGGCCGACGTGTTCACCAAGCTCTCGGTGGGCGACGGCCTCGTCTCGCAGATCCCCGCCCTGATCGTCTCGCTGGCCGCCGGCCTCCTGGTCTCGAAGGGCGGCACGCGGGGCACCGCCGAGCAGGCGGTGATGGGCCAGCTCGGGGCCTACCCGCGCGCCCTCTCGGTGGCCGCGGCCCTCATGTTCCTGTTCGCCCTGGTGCCGGGCCTGCCCTTCGTGCCCTTCATGGCGCTCTCCGGGCTGATGGCCTTCACCGCCTACGCGATCCCGAAGAAGCTCGCCGCCCAGAAGGCGATCGTCGATGCCAAGGCGGAGGCCGAGGAGGAGAAGAAGCAGGTCGCGCTGCGCGAATCCGTCAAGGAGTCGCTGAAGACCCCGGAGATCGAGCTCTGCCTCGGGCGCCAGATCGCGGCCCAGGTCCAGGGGACGCAGTCCGAGCTGTCGCACCGGGTCGCCAAGATGCGCCGCAAGTTCGCGCGCCAGTACGGCTTCGTCGTGCCCGACATCAAGCTCACCGACAGCCTCGCCGTGCCGCCGAAATGCTACCAGATCCTCATCCACGGCACCGTGGTGGCGACCCAGGAACTGCGCCCGGGCGAGCTCCTCGTGGTCACCGGCGATGGGCCCGTGCCGGACGTGCCGAGCGACGAGGTCCGCGAGCCCGCCTTCGGCATGAAGGCGCGCTGGGTCCTCGACGCCTATGCGGGCGAAGTGCGGCGCGGCGGCTTCGAGCCGATCGACGGCTCCTCCGTGCTGCTGACCCACCTCTCCGAGGTCATCCGCAACAACCTGCCCACGCTCCTGTCCTACAAGGACATGCGCAACCTGCTCGACCGGCTCGACCCCGAGTACAAGCGCCTGCTCGACGAGATCTGCCCCTCGCAGATCTCCTATTCGGGCCTGCAGGCAGTACTCAAGCTCCTGCTCTCCGAGCGGGTCTCGATCCGCAACCTGCACCTCATCCTGGAGGCCGTGGCCGAGATCACGCCCCATGCCCGCCGGGCCGAGCAGATCGCCGAGCACGTCCGCATGCGCATCGCCCAGCAGATCTGCGGCGACCTCGCCGAGAACGGCGTGCTCGCGGTGCTGCGCCTCGGCAGCGCCTGGGACCTCTCCTTCCACCAGAGCCTGAAGCGCGACGGCAAGGGCGAGGTCATCGAGTTCGACATCGACCCGCGCCTCGTGGAGCAGTTCGGCACCGAGGCGTCGGAGGCGATCCGCAAGCAGATGCGCGAGACCCGCAACTTCGCCCTCGTGACCGCGCCGGACGCCCGCCCCTACGTGCGCATGATCATCGAGCGGCTCTATCCGACGCTCGCCGTCCTCTCGCACCTGGAGATCGCGCGCGGGGTCGAGATCCGCTCCCTCGGGACGATTTCGTGACGGCGCCGCTCCTGGCGGTGCTGGGCCCCGAGAGCTTTCTCGGGGTGTTCCTGATCTTCTGCCGGGTCGGCGCCTGCCTCCTCATCGTGCCGGGCTTCTCCAGTCCCCGCGTGCCCGCGCAGGTCCGCCTCCTGATCGCGCTGGCGGTCTCGCTCGCCCTGACCCCGATGCTGCTGCCCCTGTTCCAGGGCAAGCTCGCCGCGCAGGACCCCGGCGCCACCCTGGGCTGGATCGTCACCGAGAGCCTGACCGGCCTCGTCCTCGGCTTCCTCGGCCGGATCTACTACGTGGTCCTCGAGACCGTGGTGAACGCCGCCGCCACCATGGTGGGCTTCGGCGGCATGCCGGGGTCGGTGGCCGAGGGCATGGACCCGGTGCCGGCGGTGGAGGCGATGATCATGATGGCCGCCGCCGCCCTGCTGTTCGCCGCCGACCTGCACTGGGAGCTGTTCCGCGGCCTCGTCGATTCCTACGGCCGGATCCCGCCCGGCGAGGGCATCGGCTCGCAGGTCGCCCTGGTGCGCATCGTCGACCAGGTGACCACCGCCTTCGTGCTGGGCCTGCGCATCACCGCGCCGTTCCTCGTCTACGCGGTGGCGGTGAACCTGGCCGCCGGCTTCATCAACAAGCTCGTGCCGCAGATCCCGGTCTACTTCATCGCCACGCCGTTCATCATGGCCGGTGGCCTGATGCTGCTGTACCTCATCAGCAACGAGTTCATGATGCAGTTCGTCATGGGCTACTTCGACTACCTGCGCCGGGGCTGAGACCATGACCACCCGCCTCCGGCTCCTGCGCGCTCAGCGCCTGCTCAAGGTCCAGGAGCAGATGCGGGGCCTCGCCGAGCGCGACCTCGCCGCCAACCGCGCCCGGACCGCCCGGGTCGAGGCCGACCGGGCGGCCATGCTGGCCACCCTGGCCGGCGAGACCATGCACGGCCTGTTCCTCGACGCCGCCGCGCGGCGCCTGCGCGCCCTCGCCACGGAGGCGAGCGAACTCGGCGCGACCTCGACACGACTGTCTGAAATACTGAAGGCCCGCGGCCTCGCCGAAAAGCGCGCCGAGCGCCAGGCCGACAGCCTCCTGAAGCTGCGCGACCACGAGCGCGAGCAGCACGCCCTGCTCGAGCAGCTCGACCTCATGACCGCACGCGGGGCAAGGCCGCTCGACTGATCCCCAGGCCACGATGCAAGCCTGCCGAAAGCCAGGGCGCCTATGCCTTCCGGGGACCGGCTCCCCGAACCCGCTGAAGCGCCTGCCATGAGCATCTCGCCTCCCTCCGACATCGTCCTCGATGTGGCCCGCGCCGCCGATCCCGGCCGCGTGCAGGAGGCCGCCGCGAAGCTGTCGGCCCCCGGGACCGATCCGGCGGCGTTCGGCGATGCCTACCGCATGGCCGGCGTCTCGGTGCACATGCCCCTCGACGCTCGCGGGACGTTGACCGCCCTGCAGACCGACAACGCGGTCTCGGGCGCCGGCAAGGCGGGCGATCCCTACAAGCAGTTCGAGGCCTTCGTCCTGCGCCAGTTCGTCGAGACCATGATGCCCTCGAAGGCCAGCGCCGTCTTCGGCAAGGGCAATGCCGGCGGGATCTGGAAGTCGATGCTCGCCGATCAGGTCGGAACGCAGGTCGCCCGGGCCGGCGGCGTCGGCATCGCCCGGATGCTCGAGGCGGCGCGTCCGCTGAACCCGCCCGCGGCGGCCGTCGCGCCGTCGACCAAGACCGCGTCGACCAAGACTTCGGAGAGCTGAAACCCCATGCTGCTCGCATCCCTGAAGCGCCTGGAAGCCACCGTGACGGCGGAGACCGAGGCCCTGCTGGCGCATCACCCCGTCGACCAGGAGGCGGTGAACCGTCGCAAGAGCCAGAGCCTCCTCGAACTGACCCGCCTGACCCGCGACCTCGATCCCGCCGAACTCGACACGCCGGTGCTCGACCAGCTGCTGCGTCTGCGCGGCGCCCTCGAGCGCAATCAGGACGCCGTCGGCCTGCACCTGCGGGCCGTCGAGGAGATCTCCGGCATCGTCGCGGAGTCCCTGCGCGCGGCGGAATCCGACGGCACCTATTCCGGCCACGTCCGGCGCTGAGGTCCGCTCCCCGCCATGCGCATCCTCGTCACCGGCCTGTGGATCTGCGGCCTCACCATCCTGTCCTGCTACGCCGCGGTGACCTGGGGGGCGGGGCTGTTCGCCAAGAAAACCGAGCCTTACCTCGAAGGTCTCCAGTACCAGAAACTGCCACCCATCAATGTGCCGATGGTCGTCGATGGCAAAGTACAGGGCTACATCGTCGCCGTCCTGGTCTTTACTGCCGATGCGCGGCTGATGCACACGCTCTCTGTGCCGCCGAATGCCTTCGTCGTCGATGAGACGTTCCGGCAGATCTATACGGACCCGGCGATCGATTTCAAACGCCTGTCCCGCTACAACGTCACCCAGCGCCTTGCCGAGATCCGCAAGCAGGTGAACGCCCGCCTCGGCTCCGACGTGGTCAAGGACGTGCTGGTCGAAGAATTCAACTTCGTCGCCAAGCGCGAAGTCCGTTCCTGAAGGGATGTCCGATCCCGAAGGGACCTCCCTTCCTCATGCGAAGTCCGTGCCCGAGGATGGGCCTCACGCCTCCGCCAGCAGGCGCTCGAAGGCGGGCTCGTCCAGGAGGGCGGTGAGCCGCCGGTCGGCATCGGCATCGGCCGCGAGGGCGAGACCGCCGCAGACCGTGCCGGCACCGGCGAAGGCGTAGCCGAGCACGCTCGTCGGCTGAAGGCCGCCGGCGGCCGCGGCGACGAAGCCCCGCAGGGCCCCCGGATGGGCGTTGCAGCCGTTGCGGAGAGTCAGGCCGGCACAGCGCCCGGCGACCGTCACGGGGGAGAGCGAGAGCCGGTGGCGCCCGGCCTGGGCCATGGCCCGGCGCGGACCCGCCAGGGCCAGCAGGATCTCCGGCGACAGGTGGACCGCGCCCTCGAAGCTGAGGCTGCCCGACCCGCTGAAGCGGTCGAACACCGCCAGTCCGGAGAGGTCGTCGAGAACGAGGAAAACGCGCCGGTGCGCGACGTCGGGACCGTGGACCTGCGTGGCGAGGCGGTGGGCGGTGGCGCCGATGAGGCGCTCGGCCCCGAGGTAGAGGGCCGGCCCCGCCATCGGTTCGCGTTGGTCGAGGGCCGCCACGTTGTGGCCGGCCCCCGAGAGGAGGTGGTGGCGGGCGGCGCCGCTCTCGACTTGGCTCGACCCGCCGGCCTCGACGATCCAGCGCACCCCTTCGCAGGCGTAGACGAAGGAGCCGACGTCCCGGTGGCCGGGTCCGGGACCCTGGCCCTGGCTGGCGAAGGTGCAGGCGAAATGGCCCCAGCCGCGGCCGGGGGCGTCGTGGCGCTGCGCGATCATGCCCGAGGACGGGTCGACGCGGCCCGCGGCGGGCTCCAGGGTGACGCGTGGTATACCGGGACGGTCGCGTCGCGGTCGCGCGTCTCCGGACCAGCGCGTCGCACTGAGCGCGCGACCCGCCTGCGCACCGAGGCGCCCGATCCAGCCGGCGGCATCCTCGCCGGCGGGCGCGTCCCCGAACGGGGGCAGGCGCCCGGTCGGATCGAGGAGACCGGCGACCGCCGGGAGCCCGGACGCCACGAGCCGGTCGAGGCGGCCCCTGAGCGCCGACTCGGCGGGGTCGTCGGCGTCGAGGCCGAGCCCGAGGGCGCGCAGGTGGGTCAGGAGCTCGAGGCGCGGGTGCAGGGCGGGGTCGGAGAACCGCCCCTCCGCGTCGAGGAGCGGCGCGAGGCCGGTCTCGAGGGCGGCCTCGGCCAGGGCGAGCCAGTGTGCCGCGAGCGGCAGCAGCGGCAGGGCGCGGGCGACGATGCGCAGGGCCGCCGCCGCCTGGAGTTGGTGGATCGAGCGGCCGAAGGTGTTCTGGCCCAGAATCTCGGCGAGGGCGAAGCCGTGCCGCACCGCCTCGCCCGTGAGGGTGAGGGAGGCCGGGCCGCCGGGCTTGCCGGCCCGGGCGAGGAGCCGCACCAAGGTCTCGGTGCGGGCGGCGAGGGCCGCCGGGTGCAGGGCGAGGCCGTCGGTGGGCGCCCCCCAGGGGTTGGCCCGCGACCAGGACAGGGCGAGGCCGACGGCGGTGGCCGCGCCGCCCGGTGCCTCGGCCAGCGCCGCGAGCCAGGCCAGGGACTGGTACTCCAGGCGCCAGGGCACCGAGCGGAAGGGATCCTCGGTCCAGTCCGGCGCCTCCGGCAGGGTCCAGGCGGGCTGGCCGGCGAGGCGCAGGGCCCGGTCGAGGCCGGCGGCGCGGTGGCCCTCGCCGCGCTGGATCGCCCGGGCGCGGGCGAGCACCGCCGGCACGGCGGCCACCGCCTCGGGCTGCGGACACCAGCCCGCGAAGGCGGCCCCGGGCAGGGACAAGCGCTCGGCCAGGCGGGCGAGGAAATCCGGGGCCGCGAGGAGGTCGTCGGCGCAGAGGCTCTCCAGCCGCATCCGGTCCTCCAGGGCCAGCTCCGGGGGGGCGAGGAGCTCGGCCTCCGGCCCGTCCGCCTCCCAGGTGGCGAAGCCCACCGCCACCCGCGCCGCCCCGGCGGGGGGCTGGAGCTCCAGGGTGAAGCGGCGGGCCTGCTGGTGGGCGGAGAGGTCGACGAGGGCCCCGAGCCCCGGCACCGAGAGGGTCCCGGGATAGGGGGGGGCGAGCTCCGCCCCGGACCGATCGCGGTAGACGATGCGGGCGAGCGCCGCGTGGGTGCCGGGCTGCGGCGTGTGGAGCTGGCCGCGCAGCACGAGGCCGCAGCCCGGCACCAGGGCGTGGTCGCGCCAGGCCGGCTCCGGCCCGAGGCGGTGCCGGGCGCGGGGGATCAGGGCCGGCGACGGTGCCAGATCCGTCCCCTGGGCGAGACGCGCTTCCGAGACTGCGAACGGCGCGCTGTTGCGCCAGGAGCGCAGCGTCACCGTGATCCGGGTGGCCGGGGCCGGGACCCGGAAGGCGAGCTGGAGGCGCCCGGCCCGCGCCCCGTGCGTCTCGGGCGGCAGGGCGGCCGGGCCGGCGATCCAGGTGCCATGCGGGTCGAGGAGCGTCCGGTCGAGACCGGGCACGTGGTCGAAGTCGAGGCTCGAGCCGTCCTCGGCCAGGAAGTCGATCCCCACCAGGGCGAAGTCGAGGGCGGACCCGGCGGCCTCCTCCGCCGCCCAGGCGAGGCGGAAGCCGAGGCAGCACCACGCCTCCGGCATCAGCCCCCCGAAGGGCAGCACCACCCGCGACCAGCGGTTCTTGGCCTGAACCCAATGCTCGTTCTCCCCCGGCCCGACGCGCGCGCCCCCGGCATAGCGGGCGGCCTCGGGCAGCAGGACCCGAAGGCCGGGCGCGCTCGGTTCGCTCACGAGGCGGACCGGGCGGAGGCGGGGGGAGGGGACATCGGCAAGGCGGGGTGCGGCGCGGGGGTAAGTCGGTCTGGCCGACGTGGTGGTCCAGGGCGCCCCGGTGTCGGCGCGATGCCGCCACTGAGGCGGTCGGGTCGCTCCGTGTCAAGCATCCGCCGGCCTTCAGGGGGCAGCATGCCCGACAGCCGGTGCCCGGTTCCGACCGGCGGTTTCGGTCAGGCCGGTATGGCCCGGATGCGGATTTTGGTGGTGGTCCTGCGCGAGAGCGGAAAGGCTCTGGAAAACCGGACCGTTGCCGTCGGCTTCGCGATACGCGATCGCGGACTGGAACATTCTGATCGGTCGGATCCGCGATCCAATTTCGATCGCGCCTGCCTGCTGGAACGGTGCGCCGGCGCGGAGCCGGGATGCGGGATCAGTCGCGATCCGCATCCTCGGGGGCTCGGTGCCGGATGCCCGACCGGACGTTCCGGAAATCCCGGCCGTCCCAGGAATGGGCGCAGGGCGTTAGAGAACGCCCTCGCAAGGCGCCTGGCCGGACCATGTCGCAGGTCCGGCCCGTGCCGGGAAACGGGGTGCGATGAGGAGGGCGACGTGCTGTCGACCGGAGGAGTAGAGACCGGCACGGGTACAAAATGCACGTTCGTCGGGACGGTAGGGGGCGCGGGGTCCCGCCAGCGCTCCCCTGTTCTCGCCTTGTGAACGGCTCCCTGATCTCGCGGTCACGCAGCCAGTGGTGCCCCCATCACCCGGGCGACGCGGGTGCCGAGGAGGAACAGCAGGGCGACGCCGAGGGCGACGAGGCTCGGGGGAACCGCCGCGGCGAGGCCGCTGGCGAGCGCCGAGCCGGCGACGTCGCCGAGGTTCATCGCCGCCATGTAGATCTGGAACTGCGTGGCCGAGGCCCGTCCGGTCCGGCTCGCCAGGAGGACGGTCGGCAGCAGGGCGACGTAGAGGAGGGCCGGCACGACGTTGGCGAGGCCCAGGATGACGGGCCCCGTGGCCGCCTCCAGCCCGGCCGCGATCAACCCGCCCGCGATTCCGAAGGCCGCCGCGCAGGCGACCAGGAGGGCGCGCAGGGCCGGCCCCGGGCCGAGGCGGTCGACGGAGGCGCCGATGCCCGCTGCCCCGAGGGTTCCGCCCAGGAGGGCGAGCAGGGCCTGCAGGCGCGAGAGTCCGCCCGCGTCCCAGCCATGCACCTGCACCAGGGCGACGGCGAAGGGCACCTGGAACAGCGCCAGGGCGAAGTCGATGGCGAAGCACAGCGCCAGCAGGCGCGCGGCGTCGCGGCTCCGGAAGCCGTCGGCGAGCCCGCGCGCGAAGGCGGCCGCCGCGGCGATCCGGCCCGGTCCGGCCGCACGGGCCGGCCCGCGCTGCGGCCAGGCGAGGAGCCGGTCCCCCGAGGCCTCGCGCACGAGCGCGGCTGCCAGGGCGATGGGGGTGGTCAGGCCGAGGAGGGCGCCCGCCGCCGCGGCGAACCCCCCGGCTTCCAGCACCCAGGCGAAGAGGGCGGTCCCGGCCGCGCTGCCGAGGACGAAGCCCGCCCGCGTGGCCGCGCTGGTGCGCCCCAGTTCGCCGGCCGGCACGCTGTCGGCGATCAGGCGGTCGGTGGCGGTGTCGGCCAGGGAGGCGGCCAGGCTGTGCAGCAGGAGGACGAGACTGACCGCCGTGAGGCTCGGGGCGCTGCCGAGGAGGAGCAGGCCGGCGAGGCTCGCCTGTGCGCCGGCCAGGGCGAGGACGAGCCAGCGGCGGCGCGGCCCCATGCGGTCGGGTGTCGCCCGGTCGATCACCGGCCCCCAGAGCAGGGGCTGCAGCACCCAAGGCAGGCCGACCACGGCGAGGTGGCGGCCGACCTCCGCGGTGGATGCGCCTACGGCGGCGAAGTGGTTGGCCAGCGCCGTCAGGGCGAAGCCGGCGACGAGCCCCTGGTAGAGGTAGAGCAGGGTGAAGAGGCCGACCCGCCAGCGCGCGTCCTGCAGGCTCGGCGGCCACGGCGGCATCGGGTCCGGTCCTCGCTCACGCCGGCCAGGCGCCGCCGTCCGGGCCGCGCGGACCCCGTGCTTAGCCGACGCGGCCGGCCGGCGTCACCCCATCCGATGGGATGCGCCGGCCGGCCGGGCCGGACGGGTCATCGGCGCGGCGCGGGGCCGCCCCGGACAATCCGCGCAAGGCGACGAACGGCGCCTCGGGGCTTTGTCCCGCGCGGGCGGCCTCAGTAGCGCGGGCCGCCCGAGGTGCTGCCGCGCTGCTGGGCGTAGCCGGGCAGCATCGGATTGCGGGCGTTCGGATCGCCGTGCATCAGGCGGTTGCGGGTGTGGTGCAGGCGATGGGCGCGCGAATGGTGGATCGCGTCGTGGCGATGGCCGCGATGGCGCATGTGGTCCTTGCGCGCCTTGTAGTTGCCCGCGTGGCCGATCGACGAGCTGGCACGCATCCGCTCGGCCGGGGTCAGGCCCGGAGCGGCCGAGGCCGAGCCGAGGGAAAAGCTGGCGAACATCAGGCCGGAGGCCAGAACCATGGCGAGGGTTTTCATGTGAGACTTCCAGTCATGTGCTCACGAGCGGCACAGTGCGGCTGTAAGTCTGTTCCGAACTTGATGTTCCGCGGTGTTGCTTGACATTAATGTCATGGATTATCCGGCCCGGCCTGCACGTGGACTTGAGGAATTCATAGAGAATTCAATAGACCACGCGCAGGCAGCGGCTACCGGCCTGCGATCCGGCCCGGGCCCGCGACCGGCAGGGTGGGCGCGGCGGCGTTGGTGCTCTCCTTGTAGATCGGTACGATGACCCGGAGCCAGCCTCGGGTCTCGCGGCCTCCGTAATTGCGCTCGACCACGTCCTGGGTGACGTAGGCCTGCAGGTTCACCGGACCGAAATTGTACCCGACGAGGCCGCCCACCGCGATCTGGCCCTGGCGGCGATAGCCGGGGAACCGGGTCGGCAGGTCGGTGGAGCCGAAGGCCACGGGGCCGACCTCCCATTTGCCGAACTTCTTCGTCGCGGTGAGATCGAGGTTGAGATAGTCGGGATAGACCCCGCCCTGCGGCGAGATGGGGTCGAGGAAGATCCCGTAGAGCAGGTTGGCCGTGAGGTTCAGGCCGTCCCCGGTGTAGCTGGCGGCGAAGCGGTGGCTCAGGGAGGCGTTCTGGGTCAGGAAGCGGGTTTCGATCGGCAGGTAGCCGCCGAAGAGGTAGCTGACGCCGAAATTGTTGCCGAGGTTCCAGGCGAGCTGGCCGGCCAGCAGCGGCTGGCCGATGCCGCTCTGGTAGGGCGTGCCGCGGGGGCTCGAGGCGACGACGGGCTGGATCGCGATGAGGTTCAGGCGTGCGCCGAGCAGGGTCCAGGGCGTCGCCCAGACGAAGGCCGGCAGGTTGACGTTCGATTCCGAGTCGAGCGGGCGCGTGTCGCGCACCCCGAAGCTCGACGTGTTGACGAAGTAGAGACCCACCGGGAGCTGGGCGCCGGCCGGGAGGCCGATGGTCTGGCCCGGCTGGGCCGCGGACCCCGCCAGGGTCGGGGCCGGGGCCAGGAGTGGGAGGGGCAGGAGCGGGAGGGCGAGAAGGATCTTGCCGCCGCGCCGGCGGCGGGTGGTCGGACGGAGGGCCTTGGCGATGGTGCGGATCACGCATGTCTCCCTGGCTCGGCTGCCCGGGGACAGGTGCCGCCGGTCGGCGGCCGGCAACCCAGCGTCTTCCTGTCAGACGATTGCCCGCCACGCTTTAGTCCGGTGGCCCGCGCCCGCGCCGGGCGGAGGGGCGCGGGCCGACCGCCCTCAGAGACTTACGGCACCTTTGTCCAAGATGTATTCATGATGCATCGAGACGGGGCGAACCCTCATCTCAGGTCCCACCGTTTAATCCTGTCCTCGACGTGCCTGGCCGCACGTCATGGCTGAGATCGAGGCCCCATATTGGGTTCAGACAGATGAAGCGAACCAAGAAAAACGGTTCGCACTGTATAGGAGCCTGATAGCCACAATGAAGACCCGTATCGCCGCCCTCGCCGCCGCCCTCGTCCTCGGCGTTGCTCCGATCTCGTCCGCCATGGCTTTCGAAAGGCCGTCCCGNGATAGCCACAATGAAGACCCGTATCGCCGCCCTCGCCGCCGCCCTCGTCCTCGGCGTTGCTCCGATCTCGTCCGCCATGGCTTTCGAAAGGCCGTCCCGTTACACCGCCTTCTCGCCCTCCGACGTCGAAACGACCGGTTCGCTCGAGTTTCACAGCGTCGCCCCCCTGCGAAACCCCTACAGCTGTCCGATGAGCTCGGCCGCCGAGGGCAACGCCAACCAGCAGAACTTCCCCACCCAGCAGTACGGCCAGACCTCGGGCGGAAACCGCTGCTGATCGGACACCCCAACCCGACCGGACACCCCGAGGAGACCCCCATGCTGCTGAAAGGCTTCTCCTACGCCATGATCGCCGCCTTCGCCGGNCCGCTGCTGATCGGACACCCCAACCCGACCGGACACCCCGAGGAGACCCCCATGCTGCTGAAAGGCTTCTCCTACGCCATGATCGCCGCCTTCGCCGGCGGACTCGTCTTCACCCTCGTCGGCTCGGCCCAGTCCCTCCTCAACCTCTGAGCCGTTCCCGACCGACAAGATCTCACACCGACCCGCCCGGCCTCCGCCGTGGCGGGTCGCGCCATGCGCGCCTGGGGGCGACCATGCCCGACCCCCTCGTCGTCCTCCCGATGCCGCCCGCCCGGGAACACAACGACCGCCGGGACGTCACATCCGGTCACAGCGGGACCGGAACGGGCAACACAGAGCGATGGCGCACAGGGCGGAACAAGACGGCGGCCAAGATGAGGGACAAGACGAGGCGGGCATCGCGAAGGACCTGCATCCGCGCAAGTTCGACCTGCTCAACCTCACCCTGGTCGACGTGAATGGCGGGCTGCGGCCCTATCTCAACGTCTTCCTGCTGGTGCACCGCGAATGGAGCGCGACCACGGTCGGCCTCGTGACGACCCTGGCGGGGCTCGTCGGCGTCGGCCTGCAGGCCCCCCTCGGGGCCGTCATCGACCGCGCGCGCGACAAGCGCTGGGCCATCGTGGCCGCTCTGATGGCGGCCTCCGCCGGGGCGGTGGTCATTGCGCTCTGGCCGCAATTCTGGCCGGTGCTCCTCGCCTTCACGGTCCTGACCGCGGCGGGCAGCAGCTTCACCCCGACCATCGCGGGCCTCACCCTCGGCATCTTCCCGAAGGCGCGCCTGTCGCGCCGGATGGGCCGCAACAGCGCCTGGTACCGGGCCGGCAACGTCGTCATCGCCGTCCTGATCGCGCTGGTCGGTTACGGCTTTCCCGACCGGGCGGTGTTCTTCCTCGTGCCGGCCCTGTCGTTCGCGGCCGCCGCGGCGGTCCTGTCAATTCCCCGGGACATCGTCGGGCGGGAGCTCGCCGAGGGGGGGAAGCCGAAGCCGCGCTCGGGGGCCGCCTTCAAGGTGCTCCTCGGCAATCGCCCGCTCCTCGTCTTCGCCGCCGCGATCTTCCTGTTCCAGCTCGCCAACGGGCCGATGGCTTCCCTGGTCGCGCAGAAGATCTCCCTGGCCCACGAGACCTGGTCGGCCGCCATCACCTCGACGACCATCGTGGCGGCGCAGGCGGTGATGCTGCCCATGGCCATCCTGGTCGGGCGCTTCGCCGACGGCTGGGGCCGGAAACCGATCCTCCTGTTCGCCTTCGCGATGCTGCCGGTGCGCGCGCTGCTCTACACCCTGTCGGACGACGCGATCTGGCTCTTCGCGGTGCAGGGCCTGGAGGGCGTCAGCACCGGCCTCTACAGCGCCATCAAGCCCCTGGTGATCGCCGACCTCATGGAGGACAAGGCCCGCTACAACCTCGCCTCGGGGGTGATCGCCACGGTCCAGGGCGTCGCCATCGCCCTCTCGAACGTGCTGGCCGGGAGCATCGTCGATTGGAGCGGCTTCACGGCGGCGTTCCTCGTCTCGGCGGCCATCGGCATCGGTTCGGCGCTCCTCCTCACGCGCATGCCGGAGCCTTCGGCGGAGCGGGCCTGAGAAGGTCCCGGCCGCCGCAGGCGATGCGCAGGCCCACGGGACCCGATCCCCGGAGCCGCCGCGTCAGTACGCCCCGGGTCCTGTGGCGAGGCCCGCGAGGGTGAAGAGGTCGACGGAGAGCTTGGCGCCGACGACGAGGGCATCGGGGATGTTCTTTGGGTAGGCGGGGAAACGGGTCTGGTCGGGGTTGATGATGTACTGGAGGTTGGGGGTGAGGCGGACGGCGGGGGTGACCTGGATGCCGTAGTTGAACTCCATCATGACCTGCTGGCGGGGCAGGGCGCGGTCGAGGCCGAGGGTGCCCTGGACGGCGGCGATGTTGGACAGGGCCAGGGGCGAGAAGCGCTGGGTGTTGACGACGAAGCCCAGGGTGTCAAAGGGCCGGCCCGCGAAGGTGCCGGTCTGGAGGGCGCCGATCTCGAGGAAGTAGTCCTCGACGAGGCGCCCGGAGGTGCCCGCCATGGCCACGCCGAACAGGGTCAGGCCCTGGACGGCGCCGGGATCGGGGCGCCAGACCATCTGGTCGAAGCGCGCATAGACGCCCCAGCGTCCGAAGCGGGTGGCGGGGGCCAGGCCGGTGAGGACGGCACGCTGGCCGGTGATGTCGCGCACGGGGTCGGCGTAGTCGGAGACGTCGTACCATCCGCCGATGCCGTAGTTGCGGGGCAGGGGGTCGTTGGCGAAGGTGGTGGAGTAGCCGAGCTCGAAGGGCAGGACCGCGCCGGTGGCGCCGCGGGTGGAGAGGTCGAGGCCGTTGTCGCCGGGCTGCTGGTGGCGGGGATTGACCTCGTAGACGCCGGCATGGACGAAGATGCGGTCGGTGAGCCAGGCCTTGGCGTGGGCCCCCCAGCTGGAGACGGGCCAGAAGGTGAAGTTCGAGGTCTTGAAGACGAAGGTCGGGTTTCCGCAGGCGGAATTGGACTGGAAGTTGCAGTAGAGCGGCGAGTTGAGGAAGGCGATGTTGGCCACGAGGCGGCCGAACTCGACCACGAGGCGGTCGTCGAAGAGCTTCTGCTCGTAGCTGAGCAGGGTGAGGCGGGTGGTCTGTCCGCCGCCGTAGATCTCCTGAACGGAGGTGTTGTTGCCGATGAAGTCGCCCGCGAGGTTGTCGCCGTGGCGGTTGGTGACGGCGATGTGGAGGGCGCCTCCGGCGAGGCCGGCGATGCGGTCGAGGTCGGCATCGATGCCGAAGAACAGCTGCCCGGCATAGGCGCGGCCCTGGCGGATGCCGCCGACGGGATTGGCGGCGGCCTGGCCGGTGTAGTTGGCGCTGAGGGTGAGGCCGTGGCCGAGGTCGAACACGCCGGTGGGCAGGGTGGCGGGCGTCGCGCTCTGGCCCAGGGTGTCCGCCGCCCCGGCCGCGCTCTGCGCTCCGGTGATGTCCTGGCCGTCGGGACGGGGCGGCAATCGACCCGGAGAGCGCAGCGCCGGGCGCTGAGCCGTGTCGGGAACGCCGAACCCGGCGGTGGCCGCATCCTGCGCCTGTGCCTGCGATCCGAGCGTCAGCGTTACCAGTCCCAGGCCGATGGCAGCCGTCTTCAATCCCGTGCCCATCTGTCGTCCCCTCATGGTCCGTGGTGTTCGCGTGGCCGGTCTTGGTGCCGGGTTGGGTGGTCGTAGTCCGATCGTTCGCAGCCCCGGCGCGGGTTCCTCCCCCACGGAGGGGGGACGGCCGGGCTCAGGCGGCGCGCGTCTTGAGCAGGCCGACGAGCAGCCCGGTGACGAGGGTGCCGACCACCAGGGCGATCAGGGCGCCGGGGACGTTGGTCACCGCGTTGGGGATCGGCAGGACGAAGAGGCCGCCATGGGGCACCTTCAGTTCGACCCCGAGGCTGAGCGCCACGGCGCCGGCCAGCGCCGAGCCCGCCACCATCGCGGGGATCACCCGCAGGGGATCGGCCGCTGCGAAGGGAATCGCCCCCTCGGTGACGAAGGCGGCGCCGAGCACCGCGGCCGCGCCGCCGGCTTCGCGCTCGGCCTGCGAGAAGCGTCCGGGGAACAGGCGGGTGGCGAGCGCGATCCCCAGGGGGGGCGTCATCCCGCCGATCATCACGGCGGCCATGGGCGCGGTGATGCCCGATGCGATCAGCGCGGCGGCGGAGGCATAGGCGGCCTTGTTGACCGGGCCGCCCATATCCACCGCCATCATGCCGCCGAGCACCAGACCGAGCACGACGGCGCTCGCCCCCTGCATGCTGCGCAGCCAGTCCGTGAGCGCCGCCAGGATCGCCGCCACGGGCACGCCGACGACGTAGACCATGAGCAGGCCGGTGACGGCGGTGGCCAGCAGCGGCAGGATCAGGACCGGCTTCAGGCCCTCCAGGTTCCGGTGCAGGCGGATGTGCCGATTGAGGAAGGCGGTGGTGGTGCCGGCGATGAAGCCCGCCGCGATGCCGCCGAGGAAGCCCGCCTGCAGGTTGGCGGCGAGCATGCCGCCGATCATCCCCGGCGCGATGCCGGGCCGGTCGGCGATGGAGAAGGCGATGTAGCCGGCCAGCACCGGAACGATGAGCGCGAAGGCCGCCTTGGCGCCGATCTCCCCCAGGGCGAAGCCCAGGGTGCCGGCGTGGTCGGGCTTCATCGCGTCGATGCCGCCGACGGCGAAGGCCAGGGCGATGAGCAGGCCGCCCGCCACCACGAAGGGCAGCATGAACGAGACGCCGGTCATCAGGTGCTTGTAGGCGCCCGCCTTCTTCTCCTCCGCCGCCGCCTGACGGGCCGACCCGTCCGCCGCGGTGGTCCCCGCGTCGGGCTGGCGCTGCGCCTCGGCGAAGGCCGTGGCCAGCAAGCCCTTGCCGTCGCGGATCGCCGCCTTGGTGTTGGTGGCGTAGAGCCGCTTGCCGGCGAAGCGCGTCCGGTCGACCCCGGTATCGGCGGCGATCAGCACGAGGTCGGCCGCCGCGATCTCCTCGGCGGTCAGGGCGTCGCGGGCGCCCACCGACCCCTGCGTCTCGACCCGGACGGCGTAGCCGAGGGCCTCGGCCGCCGCCTGGATGCCCTCGGCGGCCATGAAGGTATGGGCGATGCCGGTGGGGCAGGAGGTGATGGCGACGATCCGCCGGCGTCCGCTCGGCGCCCCGTCCGTCGCCGCGGCCGCCTCGCCCGCCCCCCCGAGGAACCGGTCGAGCACCGCGTGGGCGTCGGTGAGCACGTCCTCGATGCGGATCCGGGCCCGGCGCATGGCCCCGAAGCGCCCCTCGTCGAGGTCGCCCTCGCCCACCAGCAGCACCGCGTCGGCCCGGGCGATGGCGCCGGCGCTCAGGGCGGTGCCGGGCACGCCCTTGCCGCGCAGTTCCAGGTCCAGGGGCTGGTTGCGCCGGCCCGCCGCCTCGCGCAGGGCCTCGCCGGCCAGCACCGCGTGCAGGCCGAGATCCCCACCGCCCACCACTGCGAGCACCTGCGTCATGGCTTCCTCCCCATGGTTTCCTCACCTTGCGGCGCGTCCCGGCCCGCCGGTGCGTCGTCGTGCTGCGTCGAAGGTCCGTGCCTCAGGCCGAGGCCGTGAGGGGCTCCACCCGTACCGCCGCGGCGAGGGCCAGGACCGTGTCGCGGGCGGGCAGGTTGGCGCCCGCCAGCCCGAGCTTGCCGGCCGCGAAGGCCAGGGCGAGCCGGGCGGTGGCGGTCCGGTCCAGGCCCGCCTGCAGGCCCGCCACGAGGCCGGCCACGAGGGCGTCGCCCGCGCCCACCGTGCTGGTCACCCGGGTCGCGGGCGGATGGGCCAGGTCCGTGCCGTCGGCGCTGGCGAACAGCGCCCCCTCGGCACCGAGCGAGACCACCACCAGGGGGATGCCGCGGGCCACCAGGCCCCGGGCCGCCGCCGCCACCCCGGCCAGATCCGGCAGGGACCGCTCGGCCCATTCCTCGAGCTCGTGCCGGTTGGGCTTGACCGCGAAGGGCAGGGCCGCGGCCGGGGCGGCCAGGGCCGCCGCCAGGGCGGGGCCGGACGCGTCGAGGACGAGGCGGGCGCCCAGCGGCCGCAGCTCGGCGGCGATCTCCGCGTAGATCGTCGGAGCCACGCCGCCCGGCAGGCTGCCGGCCAGCACCACCAGGGTGCCGGGCTCCACGGCCTCGCGCAGCATCGCCCGGACGGCGGTGAGGGTGCCGGCCTCGACGGCGAGCCCCGGCAGGTTGATGTCGGTGGTGTCGCCGCCGGTGCCGTCGACCAGCTTCAGGTTGGTCCGGGTCTCGCCCGGGATCCGGACGAAGCGATCCGCAATGCCCTTGGCCGCGAGCAGGGCCTCGAACGGCCCGGCATTGTCCTGGCCGAGCAGGCCGGCGGCGGCCACCGGCACGCCCCAGTCGGCGAGGCAGGCGGCGACGTTGACGCCCTTGCCGCCCGCATCCGAGCGGGTGCTGCGCGCCCGGTGGACGTGGCCGGGCCGGAGGATGTCGAGGATCACGGTCCGGTCGAGGGCCGGGTTGAGGGTGAGGGTGACCACGCGGGTCATGCGGGCTCTCCGTCGAGGAGGACGGCCAGGGCCCGGACCGCGGCCGCGTCCTCCTGGGCGCAGGCCCGGGCGGCCAGGGCCCGCAGGGCGCCCATCTCGCTCGCCCGCAGGCGCGCCTTCACGGAGGCCACGTCGCGCGGGGTCATCGACAATTCGTCGACCCCGAGGCCGGCGAGCAGGCGGGCGCCGAACGGATCGCCGGCGATGCCGCCGCAGACGCCGACCCAGCGCTTGTGCCGGGCGGCGCCCTCGCAGGTCAGGTGGATCAGGCGCAGCACCGCCGGATGCAGGGAATCGGCCTCCGGTGCGAGTTCGGTGTTCTGGCGGTCGATGGCCAGGGCGTATTGCGTCAGGTCGTTGGTGCCGATCGAGAAGAAATCGCAGTGCCGGGCCAGGGCGTCGGCCTGGATCGCGGCGGCCGGCACCTCGATCATGATGCCGAGCGGCAGTTCCGGCGCGTCGAGTTCGGCCCGGATGCGGTCGCAATGGGCCCGGAGCGCGAGCACCTCCGGCACCGAGGTGATCATCGGGAACATGATCGACAGGGGGGCCTCCTTGCCGGTGGCCGCATCGGCGGGAATTCCATCCCTCGCCGCCCGGTAGAGGGCCCGCAGCTGCGGCTCCATCAGGTCGGGCCGGCGCAGGAGCAGCCGGGCGCCGCGCACGCCCAGGAAGGGGTTCTCCTCACGGGGCAGGTGCAGGTGGGCCACCTGCTTGTCGCCGCCGATGTCGAGGGCGCGCACGATGAGGGGACGGCCGGCGAGGGCGTCCAGCATCGCCCGGTAGGTGGCGTACTGGTCGTCCTCGGTGGGCGTGTCGCCACGCTCGAGGAACAGGAACTCGGTGCGCATCAGGCCCACGCCCTCCGCGCCCTGGTCCAGGGCAAAGGGCACCTGCTCGGGATTGTTGACGTTGGCCCCGATGGCGACCGCGTGCCCGTCCCGGGTGCGGGCGGGCAGGGCGCGCGCGCGGGCCTCCTCCTCGGCCTTGGCGCGCTGGCGCGCGCTCCAGTCCCGGGCGGAGGCGAGGTCGGCGGCGCTCGGATCGAGGTAGAGCCGGCCGGTGCCGCCGTCGAGGATCGCGGGGGTGTGGTTCTCCAGGGCGAGCAGGGTGGCGCCGCCCGCCACCAGGGCGGGAATGCCGAGGGTGCGGGCGAGGATCGCGGTGTGCGAGGTCGGGCCGCCCTGGGCCGTGGCGAGGCCGATCACCCGGGTGGGATCGAGGCCCGCGGTGTCGGACGGGGCGAGATCGGGGGCGATGAGGATGCAGGGTACGTCCGGCAGGTCGTGGCCGCTCTTGAGCGACGGGTCGATCTGCGCCAGCACCCGCCGGCCGACGTCGCGCAGGTCCGCCGCGCGGGCGGCCAGCACGGGATTGCCCAGGGCCGAGAGCCGGCCGGCCATCCGCTCCACCGCCTGGTTCCAGGCGAAGGCGACCCCGTGGCCCTCCACCATCAGCTGGCAGGCCAGGGTGATCAGGTCCGTGTCCGCGATGAGCTCGCCCTGGGCCCGGAAGATGCCCGCATCGGTCTTGCCGAGGCGGCGTTCGGTGTCGTCCGCCAGCGCCCGGAGCTGGCCCTCGGTGGCGGCGAGGGCGGCGTGCAGGCGGTCGCCGCCGGAGGTCAGGGGCTCGGGCTCGTCCCGGACCGTGACCTCCGTCTGGCTCAGTACGTGGATGGGGCCGATGGTGAGGCCGGGGCTCGCGCCGAGGCCCGCCAGCACCCGCGGCGCATCGGCGGGATTCCAGCCGGCCACCGGGCCGGCCGCCCGGGCGGCGGCGTCCGCCGCGGCCTTGGCGGCGGCCTTCTCCCCCGCGCTCAGGCCCGTCACCGCCGCGCAGATCCGGGCGAGGGCGCCGGCCTCGTCGTCGCCCTCCGCCGAGATCGTCACCCCGTCGCCGCAGCGCAGGCCGAGCTGGAGCAGGGCGATCAGGTTCTTGGCGTCGGCCACCTCGGCGCCGTGGCGCACCTGGATCCGGGCGGGACAGGTGCGGGCCGTCTCGACCCAGTGGGCGGCCGGGCGGGCGTGGAGGCCGGTGGGATAGTCGACGGTCCAGTCGAAGCGCTGCCTGAGGTCGCCGGCCGGGCCGGCCGCGCCGGGGGCGGGCGCGTCCTCGGTGAGGGCCGCGGCGATCTCCTCCTTGCGGGTGGTAATGCGCAGGGCGGCGAGGCGCGCCTCGTCCTGGATGAGCCGGGTGAGGCGGCGCAGGATGGTGATGTGGGTGTCCGACTGCGCCGCGATGGCGACCACCAGGTGGGCGACCTGGCCGTCGTGCCATTCGATCCCGCCCGGAACCTGCAGGACCGCCAGCCCGCTGGCGCGGACGTGGTGACGGTCGTCGACCATGCCGTGCGGGATGACCACGCCGTGGCCCAGATAGGTGTTCGCTACGCCCTCGCGCCGCAGCATGCTGGCCTCGTAGGGCGCATCGATGCAGCCGGACGCGACGAGGAGCTGGGCCGCCGCGCGGATCGCCGCTTCCTTGCTGACCGGGGCCGCGCCCAGCTGGATCAGCAGGCGCGGAGGTAGGATCGGCGTCGGCGCGAGCATGGCGTGCTCCTCCCGGAAAAACGGTTGTTAAAATGCTCGTTGGCACTATGAAAACGTTTTCACAATCGGTGTCAACGCGATTCGGCGCAATAATGCCGTATCGCCGCTTGCCGATGGTGGGACGGGATGCCAGAACGACGTCATGACGCTGAAAACGTTATCCGCCAGATGAGTGCCAGTATTCGTGACGTGGCGCGCGCCGCCGGTGTCTCGACGGCCACGGTCTCCCGAGCTCTCGGTCGAGGGCCGGTCAGCGACGTCCTGCGCCAGCAGGTCGAGGCAGCGGTTCGGGCGACCGGATATCGCCCGAATCTGTCCGCGCGCCGCCTGCGCTCGCAATCGACGCAGACCATCGGCTTGATCGTCGCCGATATCCGCAATCCGTTCTTCACGGCGGTGAGCCGGGCGGTGGAGGACGCGGCCTACGCCGCCGGCATGCGGGTGATCCTGTGCAACACCGACGAGGATCCGGAGCGCGAGCGCCTGTACCTCCGGCTGATGGAGGAGGAGCGCGTCACCGGCGTGATCTTCGCGCCCACGCGCGGAACGGCGGAATCGCTCAAGGCCGACAGCCTCGACGTGCCGGTGGTTTTCATCGACCGCACCGGCCCGGCGGGGACCTACGACAGCGTCGTCCTCGACAACGCGGCGGCCACCGGCGCCCTGGTCGATCATCTCTGGGAGCGCGGCTATCGCCGGATCGGGGGGCTGTTTGGCTCGACCAGTTCCACCGCGCAGGAGCGGCAGGCCGCCTACGAGGCGGCGCTCCGGCATCGCGGCGCCGAGCCCCTGGCCCGCGTGGCGCCGCCCACCGCGGAGGCGGCCGAGGCCACGCTCACCCGCTGGCTGGCCGAGCCGGACCGGCCCGACGCGCTGATCCTGTCGAACGGCCTGACGCTGATGGGCGCGGTGCGCGCCGCGCGCACGCTCGCCCTCGCGGTCCCGGACCAGCTCGGCCTCGCGGGCTTCGACAACGACCCCTGGACCGACCTGGTGGAGCCCGGTCTCACGGTGATCGAGCAGCCGGTGGCGCAGATCGGCGCCCAGGCGATGGCCCTGCTGTTCGACCGGCTGAAGGCGCCGGGCGAGGCCGTCCGCAAGGTCACCCTGAGCGGCCGGCTGGTAGTCCGGGGGTCGTCGGGGCGCGGCTAGCTCCGCGCCCGCCGCAGGGGGCCCGAGGCGTCGCCGGCCCGGTCTCGCCCCGGCGCCGGATCCGTCGCGGGGCGGACTCAGCGCAGGGTCGGCGACTCGCCGGGGTGCAGGGGCCGGTCCTCGTCCGGCCCGCTTACGGCGTTCAGGCGCTCGAGATGCTCGAAGACATGCGCGAAGGCGTCCGTGACGGCCTTCTCGAAGGCGCCGTCGGACCGACCCTGGGAGGCCTTGAGGGCGCTGAGCAGGGCTTGATGCGTTTCGGTGTCATGCGACATGGCTGTCCTCCCGACCGGACGGATGGCCCGCCCGGGGGAGCAAGCGCCCGCAGGGATCGCCGGTTCCGAGGGGCCGGACCCCGTGCGGTCCCGCAGACCCGATCGGCGCGGCGCGGCCCCTCGCGCATCCGTCATCGAACCTTGGCCGTCGGCACTCGTTGTCCGCCGGCCCCTGCAGGCCGGAGACACCCCCTCGGCATGCGTTCCCGTTCCCTTCTCGTCGGCTCCCTCGTCCTCCTCGCCGCCGGGGCCGGCCTCGCCGGCTTCGGCCGCTTCAGCTACGCGCCGACGCCGTCGCGGGAGTCCCTCGCGAACCCCGACCGCTACCCGATCTCGACGGCCTACGACGTGCTCGGGCGCCGCATCGGCCGGGAGGAGGCCGCGACCCTGCGCACCACCGAGGCGGGGCGTCGGACCCTGTCGCCCGAGGCCGGCGCCTTCGCCATCGACGAAGCCGTCATCGCGCGCGGGCGGGAGGCCTTCTACACCGAGACCTTCGGGAACGAGGTCTTCCTCACCGACGTGATGGGGATGCTCGACGGCGCCCTGACGCCCTACGAGGTCGCCCGCGCCGTGCTGCTGCTGGGCGGGACGGCCACCCACAACCTCCAGGTCCGCGTCGCCCAGGACGTGCGGATCGGCGAACGCCAGTGGCGCAAGGGCGACCTGGTCTCGACCGGCCTCGACGTCGAAAAGGGCGGCCTCGGCATCATCGGTCTGAAGACCTTCTACGACCGGGGCCACCTGCGCCTCGGCATCACCTGCGCCCTCTGCCACGCGGCGGTCGATCCCCGATCCGGCAAGGTCGTGGAGGGGGCGCCGAACGCCGACCTCAATGCCGGGCTGCTCCTCGCCCTCTCGGCCAACGCCTCCGCCTACTTCATGCACGGCAGCGTCGACCTCGCGGCCGTCGCGGGCGATCCGTCCCGCACGATCCCGACCGCCGGGGGAGGGACCGCGGTGCTGCCGGACCGGGACAAGCTGGAGGCGGCGGCCAAGGTCGAGGTCGCGAGCTGGCCGCCGGGCAGCTTCGATTCCTCCGCCGACCGGGTGACGAACCCGACCTCGATCCCGTCGAGCTTCTCGGCCTACGGCGAGCCCTACAGCTGGAGCGGGCGCGAGGCGGTCGGGCCCTTCCACGGGCTGTCGTCCCTGAACAACAACGTGCACGCGGCCAATTCCGACACGACCCAGCTCGCCGCCGCCGCGCCCTGGCTGTTCGGCCTCGATCCGGACCTCTACCTCGGCATCCTGTTCCAGGGGGCGGTGAACCCGGCCCTGCGCTACGACCCGACGAAAGCCACGCGGCCGAGTGCGATCCTGGCCGCCTTCGACCCGACGCCGGGCTCGCCCGGCCTCAACCGCTACGCCGTCCTGCCGAGCTTTCCGGCGACCAACTACATGACCGACAACGGGCTGTTCGCCTCCGCGGCCGGGGAGCCGGCGAACTTCGCCAACAACGCCATGTCGGCCTTCCAGAACCTCCTGCGTCCGCCGGCCGCCCCGAAGGCTGGGGCCGAGGCCGGCCGCGCGGTGTTCGCGCGGGCCGGCTGTGCCGGCTGCCATGCCGGCCCGGCGCTGACCAACAACCGGATCGTGCCCGTGGGCGAGATCGGCACCGAGCCGACCCGGGCCCGCGCCGGGGCCAAGATGGAGGCGCACCTCGCACCGCCGTCGATGTTCGCGACCGACACGCCGTTCCCCCTGCCGGCCGATCCCAGGATCGTGCCGATCAGCCTGGAGGGCGAGGCCCTGAAGCAGGTCCGGCTCGGCTGGGCCCATGCCGGCATCGAGGGCGGCTACAAGGTCCCGAACCTCGTCGGCCTCGCTTGGTCGGCGCCCTACCTGCACGATGGCGGCGTGGCGGTGGGGACCGACCCCGCCGGCCAGCTCGGCGTGCCCGGCACCCTGGAAAGCGGCCTCGCGCCGGACCCGCGCAACAGCCTGCGGGCCCTGGTGGACCGGGACCTGCGCGGGCGGGTCGTGGCCGCCAACCGCGCCTCCGCCACCGCACGCACGGCGCGCGTGACGGGCGAGGGGCACCCCTACTGGGTCGATGCCGCGGCCGGCTTCGGCCCCGCCGACCAGGAGGCGCTGCTGGGCTACCTGCTCTCCATCGATGCCCTGACGCAGGACGTGCCGGTGCCATGAGCCCGGCCGCGGACACCCACGAGGACACGACGATGCCCACGACCGGAACCACCGAGGGGCCCCCGCGCCTCGAACGCAAGGCGGTCGCCGCCGTGGTGCTCGGCAACGCCCTCGAGTTCTACGACTTCACCATCTACGCCTTCTTCGCCAAACCCATCGGGGAGGCGTTCTTCCCCTCGCAGAACGCCACCGACAGCCTGCTCGCCTCCCTGGCCCTGTTCGGCATCGGCTACGTCATGCGGCCCATCGGCGGCATCCTCATCGGGGCCTTCGCGGACCGGGCGGGACGCAAGCCCGCCATGCTGATCACCATCGCGCTGATGGCCATCGGCATGGTGATGCTGGCGGCCGCCCCCGGCTACGCCACCCTGGGGGGCTGGTCGCAGGTCATCGTCATCGTGGGCCGGCTCATCCAGGGGCTCGCGCTGGGGGGCGAGGTCGGCCCCTCCACCGCCTACCTCCTGGAGGCCGCGCCGGGGCAGCAGCGCGGCTTCGTGGCGAGCTGGCAGATCGCCAGCCAGGGCTGCGCCGCGCTGATCGCCGGCCTGGTGGCCTCGGCCCTGACCTACGCGGTTGGCGACGACGCCATGGCCAGCTGGGGCTGGCGGGTGATGTTCGCGCTGGGCATCGGCGTCGTCCCCGTCGGCCTGATCATCCGCAGCCACCTGCCCGAGACCGCCGGCGAGCGCGCCGACCCGGCCGCGGCCGAGTCCACGCGCGCGGTGGTCCGGCGCCTGGTGCGCGAGCACGGCCGGATGCTGGTCCTGACCTTCCTCGTCATCGCGGCCTCCACCGTCTCCAACGCGGTGGGCACCAACATGCCGGTCTACGCCCAGGCCACCCTCGGGCTCACCGAGACGGTCTCCACCGCCGTGCCGATCGCCCTCGGCCTCGCCTCCATCGCCTTCCCGCTCCTCGGCGGCTGGCTCGCCGACCGGTTCGGCCGGCGCCCGGTGATGATCTGGCCCCGGGCGCTCATCGTCGTGCTGACCGTGCCGGCCTTCGCCTGGCTCGTGCGCGACCCGACCGGCCCGTCGGTCTACGCCGTGACCTTCCTGCTCTCGGCCCTGTCCTCGATCAACGCGGCGGCGATCATCGTGGCGATTCCCGAAGCCCTGCCGCGCGCGGTGCGCAGCGCCGGCCTCTCCATCGTGTACGCCTTCTCGGTCTCGATCTTCGGGGGGAGCACGAACTACCTCGTGAACAAGCTCATCGCCGTCTCGGGCGACAAGCTGGCCCCGGCCTACTACCTCGTGGCCTTCAGCATCGTGGGCACGATCGCGGCCCTCCTCATGCCCGAGACCCGCGGCCGGGACCTCGAGGCGAACGCGGAGGCGCGCTGAGCGGCGGCCGGCGCGCGCCGCCCCCGTCAGCCTCGGACAAGATAGGCTCCCTAAAGCTTCGGTCATGAATGATCGGGACCGGAGCCGGCCGTGACAGGCGTCTACCTCTTCGACTTGGCCTCGCAGCAGGCGCGCTACCTCGCGGTGCGTCAGTCGACCATCGCGAGCAACGTCGCGAACGCCAACACGCCCGATTACAAGGCGCGCGACGTGGTGCCGTTCTCCGAGGTGATGGCGCGCACGGCCTCCGCCGGCATGGCCTTGACGGAAAGCGCCCACGTCACCTCCGTCGAGGGCCGCATCCCGACGAAGCCGGTCTCGGCCGCCGAGGCCTGGGACGCGCTCTCGACCTCGAGCTCGGTGAGCCTGGAGCAGGAGATGCTCAAGGCCGGCGAGGTCAGCCGCGAGCACAACCTCAACATGGGCATCGTCAAGGCCTTCGACCGGATGCTCAAGGCGGCGGTGAAGAGCTGATGATCGACCCCCTCGCCGCCTCCACCCGCCTCGCCAGCGCCGGCATGGAGGCGCAGTCCCTGCGCCTGCGCATCGCCGCCGAGAACGTCGCCAACGCGCAATCCGTCGGCGATGGCCCCGGGGCGGACCCCTATGCCCGCAAGACCGTGACCTTCCGGTCCGCCCTGGACCGGGCCGCGGGCGGCCCCACCGTGGCCCTGCGGCGGATCGGCACCGACGACGCGCCGTTCCGCATCGAGCGCGACCCCGGCAACCCGGCGGCCGATGCCGAGGGCAACGTGAAGATGCCCAACGTCAACGTGCTGGTGGAGATGGCCGACATCCGTGAGGCCAACCGCTCCTACGAAGCCAACGTCCAGGTGATCAAGCAGGCCCGCGCCATGGTCGCCAGCGTCATCGACCTCCTGAGAACCTGAGACCCGCGATGATCGAAGCCCTCACCTCGCTCGCCGCCTTCGACCGGGCCGCCGGCATCACCCGCACCGACTCGGCCGCGCCGCTGGCGCGCACGAGCTTCCCCGTGATCCCGGCGGCCGCCACGGCCGGTCCCGCCACCGATTTCGGGGACGTCATGGCGCAGCTCGCCGGGGGGCTGCGCACCTCCCTGCGCACCGGCGAGGCCACCGCCATCTCGGGCATCCAGGGCAAGGCCTCGACGCAGCAGGTGGTCGAGGCGGTGATGTCGGCCGAGCAAAGCCTGCAGACCGCCATCGCCGTCCGGGACAAGGTGGTCGCCGCCTATCTCGAGCTCAGCCGCATGCCGATCTGACGATGGATCGCGTGGACAACCCTGCCAAACGCTTCGACGGGACCGGGACACCATGAGAGCGCTCGCCATCGCGGCCACGGGCATGAACGCCCAGCAGATGAACCTCGAGGTCATCGCCAACAACATCGCCAACCTGAACACCACTGGGTTCAAGGGGGCGCGGGCCGAGTTCACCGACCTGCTCTACCAGGCCGAGCGCCAGCAGGGCGTGCCCAACCAGGCCGGCCAGGAGCCGGTGCCGGAAGGCGCGATGCTCGGCCTCGGCGTGCGCACCGCCGCCATCCGCAACCTGCACCGCCAGGGGCCGCTCGCCAACACCGCCAACCAGCTCGACCTCGCGGTGAACGGCCGGGGCTACTTCCAGATCACCAACCCCAACGGCGAGATCAACTACACCCGCGCCGGGGCCTTCAACCGCAACAACACCGGCCAGATCGTCACCCTGGAGGGCTACGCCCTCGACCCGGCGGTCCTCATCCCCAACGGCGCCGTCGACGTGGTGATCAACCAGTCGGGCCAGGTCTTCGCCAAGGTGGACGGGCAGGTGCAGGCGCAGAACCTGGGCCAGATCACCCTGGCGAACTTCGCCAACGATGCCGGCCTGGAGCCCCTCGGCAACGGCCTCTACCGCGAGACCGCGGCCTCCGGTGCCCCCGTCACCGGCGTGCCCGGCGACCCGAGCTTCGGCAAGCTGCAGCAGGGCTACCTGGAGAGCTCGAACGTCGATCCCGTCAAGGAGATCACCAACATGATCACGGCCCAGCGCGCCTTCGAGATGAACTCGAAGGTGATCCAGGCCGCCGACGAGATGGCCGGAACGATCTCCAAGGGCATCCGCTAAGCGCGTCGGGCGGCGCCGCCGCCTGAGCCCCATACCCCCACCTCCGCGCGGCGGCGACGGGCGGCACCGGCTCTCCGCCGGGGCCGTGGCCGCCCGTTCGGGCATTCTCCAAGGGCGCGACAACGTCATGGGTATTCACCTTCCGGGCCTTTCCCCGCGCAGCCGGTGCCGCCTCGCCGCCGTCGGGCTCGCGCTGCTGGCCGGGCCGGCCGCGGCCGAGGACCTGATGCTGCCGGTGCCGACGGTGACGATCTATCCCGGCGACACCATCAAGCCGTCGATGCTGCGGATGCAGGCCTATCCGGAGAGCTTCAAGGCCCGCACCGCCGTGGTCGACGCCGCCCTGGCGATCTCCGGGCGCGTCGCCAAGCGGATGCTGCTCCCGGGCGAGCCGGTGCCGGTCAACGCCATCGATGATCCCCGCCTCGTCAGCCGGGGCACCCCGACGCAGATCGTGTTCGAGGAGCAGGGCCTGCTCATCACCGCCGTCGGCGCGCCGCTCCAGAACGGCGGCCTCGGCGACGTCATCCGCGTGCGCAACACCGACACCAACCGCATCGTGCTCGGCACCGTGATGGCCGACGGCCGAATCCGGACCGGGGACCATTGATGCACCGCCTCCTGGCCAGAATCCTCGCCAAGCTCCCGGCTCTCGCCGCGGCCCTCCTCCTGGCCCTGCCCGCGCCCGCCCTGGCCGGCACCCGGATCAAGGACATCGCCACCCTCAAGGGCGTGCGCGACAACCAGCTCGTGGGCTACGGCCTCGTCACCGGCCTGCAGGGCACCGGCGACACCCTGCGCAACGCCCAGTTCACCGAGCAATCCCTGCAGTCGATGCTCGATCGCATGGGCATCAACGTCCGCGACGCCCGCCTGCGCACCCGCAACGTCGCCGCCGTGATGGTGACCGCCGACCTGCCGCCCTACACCGGCACCGGCTCGCGCATCGACGTCACCGTGACCTCGCTGGGCGACGCCACCTCCCTCAAGGGCGGCACCCTGCTGATGACGCCGCTGATGGGCGGCGACAGCCTGACCTACGCCGCCGCGCAGGGGCCCCTCGCGGTCTCGGGCTTCAGCGTCGGCGGCCAGGCCGAGACGGTGACCCAGGGCGTGCCGACGGCCGGGCGCATCCCCAACGGCGCCCTGATCGAGCGCGAGGTGCCGGGCACCTTCCGGGACCTGCCGGAACTCGTGTTCGAGCTGAAGAACCCCGACTTCAAGACCGCCACCATGGTGGCCGACGCCATCAACGCCTACGCGCTGGCGCGCTTCAACCGCCGGGTCGCGGCCCCGCGGGATCAGCGCGCCATCGCCCTGATGCGGCCGAGCAACATCGCCCAGACCCGGTTCGTGGCCGAGATCGGCGACCTCACCGTCAACCCCGACACCCCGGCCCGCGTCGTCGTCGACCAGCGCACCGGCACGGTGGTGATCGGCCGCAACGTCCAGATCTCCACCGTGGCGGTGACGCACGGCAACCTCACGGTGCGGGTGACGGAGGCCCCCGAAGTCTCGCAGCCGGCGCCGTTCTCCAACGGGCAGACGGCGGTGGTGCCGCGCACGGAGGTGGCGGTCAACGAGCAGTCCGGCCGGATGGCGATCATCGGCGGCTCGGACCTCCAGACCCTGGTGCGCGGCCTCAACAACGTCGGCCTCAAGCCCAGCGACATCATCTCGATCCTCCAGGCGGTGAAGACCTCCGGGGCGCTTCAGGCGGAGCTCGTGGTGCAATGAGCGCGGCCAACGGCCATCCCCTGCCGGGCGCGGCGGCCCGCCTCGTCGTGCGCACGCCCGGCCTGACCCGGCCCGCCCGCTGGCTCGCCCTGATGGCGCTGCGGGTCCTGCTGTTCGTCGGCCTCCTGTTCGTCGGCGTCCTGGCGCTCGCCGCCTTCGGCCTCGGCCCGGCCGGCGCCGTCGAGGGCGGCCGACCGGCGATCTCGGGGATGAACCCGGGCCCGCTCCCGAAGGCCGCGGCGAAGCCGGCCACGCCCCGCCTCGCCGTCGCGGCCAAGCCCGTGGCAGACAAGCCCGTCGCCGGCGTCATCCCACCGGTCGGCCCGGCCGAGCCCGTCACGGTGGTGTCCCAGCCGATCGAGACCACGGGGGCGATCGAAGCCAAGGCATCCGAGGCCAAGGCGTCCGAGGCCAAGGCGTCCGAGGTGAAGCCCGCCGAACCGGCGCAGGTCGCCGAGGTCCGGGCCTCCGAGCCGGAGCCGGTCAAGCCCGCGCCGAAGCCACCGGCCTATTGCGCCAGCATCGCGGACGCCGCCGCCGACGCCCGCTTCGCCTGGCAGAAGGAGCAGCTGGCAACCCTGGAGAGGCAGGTCGAGGAGCGGATCGCCGCCCTGGAGGCCAAGCGCGCCGAGTACGAGACCTGGCTCGCCCGCCGCGACGCCTTCCTGGCCAAGGCCGACGAGGGCGTGGTGGCGATCTACACCAAGATGCGGGCGGATGCCGCCGCGCTCCAGCTCGCCAACATGCCCGACGAGGGCGCCGCTGCGATCCTGACCAAGCTCAACGCCCGGAACGCGAGCGCGATCCTGAGCGAGATGGAGGCCGCGCGCGCCGCGCAGCTGGCCCGCATGATGACCGAGATGGGCAAGACCGGCGCGGGTAAGACCGAGCCGGGCAAGAAGCCCCGCACGAGCGAGAAATCCTGATGCTTCCCAACACGTTCCGGGCCGGCCTGATCCTGGTGCTGGCGGCGCCCGCCCTCGGCGCCTGCAACACGCCGGTGGACCGGATCGGCCAGGCGCCGCTGCTGACGCCGATCGGCACCGGCCTGCAGCCGCCACGCGAGGCCTTGCCGACCACCTACGGCTCCCTCGGGCGCCGGACCTACCACTCGACCTGGGCGCCGGGCAGCGCCGAGATGTTCCAGGATCCACGCGCCCGCAACATCGGCGACGTGATCACGGTCTCGATCCTCATCGACGACAAGGCGCAGTTCGGCAATTCGAGCGACCGCTCGCGCAGCCAGAAGTCGGGCCTCGGCTTCGATTTCGGCTACGGCGTCTCGGCCCTGAAGGACACGGCCACCGCGGATGCCGGCATCCGCTCCTCCACCGAGACCAAGGGCGCCGGCAACATCGACCGCTCGGAGGTGCTGCGCCTCCAGGTCGCCGCCATCGTCACCGAGCAGATGCCCAACGGCAACGTCGTCATCGGCGGCTCGCAGGAGGTGCGGGTGAACAACGAGGTCCGCGTGCTGACCGTGGCGGGCATCGTCCGGCCGCGGGACATCTCACGCAAGAACACCATCGACTACGACAAGATCGCCGAGGCGCGCATCTCCTATGGCGGGCGCGGCCGCATCTCGGAGGTGCAGGCGCCGACCTTCGGCCAGCAGGTCTTCGAGACCCTGGCGCCGTTCTGAAACCTGGGGGGCGGGAGCGGAACCATGGCGGCCAAGGACGACAAGACGGCGGCGAAGAAGGGCGGCGGCAAGGGCTGGATCCTGGCCCTCGCCCTGACCAGCCTCGTCGCCATCGGCACGGGCGGCGGTCTCGGCCTCTACCTCCTGTCCACCGTCGAGAAGGCGGTGGACGGCAAGAAGAAGGACGAGGAGGACAAGGCGGTCAAGGTCCTGAAATACACCGGCGACCTCGCCCTGCGCAGCGTCGGCTCGGTGGTCACCAACCTCGCCGACACCAACGACGCCTGGGTCCGCCTCGAATCCTCGGTCGTGTTCAAGACCGGCGCCGTGCCGAACCCGGACGTGGCGCTCGCCGAGATCCGCTCCGACATCGTCGCCTACCTGCGCACCGTCTCCCTGAAGCAGATCGAGGGTGCCAGCGGGCTCCTGCACCTGCGCGAGGACCTCAACGAGCGGGTGGCCCTGCGCACGAAGGGGCAGGTCCGCGAGCTGATCGTCGAGATGCTGGTGGTGCAGTAGGGGCCCATGACCGTGCCGACCCTCTCAAGATCCGTCACCGCCGGCCTCGCCCTCGCCGCCGGACTCGGCGCCGGCCTCGCCCTCGCCGGGCCGGCGCTGGCCCAGTCGGCCACGGGCCTGCCCGCCCTCGATGCGCTGCTGCCGGCCGGGAACGGGGCGGCGAGCGGGCGCATCCTGCAGCTCGTGGCGCTGCTCACCGTGCTGTCGCTGGCCCCCGGCCTCCTCGTCATGGTGACGAGCTTCACCCGGTTCGCCATCGCGTTCTCGTTCCTGCGCTCGGGCCTCGGCCTCCAGAGCACGCCGGCCAACATCTTCCTCGTCAGCCTGTCGCTGTTCATGACCTTCTACGTCATGGCGCCGACCTTCGACCGGGCCTGGGAGGAGGGACTGAAGCCGCTCACGGAGAACCGGATCTCCGAGGTGGAGGCGATCCCGAAGCTCGTCGAGCCGTTCCGGGAGTTCATGACCCAGCATGTCCGCCCGAAGGACCTCCAGACCTTCACGGATCTGGCCAGCCGCAACATCCCGAAGGCCGAGGGGGGGGAGAAGATCGACATGCGCATCCTGATCCCGGCCTTCATGATCTCGGAGCTGCGCCGCGGCTTCGAGATCGGCTTCCTGATCGCCCTGCCGTTCCTGGTGATCGACATGATCGTCTCCACCATCGTCATGTCGATGGGCATGATGATGCTGCCGCCCACGGTGATCTCGCTGCCGTTCAAGGTGCTGTTCTTCATCCTCATCGACGGCTGGAACATGCTGGTGGGAGGCCTGGTCCGGTCGTTCTTCTAGCGCTTCGGCGGCGCGGGCCGCCCGGCGCGTCGCGACGCAATCTCCGCGCAAGGCTGGCGGGCGACAGGACGGGATCGGATCGCGGATCCGAAGCGGAGCAGCCCACCGAATGTCCGGTCTTCAGCACGCCGAACGGCTCTGGAACAACATCCTCGCCCTCGGCGGACGGCGCATCGCCGCCCTGTCGCTCATCGGCGTGGTGGTGTTCCTCGCCGTCGGCCTCGGCGCCTATTACCTGAGCCGCCCGGCCCAGGAGCCGCTCTACACGGGCCTGAGCCGCGAGGATGTCGGGCGCATCGGCAGCGTCCTGAAGGACGCCAACATCCCCTTCGACGTCAGCGCCGACGGCGCGGCGGTGCTCGTCGCCTACGGCCACACCGCCCAGGCCCGGATGCTGCTCGCCGAGAAGGGCCTGCCGCAGAGCGCCAAGTCCGGCTACGAGCTGTTCAACGACCTCGGCTCGCTGGGCATGACCTCGTTCATGCAGGAGGTGACCCGCGTGCGCGCCCTGGAGGGCGAGATCGCCCGCACCATCCAGGGCATGAAGGGCGTGAAGGCCGCCCGGGTCCACATCGTGCTGTCCGACCGGGGCTCGTTCCGCCGCGACCAGCAGCCCCCCTCCGCCTCCGTGGTGGTGCGGACCGAGCCCGCCGACGACGTCAGCGGCGCCCAGTCGATCCGCCACCTCGTCGCCTCCGCGGTGCCCGGCATGAAGCCGGACCGCGTCACCGTGATCGGCTCGGACGGCTCGCTCCTGCTCTCCGGGGACGATGCCAACGCGGTGCCCACCGGCAAGATGGCGACCCTGGAGAAGACCATCGGCCACGAGGTCCAGGACAACATCCGCCGGACGCTGACCCCCTATCTCGGCGTCGGCAACTTCGAGGTCAGCGTCGCGGCGCGCCTGAACACCGACAAGACGGTGCAGAACGAGACGATCTTCAACCCCGATCAGCGCGTCGAGCGCTCGACCCGGGCCGTGCGCGAGACCGAGAACTCGCAGAACCGCAACGCCGGCCAGCGGCCCACCACCGCGCAGGCGAACCTGCCCGACCAGCGCGCCCGCTCGGATGGCGGCGACACCGCCAGCAACGAGACGCAGAAGCGCGAGGATCTGACGAACTACGAGATCTCCTCGAAGACGATCCAGACGGTGAGCGACGGCTACAACATCAAGCACATCTCGGTGGCGGTCCTCGTCAACCGCGCCCGCCTCGCCGCCCTGGCCGGGCCGGATGCCAGCAAGGCCGCCATCGACGCGCAGGTCGCCGAGATCGAGCAGCTCGTCGGCTCGGCCGCGGGCTTCAACAAGGAGCGCGGCGACAACGTCAAGGTCGCCGCCGTCGGCTTCGTCAATGACGGGCAGCCCCTGGAGCCGGTGGCCCCGCTCAGCCTCACCGACGTGCTGATGCGCCAGTCGGCGACCCTCATCAACGCCGGCACCATCCTGCTGGTCGCCGGCCTGCTGATCTGGTTCGGCCTGCGCCCCGCCATGCGGGCCATCCTGGAGATCCCGGCCGCCCAACAGGAGGAGGCCCGCGCCCTGGCCGCGGCGGCGGAGGCCCAGGCCCTCGCGGCGGCCGCTCCGAACGCGGCGCTCGCGGGTCCCAACGCCGCCCTCGGCGCCGATTCGGACGCCGTCCCGAGCCTCGCGGCCCCCGGCCAGAGCCCGGTCGCCAGCATGATCGAGGACCTCACCGAGAAGCTGAACCGTTCGCCGCAGAAGAGACTTGAGCAGATGATCGAGGCCGACGAGGCGCAGGCCGCCGAGATCCTGAAGCGCTGGCTGCTGCGTGAGGCCGCGTGATGGCCCCCGTGATCGCCCGCCTCCTGCCCGACTTCTCCGACGCCGTGGTGCCGGTGCGCGGCGCCCCCGTGCCCCACACCGCCGCGCCCGCCGCGCCCCGTCCCTCCGAAGGGCTCGCGGCCCTGCTGCGCAAGCCCGTGGAACCGCCCGAGGACCGCGAGGCCCTGCTCCGCGCCGCCGAGGCCCGGGGCCTGGAGCGCGGACGCGAACTCGGTCGGGCGGAGGCTGCGGCCGAGTCCGCCTCGGTGATCGCCTGCCTGCAGGCCGATCACGCGGCCCGCCTCATCGAAATGCGCCAGGCCTGGTGCGTGGAAGAGGGCGACCGCCTCGCGGCCGGCTTCGCCGACGCGCTCCAGGCCCTTGGCGCCGGACTCACCGACCGGGTGGGGCATCTCCTCGTGCCCGTGCTCACCGAGGCCCTGCGCCGCCAGGCCGTCGACGAGCTGGCCCAGAGCCTCGCCCGCATCCTCGGCGAGGCCCGCGCGCCCGTGCGGGTGAGCGGACCGGCCGACCTCCTCGACGCGGTGGCGGGCAAGCTCGGCCCCTTCGAGGCCACCCTCGCGTTCCAGCCCTCCGAGGCCGTGGACGTCACGGTGCAGGCCGACCAGACCGTGATCGAGACCCAGCTCGGCGCCTGGGGCCGCCTCATGACCGCCGCGGTCCAGGGAGCCTGACCCGATGGCGGACGAGGGCCACCACGAGATCATCATCATCCGGCGCCACGGCGACCACGAGGACGGTCACCACGGCGGTGCCTGGAAGATCGCGCTCGCCGATTTCATGACCGCCATGATGGCGCTGTTCCTGGTGCTGTGGCTGATCGGCTCCACCACCAAGGAGACGAAGTCGGCCATCGCCGAGTACTTCAACCCGGTGAAGCTCGCCGACGTGAGCTTCGATCGCAAGGGCCTGCGCGATCCCCAGAACAAGCCCGGCGAGCCCACGCCGGAGGAGGGCAAGCCCGACGGCGGAACCGGCGACAGCAGCGCCGACGGCAAGGGCGGCCAGTCCGACGCGAAGTCGGACGCCAAGACCGACGGCAAGAGCGCCTCCGGGCCGCCGGGCAGCCGCGCCCGCGAGGCGGCCCTGTTCCAGGACCCCTACGCGGTCCTGGCCAAGCTCGCCGCCGAGCTCGAGCCCGGCCCGGAGACGGCCTCGGCCGACGCGGTCGTCACCGAGACCGGCGAGCCCGGCATCAAGGGCGGCGAGGCCGCCCGCGATCCCTTCGATCCGCTCTACTGGCAGGTGGCGCCCCTCGCCAAGACACGCACCGAGCAGGCCGGGTCCACCGGGACGGTGACCCCCCTGCCGCAGGAGGCGCGCCCCGACGTGCGCGCGGCCGCCCCCGGGGCGAAGTCGGCCGCGATCAAGGTCGCCTCGGCCCTGCCGGGCGAGACGGACGCCAGGGTGATGGCGCTCCTGGCCAAGGCCGAGGCGCCCAAGACCGAGGTGCCCAAGACCGAGGCGCCCAAGGACGCAAACAAGGACGCGAAGGCTGCGGCCGAGGCCAAGTCGGCCGCCGAGAAGTCCGCCGCCGAGAAGGCGGCCGCGGAAGCCAGGTCCGCGGAATCCAGGTCCGCGGAGGCCCGGGCGGCCGAGGAGGCCCGGCAGGCGGCCGATGCCGCCGAGACCGCGACGCTGGCCGAGATCAGGGCCGAGATCGCCAAGGTGCTGCCGATGCAGGGCGGCGCGCCGGCGCCCCGCACGGAGGTCCGCCGCACCGGCGAGGGCATCCTCATCAGCCTCACCGACGAGGTGAACTTCGCGATGTTCAGCGTCGGTTCGGCCGAGCCGCAGGCCAAGGTGGTGCGGGCCCTGGAGCAGGTCGCCCGCATCCTCAAGGACCGGCCCGGCCGGATCGTCGTGCGCGGCCACACCGATGCGCGCCCCTTCCGCTCGGAGGTCTACGACAACTGGCGGCTGTCCTCTGCCCGGGCACAGATGGCCTCCTACATGCTCGTGCGCGGCGGCGTGCCCGACGCACGCCTGGAACGCATCGAGGGCTATGCCGACCGTCAGCCGCGCAACCCCGCCGATCCGAAGGCGGCCGAGAACCGGCGCATCGAGATCCTGCTGCGGGCGCGGCCCGAGTGATGCGGGCCGCCGGGATGCGCCGCGCGCGGATCGCCTGCGTCCTGCTCGCCGGCCTGGGCTTCGTCCCGGCCGCCTGGGGGGCGGACTCCCACGGCGCGGGGGATCACGGCGGAAGCGATCACGGCGCCGCCCCGGCCGCCCCGATCGAGCCCCTGCCCGTGGCCCCGCGCCCGGTTCCGGTGGAGCTGGTGCGCACGCTGCAACTGCTCCAGGACCGGATCGCCCAGGGCTCGGCCCAGGCCCATCAGGGCCAGCGCGCCTTTCTGTCCCTGGCCGAATCGCGCATGCTCGGCCTCGATCCCGAGACCTGGGCCGACCCCGTCAGCGTGCACGCGGCGGTGACCTTCGGGCTCGGCGGCGGCGGCCCGGGGCTGCTGCGCCACCTCGTCGCCTCGGGCAAGGTGCCGGAGGCCGAGCGGCCGGTGGTGTTCGGCGCGCTCGCCTATCTCGAGGGACGCGAGAAGGAGGCCCGCGCCCTCCTGGTGAAGATCGACCCGCTGGTCGTGCCGGTGAGTCTCGGCGCGCAGCTCGCCCTGGCGCAATCCGCCCTGGTGGTGCGCGACGATCCCACCCAGTCGATCCGCCTCCTCGACCTCGCGCGCCTGCTCGCCCCCGGCACCCTGGTGGAGGAGGGGGCGCTGCGCCGCGAGATCTTCGTGCTGGCCCAGGCCAACGACCTGGCGAAATTCGAGACCCTGGCGGTGCAGTACCTGCGGCGCTTCCGCCACTCGGTCTATGCCGGCAACTTCCGCCAGCGCTTCGCCGCCGCGCTCACCCGACTCGACTTTGCCGGCGACGACGTCCGCTTCGCCCGCCTCCAGGCCATGCTCGACGAGATCGAGATCGAGGGGCGGCGCGAGCTCTACCTCCTTCTCGCCCGGGCCGCCCTCGATCAGGGCAAGACCACCACGGCGGTGTTCTCCGCCGAGCGCGGCGTCACCCTGGCGGAGCCCGGCTCGCCGGAGGCGGTGCGCGCGCGCCTCTATCGCGCGGCGGCCCTCCTCGTCGGGGAGGGGCGCTTCGACGAATCCGTCGAGACCCTGCGCATGACCGACCGCACCGTGCTGGACTCCGCCGACCGCGACCTCCTGGACGCCGCGCTCTCGACCGCCCGGGAGATCCGGGCCGGGCCGCCCGCCCCGATCCCGGTCCAGGCGGACCCCACGGGTCCCCGCGTCCTGCCGGTCGCGCCATCCATTGCCCGGGCGCAGGACGCCATCGGGCGCATCGACGAGATCATGCGCAGGAGCGAGCGTTGAACACCCTCGGTGCCACCAGTCCCGGCCCCCGCGCCCTGTCGGACGCGCCCGGCCCCCGCGGCGCAGGCTCGGAGACACCGGAGGCGCCCCGCGATGCCTTCGGAGCCGTGCTGGGCGCCCTCGGGGGGGGACGCAACGCGGACGAGACGCCCACGCCGGAGGCCGACCGGCCGGGCCGCCGCGACGACGAGGCCGCCCAGGCCCCGTCCGGCGAGGAGACCGATCCGCTGGCCCTGCTCGCCCTCGTGGTTCCGACGGCCGCCCCCGCCGCCGGCGCCCCGGCGCCGAAGCCGCAGGCGATCACCCTCGAGACCCTGGTGGCCCGCGCCTTGCCGGCCCAGGCCCCGGGGCAGGCCGTGGCCAGCGGCCCGGCGACCCGGCCCGGCGGACCGGACGGTCCGGCCGGGACGGACCCGCTAGCCGGGGCGGACCTGCTGGCTGGGGCGGACCTGCTGGCCGGGGCGGACCTGCTTCCGGGGGCGGACCTGCTGGCCGGGACGGACCCGGTCGCCGCCGGCCGCGTGCCGCAGGCCGCGGGCGCCGAGGCGCGGACCCGCATCGCCGTGCTCCAGCGCGAGACCCACTTCGCGCCGGTGCTTCCGAGCCTCCTCGGCGGATCGCGGGCGGCCGTCCCGGCGCCGGGCGCGCCCGGCCTGCCCGATGCTGCGGCGCTCCTGCCCGCCGCCGCTGGGGGGCTGCCCGCCGCCGCGGGGGGCTTGGCCGCCGCCGCGGGGGGTCTGGCCGCCGCCGCGGGGGGCCTGCCCGCCGCCGCGGGGGGCTTGGCTCCCGGCGAAGCTGCCGCTGCGGTCGGCCCGACCCCGGCTGCGCCGCCCACCGGCCCGGCAAACCTGCCCGCATCGGGCGCCCCCGTCCTTCCGGCGCAGCCCCCGACGCAGGCCGCCCTCGTCTCCGCGACCGCGGCGGCCGCCCCCGCGCGCGCGCCGGGATCGCTCTCGGGCGACGCCGTCATGCCCGCGCGCGATCCCGTCCGTGGCGGCGCGGGACCGGGCGGGACCGAGCGGCCCCCCGCGACGCCCTCTGCGATCCTGCGCGTCGATCCGGTGGCGGCGTCCGCCGAGACCGGCACCGCAGCCGCGCGCGCGGCCCGGAGCAGCCTCGCGCCGGCCCTGCCGGGCGTTGCCGACGCGAACCTGTCCACCCCCCTGACCCTGCCGGCCGGGTCCCTGTCCGGCCCGGCCGCCGCGCCGGCCCAGCAGGTGGCCGCCGCCGTCCTGGCGGAGCTGCCGCGCGGACCGGCCGGGGCCGTCCCCGGCGCGCTGCCCGGGGCTCCGACGGGGGAGGGCCCCCTGAAGCTCCTCACGCTGCAGCTTCATCCGGCGGACCTCGGCACCGTTCTGGTGCGGATGCGCCTGCGCGACGGCCAGCTCGAGATGAGTCTTCAGGCCAGCCGCGAGGACTCGGCGCGCCTGCTCCGCGAGGGCGGCGAGGTTCTCAACGATCTCCTGCGCCAGGGCGGCTACCGGCCCGAGAGCGTCACCGTCACCGTCGCGTCGCCCCCTGCCGACGGCCGGGGCGCATCGGGGAATCCAGGCTCGCAACAGGGACAGGGCGCACAGGGCTTCCCGGGCCAGGGCGAGTCCGGTGCGAACCAGGGCCGCCCCACCCCGGACCAGGCCGGGCGCCGGTCCTCCCCGGGCGGCGATCCGGCCGCCTCCGACCTTCACGAGCGGATGCATGAGAGCGTTTCGAGCAGCCCTGATCGCAGCGGCGTTTACCTCTAGCCCCGGCCTGGCCGTCTCCGGTCTGGGCGGGGCGCTGGCCAACAGCGCCCCGCCGGTGCCGGGAAAGGCTGCGGCGCTGCCGGCCTCGGCCAATATCTGCGAGCGGGAGATGGCGGGGGCCTCGGCCAAGCACGGGGTGCCGCTCGGCGTCCTCTACGCGGTCGGCTTGACGGAGAGCGGCCGGCGCGGCTCGCTGCAGCCCTATGCCATGAACATCCAGGGCCGGGCCTATTTCGGCACCAGCGCCGCCGACGTGATGAGCCAGCTCGCCCAGGCGCGGGCGAGCGGCATCAAGCTCGTCGACCTCGGCTGCATGCAGATCAACCACCACTATCACCGCGAGAAGTTCGCCAGCCTGGAGGCGATGATCGATCCGCGCCAGAACGTCGAGTACGCGACCCTGTTCCTGAAGCAGCTGAAGGCGCGCGAGGGCAGCTGGACCCTGGCGGTGGCGCGCTATCATGCGGGTCCGAACAACAATCCGGCCCAGAAGCAGTATGTCTGCCGGGTCATCACCAACATGGTGGCCACGGGCTTCGGCGCCTGGACGCCGGGGGCGCGCAGCTTCTGCCAGTAAAGCGCGCTTAAGGCGCGCGCGCGTTGGGGACTCCGTCGGAGCCTCCTCTCGCGCCACGCCCCCGTCCGAGCCCCCTTGTGGCCTGGACGGCCTCCGGGGGCCGCCAGGTGGCGCCGACTTTGCGAGCGTCCCGGCTCAGGAAGGAACGCCCATGGCCTTTGCCTGCACCATCCCCGCGGTCGCCACCCTCCAGCAGGACGACGCGACCGTGCGCATCACGCGGTGGGATTTCGCGCCCGGCGCGGTCACCGGCTGGCACGAGCACGGATGGCCCTACTTCGTCGTGATGCTGGTGGCCGGGACCCTCAGGGTTTACGACGGCGACCGGTTCACCGACAGCATCCTGGAGGCCGGACAGGCCTATGCCCGCCCGGCCGGCATCCGGCACGACGTGATGAACGGCTCCGACCACCCGATCGCCTTCGTCGAGATCGAGGTCAAACGCCCGGAGGCCCTGGTCACGACGGCGGAGCCCGGCGACGGGCCGTCCCCGCCGGCAGGGTCCTGAGCCGTCCCGGGGATCGGGCGCGTCCTCACGCGGAGGCCGCCCATCGCTCCTGCATCAGCTGCATCGACGGCGGCAGGCCGAGGACACGGCGATAGACGGCGATGCGCCGCAAGGCCTTCTGCTGTTCCCGACCCGATTGGGCGCGACACATCCGTTCCGCGGACCCCAGCAGCATATCGGCGTCACGGGCTGGCAGGGCCGCCAGGGTCTGTAGCGCGGGGAGAGCCGACCGGGACATGTGCATGAACACGGAACGTCCGGCGCGCCGGCTTTCGGCCGTCACGGCTGCGTGAGCGGGCGAATGTGGTAAATAGATTCCTCCGCCCCTCGGCGTTTGGGGAGGACGATGCGCAAGGAGCGGGCCGCTGAATCACGGCGACGGCCGCGCCCGATCAGGGATCGGCCGGCGAGCCGCTCTTGCAAGCACAGGCGCGCGATCGGTGGGGCGGATGCTGATGAACCGCGGCGCATGTGCTGTTTCTCACCTGAGAACATCAAAATACGATTGAGAGACGCGAAAATTAAATTTGGGCGGCCAAATCTTCCATTTCAGGCCTATGCGCTGAAGACATGGCTCTTTGCGTAGAAGCCTCCGAACCCTCCTCTGGAGCATGCGCTATAGTGGTCGGACGCTGAGGCCTTCGCATTATGGTGCGTTGCAAAATGAGCAAGTCGCAGCGCACAAAAATGTGGTTTCATCTCCTCAACGGCCGGCACGTCGCCAGCCAAACCGGAGATTTCAGATGCGCGCGACCCGCCTCTTCGCCTTGACCGTCCTCGCGTCCGCCACCGTCGCCACCGGCGCGGCCATGGCGGGCGAGGCCCTCTACCTGACGCCCCCGCTGTTCCGTGAGCAGGCGCGCGAGACCCAGCAGGTGCGGACCCTCAGCGACCTGACCACCACCCCTCAGCCCGTCGCCCCCGCGAAGGCCGCCACCGCCCCGCAGAGCGCGCTGGCCGGCAGCGAAGTCGAAACGACGGGCTCCTTCTGAGGAAGAGACCGACCGCCGCGACCCTGCGGTCCATCCGCCGAGGTCGTCGAACCCGGGCTCATCGGGCGATCCCCTGAAGGATCCGCCCCGGTGGGCCCGTTTCGTTGTGCATCGGCGTCGCGGCAGGCGGGGCTCAGCCGACGAAGGTGTAGCCCATGAAGCGCTTGGCCTCGATCGGGTCGTAGCCGAGTCGCTGGCTGAGCTTCTTGCGCAGCTTGCTGACGTGGCCCTCGATGACGCTCTCCTCGACGCCGTTGCTGTAGACGCCGTAGACGATGTTGTAGATCTGCGACTTGGTCATCCGCCGGCCCCGGTTGCGCACCAGGCACTCCAGGATGTGGCGCTCGCGCCGCGGCAGGGGCAGCACCGCGCCGTCCACCTCGGGATCGCGGCCATCGAAATGTACCTTCAGGCGCTCGGGCTCGGGCGGCGCCTCGCGGACCGGGCTGGCCTGCGCGTTCACCCGGCGCCAGATCGCCTCGGATCGTGCCAGGATCTCCCGGATATGGACGGGCTTGGGCAGCACGTCGTCGATGCCGGCCTCGAAGAGCTGCAGGGTCTGGTCAAGGGAGCGCACGTCGCTCAGGGCGATGATGGGGGCGCGCGACAGCTTGCGGATCAGCGTGGCGCACTTCGCCCGGCCCTCGAAATCGCCCAGGAGGAAGCCCTGGATCGCCTCGCGGTCGACCCGGGAGGAAGACTGGAACCAGTGGGTGAATTCCTGCGGGTCGAGGCCGAGGGAGGAGATGCCCTCGCGGTCGAAGCTCGCCTTGTAGCCGGAATTCACCGAAGGCCGCTCGTCGACCAGGACATACATCGGCAATCTCCGGATGATCTTGCGACAGTCGGGGGGTATGCTGGGTTACAACTGAACAGCGAAACAATCAGGGGTCGGTACGGAGCCTTGCACGTCGCTCCTCAAGTCCAGCCTTGCTGAGGGAATCGCCTATCATTTAGCAATGTCGGGCATCGCCGGCGCCGTCAATGAGGTTCGGGTCACACGCAGATGTGATCGCGCGATCGGCGCGTCGACAAACGGTCGCGGTGCGGGCGAGGAGCTGCGAGGACGCGGCCGGGCCGGATCGATCGGGCCGGTACGCCCGGCCTCCGCTCAGGCGGCGGCGCGGGTCAGGCGGGCCCCGGCGAGGGCCGTCTCGAAGCCGTCGAGGCAGAAGGTCGGGCCCTGGTCGGCCAGGATCCGCTGGATCGCGACGCCCACGTAGACGCCGTCGAGGATGAGCTTGAAGAACACCGTCACGGGTTCGGTGACGAACTCCATGTCGAGCACCACGGTGAGCGAGCGGCCCCAGTCGAACCGGACGTCGGCCCCGTCCGCGTACGCGATGGTCGCTTCCTTGAAGAACGGCTCGGCGGAGGAGGCGACGAGGTCGGCGATGTTCCCGTGCCGGGCGGCCTGCACCCAGCCGATCAGGATGCCGCCGTCGAGGAGGCAGAGTTCCGCGATGAAGTCCCGGATCGCGTTGGCGAAGACGCGCTCTGCATCGGCGAGCACGTCCGGGACGTCCACGCACAGGGCTCCGGGGGAGGAAGACGCCTCGGTCATCAGCGAGCCTTCGAGAACAGGAAGAACAGGATCTGAGCCACTGCGCTGTAGAACTCCGCGGGAATCATCTGGTCCACCTCGACACTGTCGTACAGGGACCTTGCGAGAGGCTTGTCTTCCACGACCGCAATGCCGTTCGCCTCGGCGATTTCTCGGATGCGGAGCGCCACGAGGTCCTTTCCCTTGGCGAGAACGAGAGGCGCGGGCTGTTCGTCGCGCGCATACCGGAGCGCGATCGCGTAGTGCGTCGGATTGGCGATGACCACGGTGGCCTGCTTCACATTGGCGAGCATGCGCTTGCGGGAGCGGTCCTGGGCCAGGGAGCGCAGGCGGCTCTTCACCAGGGGATCGCCCTCGGTCTGCTTGTGCTCGTCCTTGAGGTCCTGCTTCGACATCCGCAGGGAGCGCTGCCAGCGCAGGCGCGACCAGACCAGGTCGGCGGCCACGATGACGATGGTGGCGATGCAGACGACGGAAACGAGCCGGATCGAGACGGTGAGGATGAGGTCCGGGATCTGGCTCGGGTCGGTGAACATGGCACTCACGGCTTTGCTGCCCTCCGAGCGCAGGAGCAGCAGGCAGACGAGACTGATGCTTAAAAATTTAAGGACCGATTTCAGGAACTCGAGCTGACCCGCTTTTCCGAAGATTCGTCCCCAGCCCGCCGCCGGCGAGATGCGCGACCATTGCGGGCGGATGCGTTCGCCCACGAGGCTCGGCACGTTCTGGATCAGGGCGGAGACGAGGCCGCAGAGGCCGAGGATCAGCACGACCGGGATCAGGAAGCGTGCGGCCGCCATCGCGGTTCCTTCGAGAATCCGGGCGACGTCCTGATTGTTCTCCAGGGCGAAATCGCGGGGATGGTCGAAGAAGGGCGCGAGCGCCTGCATCAGGGGCGTGACCGCGTCGCGCACGACGAAGCTGAGGGCGATGAGCAGGCCAAGGATCGAGGCGAAGATGGGGGCCTCCCGGGAGAACGGGACGTTGCCCTTCTCGACGGCCTCCCGGATCTTCCGCTCGGTGGCGGCTTCGGTCTTGCTCTCCTGATCCTCGTCGGACATCGCTCACGCCGGGTCGGGCCACCGTCCCTAGCGGACGAGGGCCTCGACCTCGTCCCCGGAATTGATCTCCAGCTCGCCGCGCCCGGCCATCTCGAGGGCGAGGTCGGTGATGCTGCGGCGGGCCTCGGTCACGTCCTTCTGCGCGGCCGGCTCGCCGCCGTTCAGCTCGTGCTCGACCATGCGGCGGACGCGGGCGGAGAGGGCGCCGAGGATGACGCTGCGGAACTCCGCGTCGGTGCCCTTGAGCGCCAGGACCAGGCGGTCGTTGGGCACGGCGTCGAACAGCGTGGTCCGGGCACGGGGCTGGAGCTTCACGATGTCGTCGAAGGTGAAGAGCAGGCCCTTGAGGATCTCCACGGATTTTGGGCGCGACTCGGACAGGCTGGTGAGCACCTCGTCGATCTGGGTCCGCTCCATCTTGTTGATGATGTCGGCCATCTTCGCGTGGGTGTCGGCCCCGCCGTTGCGGGCGCCGCTGGCGAGGAGGTCCTCGTGCAGGGCGCGCTCGACGGTGGCGATCACCGCGTCGCAGACCGGCTTGAAGCTCAGCATCCGCCGCATCACCGTGTTGCGGGTGGGCTGGGGCAGGTGGGCTATCACTTTGGCGGCCGCCGCGGGCTTCAGGCGGGACAGCACGAGGGCCGCGGTCTGGGGATGCTCCTTGATCAGGTAGCTCGCGATCACGCCCTCGGAGACCGTGGTCAGGCGCTCCCAGACCGAGCGCGTGGCGTCCCCCCGGACGTCGGCCAGGATCTCGGCCACCTGGTCGGCGGGGAGCAGGCCGGTGAGGAGCTTCTCCACCTCCGACGCGGTGCCGACGAGGCGCCCGTCGGCGGCGAATTCGTGCGAGAACATCTCCACGATGTCGTCGAGCTGGTGGGCGCTGACGGTGCCGAGCTGCGTCGCCGAGCGCGTGATGCGCCGGATCTCCTCGGGATCGAAGTACTTCAGCAGGCGACCGGCCGCCGGCTTGCCCATGGCGAGCAGCAGCGCCGCGACCTCGTCCACGGGGTTGAGGTGCCGGTGGACGCCCTGCGTCCGGTGGGGGATCGGCACGCTCGCCACGGGTTCGTCCTCAGCCGTTCTGGCCGGCATCGGCCGGGCCGACGATCTCGGTGAGGGAGACCCCGAAGCGGGAATTGTCCTCCTCGACCACGACGATCTCGCCCCGGGCGACGACGCGGCCGTTGACCGTGACGTCCACGGGCTCTCCGACCCGGTGGTCGAGGGGCACGATGGCGCCGCGCCCGAGCTTCATCAGGTTGGCCACCGGCATCGTCGCCGAGCCGAGGACCACCTGGATCAGCACCGGGATGCGCAGGATCGAATCGAGGTTGCGGCCATCGCCGATCCGCGCGTCGCCGGTCGCCGACCCCTCGGGCGCGACGCTGGGCGAGACGGTCGGAAAGACCGGGGCGGTGCCGGTGGACGCGAGGTCCGCATCGTCGAAGGGGCTGTTGCTCATCGTCCGCTCGTCAGGGGCTGCAATCGAACGTCAGGGGAAGAGTCGTCTGGCAGCGGAAGGGAAAGGATCGGGTAAACGCGGCCGGGGCGCAAGCGGATCGGCCGGCCTCAGCCGAGTTGGGGGGCGCGTGTGGCCGCAAGATCGCGTCGGCTCGCCTCCAATTCGGCGAGGGTCTGGCGCGCCTCGCCGATGCGCTGGTCGAGGGCCTCCAGGATCTCGCGTCCCTCGGTGCTGAAGTTGCGGACCGCGTCGCCCGCCTGGGCGAGGGCCTGGCCCGACTGCGTCAGGATGCGGCCGTACTCGGCCTGGGTCCGGTCGAGGCGCTTCAGCTTGAGGTACATCGGCACCACGCAGGCACTCGTCGCCACGAGGGCCACGAGGAGAATGGTGTCAACCCACGGTGTCATCGGGTGTGCCTTCCTTGTCCTGTGCGATGGCCTCGTCGACCCGCAGCACGTAGGAGCCCTGCGCCTGGCCCATGTGGCACCAGAACAGCGGGCGGTCGTTGCCCTCGAGCTTCACCCGGGTCGAGGGCGTGGCGTCGAGGCCGATGATCTGGCCGACCTTGAGGTCGGCGATCTCACCCAGCGTCAGCAGGCGCTCCTCGAGCACCGCCCGGAGGGTGACTTCCGCCTTCTGCACCTCGGCGGCGATCTGCTGCGTCCATTTCGGGTCGCGGGCCGCCGTGTCGCCGGTGAGCACCTTGGACAGGGCCGGCCGCATCGGGTTGATGACCGATTGGGGCAGGATGAGGAACATCTCGCCGCCGCGGTTGAGGGCCTGGATGGTGAACTTGGCCTCCACCGCCTTGTTGTTGCGCCCCCCGATCACGGCGAACTCCATCCGGGTCTCGGTCCGCTCCAGGCGGAACGGCGTCGCGGAGACCAGGGAGAACGACGATTCGAGCGCGCGGCCGACCTGTTCGAGGATGGTCTGGGCGAGCCGGATCTCGAGGCTGGAGAAGGCGCGCTCGTCCTCCACCGGCGGCTCGGCCCCGTCGCTGCCGAACAGGGCCTCCACCATGGTGAAGAGGAAGTCCCGGTCGAGGCCGATGAGGATGTGGCTGTCCCATTCGGGGGCGTGGAAGATGCCCGCCACCGCGTTGTTCTCGTAGGCGTCGAGCATCTCGCCGAAGCGGCCGCTCGCGAAGCCGCTGAAGGCGAAGTAGACCGGCGAGGCGACGAGGGGCTTCAGGTTGTCCGAGCAGCCCGAGGTGAGCCGGTCGAACACCACGTTCAGCATCGGCATGCGGTCGAGGGACAGGCCCCCGGCCTCGATCAGGCGGGCGCGGATGTCGGTGGCGTTCCCGGTGGGGCCGTCCATGCTCAGGCGGCCTCCCGCTGGGCGCCGCCGGTGACGGTGGCGTTCTCGACCTCGTCGATGGTGGGACGATCGCCGAGCGAGATGCCCTTGCGCCCGTGCTCGACGGCGATCTGCGGCACCGCTCCGCTCATGTGGGCGATCAGGCTCTGCTTCACGATGATGTAGACGTGGTTCTGCTTCTCGCGGATGGTCTTGATCTTGATCGCGAAGGGGGCCAGCACGCCGTAGGACATGAACACCCCGAAGAATGTCCCCACGAGTGCGGCGCCGATGAGGCCGCCGAGGATCTGCGGCGACTGGTCGAGGGCGCCCATCGCCTTGACGATGCCGAGCACCGCCGCCACGATGCCCAGCGCCGGCATCGCCTCGGCCACCGTGGTCACGGCGCCGTAGGGCTTGAGGCGGTCCTTGCGGTAGCCGCTGATCTCCTCGTCCATCAGCGCCTCGATCTCGTGGGCGCGGGCGTTGCCGATCAGGATCAGGCGGGCATAGTCGCAGATGAACAGCACGAGGTCGGCGTTCTTGGCCACGTCCGGGTAGGCCTTGAAGATCTCGGAATTGGCCGGGTCGTCGAGATGCGGCTCGACCTCGTTGCGGGGCTTGGTCTTCAGCTCGCGGATCAGGGCGTGCATCAGGCCGAGGAGGGCGAGGTAGTCCTTGCGCTTGGGCACCTTGCCCGTGAGCGCGTCGAGGCTGGCCTTGCCCGTATCGACCACCGTCTTCATCGGGTTGGCCATGACGAAGGTGCCGGCGCCCATGCCGCCGATGATGACGAACTCCCAGGGCTGCCAGAGCACGACGAGGTGGCCGCCCATGGCGACGAAGCCGCCGAGCATGCAGCCGATTGCGATGACGAGGCCGATCAGAACGCCCAAGGCTCAACGCCTCCGATGGGAATGTGGAATCCGATGCAGCGGACCTACGCAGGATGGCTTGCGCGGGGCTGGGTGGGCGGGGCGCGGGGGCGGGTGAGCCGCGAAAACGCACCGGCGGCCCGGCCGCGCGTTAGGGAGGAACCCGATACAGCAGCGAGACACGCCATGAGCAGCAGCGCGACCCCCGACAACGACCACGAGCCCGCCACCGTCAACGTCTCGGAGCCCTGGACCCTGGCCTACTGGGCCCGCCGCTTCGAGGTGCCGCGCGAGGACGTCGAGGCCGCCGTCGCCGCGGTCGGCCACGAGCCCGCGAAGGTCGCCGCTGAGCTCGGCCGGCCCTGGCCCTTCGCGGGCAGCGGCATCGTATGAGGTGCGCGCCCTAGCGCCGCCCGGTCGAACCGAACCCGCCGGTGCCCCGCGCACCGGCCTCCCCGGAGGGCGGCACCGCGTCCGAGGCGTCGCGGAGCGTGAGCGCCGGCCGGGTCACGCGGGTGAAGACGAGCTGGGCGATGCGGTCGCCGGGCTCGATGCGCAGGTCGGTCCCGCCGGGATTGCGGTTCCAGGCCGAGATCATCAGCGGCCCCTCGTAATCGGCGTCGATCACGCCGGTGCCGTTGCCGAGGACGAGGCCCTCGCGATGGCCGAGGCCGGAGCGCGGAAAGACGAGGCCGCACCAGCCCGGGTCGCCGATGGCCAGGCTGAAGCCCGCCGGAATCAGGGCCGGCGGCCCCTGGGGCGCCAGCGCCAGCGGCGCGTCGAGGCAGGCATGCAGGTCGAGGCCCGCGGCGGCCGCCGAACCCCAGCGCGGAAAGCCCCAGCCGGAGAGGCGGCCGTCCAGGAGGCGGATCTCGACGGCGAGGGCCGCGCTCACGCCGTCCGGGCCGCGATGGCGTCGGCCAGGGCCACGGTGCGGGCGGCTTCGGCCGCGTGCAGGCGCTCCACCATCTGGCCGTCGAGGCCGATGACGCCGCGGGTGCGGTTCTCCGGTTCGGCGAAGGCGGCGAGGATGCGCCGGGCCCAGGCGATCTCGGCCTCGTCGGGGCCGAAGGCGGCGTTGGCCGGGGCGATCTGGTCGGGATGGATCAGCATCTTGCCGTCGAAGCCGCAATCGCGGCCCTGTGCGCACTCGGCCGCGAAACCGGGCGCATCGCGAAACGCGTTGTAGATGCCGTCGATGACGTCGATCTCGTAGGCGCGCGCGGCCGCGATCACGCTCATCAGCCAGGGCATCAGGGCGGGGCGGCCCGGCACGCCGAGGCGCAGCCGGCTGGCCTTGGCGAGATCGTTCGGCCCCACCATGAGGCAGGCGAGCCGGGTGTCGACGTCCCGGGCCGAGCTGGCGATCTCGGCGAGGTGCAGGATCGCCATCGGGCTCTCGATCATGGCCCAGGTCCGGGTCCGGTCCGGGGCGCCGAGGCGGCGCAGGCGCGAGCCCACCGCCACCAGGGCGTCGGCCCCCGTCACCTTCGGCACCACGATCGCGTCCGGCCCGGCCGGCGCGATGGCGGCGAGGTCGTCCGCGCCGTCGGGCGTGTCGAGGGCGTTGATCCGCACCACCACCTCGCGCGGGCCGAAGCCGCCCTCGGCCACGGCGCGGGCCACGGCCTCGCGCGTCGCGGCGCGGGTCTCGGGGGCCACCCCGTCCTCGAGGTCGATCATCACCACGTCGGTGGGGAGGGTGCGGGCCTTCACGAGCAGGCGCGGATTCGACCCCGGCATGGCCAGAACGCTGCGGCGCGGGCGGATCTCGGTCATGGCGCATCCCTTGAGGCACGGTCGGGAATCGGGCGCCGCACGTCCGCACCCGGCGGCGCGCCGTTCCGGTCGAGGCCTCGACCGGCAGCGACTCGCCCTCGGCTCCGGCGATAGCCTCCCGCGAATCCCGATTCAAGGCGGCGGCGCGGACCGAGCGCCGGCCCGTCCTCCCCGGAAAAGCGCGTCGGCCGCGGCCGGTCCGCCCCTGTCCGGGGCCCGTGTCATCGAACTGTCGCGCAATCGTCATACCGCCTTAGCCCAACCGACCGTATGGCGCGGTGCACAACGGCGCACGGGCGCCGCGCCCGGGCCGATGCGCGCTCCTCAAGGAGACCACAGATGAAATTCACGACCCTCGCCGCCCTCGTGGGCCTCGGCCTCGCCACTCTCGCCCCCGCTCAGGCGGCCGAGATCACCGGCGCCGGCGCCACCTTCCCGTTCCCGGTCTACTCCAAGTGGGCCGAAGCCTATCGCAAGGAGAGCGGTCTCGGACTGAACTACCAGTCCATCGGCTCGGGTGGCGGCATCAAGCAGATCCAGGCCAAGACCGTCGATTTCGGCGCCACCGACGCGCCGCTGAAGGGCCCCGCCCTGGAGAAGGACGGCCTCGTCCAGTTCCCGACCGTCATGGGCGGCGTGGTCACCGTGGTGAATATCCCGGGTGTCGAGCCGGGCAAGCTGAAGCTCACCGGCGAGGTCATCGCCGAGATCTACGCCGGCAAGATCGCCAAGTGGTCGGACGCCAAGATCGCCAAGCTGAACGAGGGGCTGAAGCTCCCCGACGCCAACATCACCCCGGTCTACCGGTCCGATGCCTCGGGCACGACCAACATCTTCACCACCTACCTCTCCCAGGTCTCCGAGCCCTGGAAGAAGGAGTACGGCGCGGCCACCACGATCAGCTGGCCTGTGGGCCAGGGCGGCAAGGGCAACGAGGGCGTCACCGCCACCGTCAAGCAGGTCCCGAACGCCATCGGCTACGTCGAGTCGGCCTACGCCAAGCAGAACAAGCTGAGCTACGCCCTGATCCAGAACAAGGCCGGCAAGTTCCCGCAGCCCGACGACAAGGCCTTCCAGGCCGCCGCCGCCAGCGCCGACTGGAAAGCCGCCCCCGGCTTCGGCATCTCGCTGACCAACGAGGGCGGCGAGGGCGCCTGGCCGATCACCGCCGCCACCTTCATCCTGGTCCACAAGGATCCGGCCGACGCGGCCCGCACCGCCGAAGTGCTGAAGTTCTTCGACTGGGCCTACAAGAACGGCGACAAGCTCGCCGTCGACCTCGACTACGTGCCGCTGCCCGACACCGTCGTCAGCCAGATCCACGACGCGTGGAAGGAGATCAAGGGCAAGGACGGCAAACCCGTCTTCAACATGTAGGCCCGTCCTCACCCGGGAAGCCGAACCTCGCGGGCGCTCCGCCCGCGGGGCCAGGGGGCGAGCCACCGCGCCCCAATGACTGCGACCGACGGGCCCGGCGTCGCGATGCCGGGCTCCCCCTTCGCCACCCCCTATCGCCACCCCTTGGCAACGATCCGGTGATCCCCCCTCGCGCCGACGACCGGCGCAGGGTAGGACGCCGCCCGGTGAAGAGAAGACATTCGGATGGCCGCCTTGACTGACCAGATCGCCCTGACGCGGGGCCGCGCCGCGGCCCGCAAGACGCCCGGCGGCCTCGGCGACAGCCTGTTCCGCGCGGCCTCCTACGGCGCGGCGATCCTGGTGCTCCTGTTTCTGGCCGGCATCCTGGCCTCCATCGCGTACGGCGCCTGGCCGGCCTTCCAGGAATTCGGCCTCGGCTTCATCACCTCCAGCGTCTGGAACATCGGGCAGGAGCAGTACGGCGGCCTCGTGGCCATCGTCGGGACCCTGGCCTCGGCCGTTCTCGCCCTGCTGATCGGCGTGCCGCTCTCGCTCGGCATCGCCGTCTACCTGACGCAGCTCTGCCCCGGCTGGGCCCGCAAGCCCGTCTCGATGACCATCGAGCTCCTCGCCTCGGTGCCGAGCATCATCTACGGCATGTGGGGCCTGTTCGTGTTCGCCCCGCTCTTCGCCCGCTTCGTGCAGGTGCCGGTGTCGAACCTCGTCGAGGGCATGCCGATCGTCGGCACCCTGTTCTATGCCCGCGTCCCCTCGGGCGTCGGCATCCTCACCGCGGGCATCATCCTGGCCATCATGATCGTGCCCTTCGTGGCCTCGATCACCCGCGACATGCTCGACCAGATCCCGACGGTGCTGCGGGAGAGCGCCTACGGCATCGGCTGCACCACCTGGGAGGTGGTGCGCCACGTGCTGGTGCCCCAGGCCTCGGTCTCCATCATCGGGGCCATCATGCTGGGCCTCGGCCGGGCGCTCGGCGAGACCATGGCGGTGACCTTCGTCATCGGCAACGCCAACCGCCTCTCGGGCTCGGTCTTCGACCCGGGCTCCACCATCGCCTCGCGCATCGCCAACGAGTTCAATGAGGCCGACGGCATGCAGCTGAACGCCCTGATGGCCCTCGGCTGCATCCTCTTCGTCATCACCTTCTTCGTCCTGATCGTCGCGCGCCTCCTCACCCGCCGCGCGAAGGTCGCCTGAGGCCAGCCTCACCGAGTCGTCAGGAGCCGCATCATGGACGCCGCGAACCCCCTCACCACCGCCGCCCCGGCCCGGATCAGCCGGGTCCGGCCCGGCCGCCGGGTCGCCGACCGGATCCTGATCCTGGCGAGCACGATCGCCACGCTGGTGGGCATCGTCGTGCTCGGCTCGATCCTGTTCATGCTGGTGGTCGAGGGCATCAAGGGCGTCTCGCCGACCCTCTTCACCGCCCCGACGCCGGGGCCCGGTTCCGAGGGCGGCGGCATCGCCAACGCGATCCTCGGCAGCCTGGTGATGACCCTCCTGGCCATCCTGGTGGCGACGCCCGTCGGCGTGATGGCGGGGACGTTCCTGGCCGAGTACGGCCGCAACTCGAAGATCGCCGACGTCATCCGCTTCCTCAACGACATCCTGCTCTCGGCGCCCTCGATCCTCATCGGCCTGTTCGTCTATACGCTGATGGTGCGCCCCATGGGCTCCTATTCCGGCTGGGCCGGCGCGGTGGCGCTGGCCATCATCGCCACCCCGGTGATCGTGCGCACCACCGAGGACATGCTGCGCCTCGTGCCCTCGACCCTGCGCGAGGCCGGCGCCGCGCTGGGCGCCCCGCCCTCCATCGTCATCCGGAGCATCACCTGGCGCGGCGCCAGCGCCGGCATCGTCACCGGCATCATCCTGGCCCTGGCCCGCATCGCCGGCGAGACCGCGCCGCTGCTCTTCACCGCGCTCAACAACAACAGCTGGTTCGCCCCCAACCTGATGGGCGGTGTGCCGAACCTGCCCGTGATGATCTACCAGTTCGCCCTCTCGCCCTATCCGAACTGGCAGCAGCTCGCCTGGGCCGGCGCCCTCCTCATCACCGTCACGATCCTCGCCCTGTCGATCGTGGCCCGCTTCGTCATCAAGACCGAGCGGTCGCGCTGACCACCCGCGCGCCGCCTGTCCCCGCCGCTTCGCCCGATAGGATCTTGAACCGATGAACGCCGCCCCCGGGATCACGTCCGCGCAGCTCACCGGACGCCACAAGGCCGACGAGTCCTCACCGGTCCGCATCGCCGTCAAGGACCTGAACTTCTACTACGGCAGCTTCCACGGCCTGAAGTCGGTCAACCTCAACTTCCACGACCGCCAGGTCACGGCGCTGATCGGCCCGTCGGGCTGCGGGAAGTCCACCCTGTTGCGCACCTTCAACCGGATCTACAGCCTGTATCCGGACCAGCGCGCGGAAGGGGAGATCCTCCTCGACGGCCAGAACGTCCTGGATTCCGGGGTCGACCTGAACGAGCTGCGCTCGCGCATCGGCATGGTGTTCCAGAAGCCGACCCCGTTCCCGATGTCGATCTACGACAACGTCGCCTTCGGCCTGCGCCTCTACGAGAAGCTGCCCAAGGCCGACCTCGACATGCGCGTCGAGGAATCCCTGCGCAAGGCCGCCCTCTGGGACGAGGTGAAGGACAAGCTCAAGCAATCCGGCATGGGCCTCTCGGGCGGCCAGCAGCAGCGCCTCTGCATCGCCCGCACGGTGGCCCAGCGCCCCGAGGTGATCCTGTTCGACGAGCCGACCTCGGCCCTCGACCCGATCTCGACGGGCCGCATCGAGGAGCTGATCGAGCAGCTGCGTTCGGAATTCACCATCGTCATCGTCACGCACAACATGCAGCAGGCGGCGCGCATCTCGCAGTTCACCGCCTTCATGTATCTCGGCGAACTGGTGGAGTTCGGGCCCACCACGCGCATCTTCATGAATCCGGAAAAGCGCCAGACGCAGGACTACATCACCGGCCGCTTCGGCTGATCCTCCGCCGGCCGGTCTCGGCCCGCGTCCCCCATCACCGCCAGGGCGGGCCCCGGACAGACGGGCCCGATCGAGGAGCGAACCCCATGCCCGACCACATCGTCAAATCCTATGATACGGACCTCGAGGACCTGCGCCGCTCGATCTCCGAGATGGGCGGCATCGCCGAGAAGATGATGACCGAGGCCGGCGAGGCCCTGGTGCGCCGGGACGCGCCCCTGGCCCAGGCGGTGATCGCCGCCGACGCCCGCCTCGACACCCTCCAGCGCGAGATCGAGGAGCGGGCGATCCTGCTCATCGCCCGGCGCCAGCCCCTGGCCATCGACCTGCGCGAGACCGTGACGGCGATCCGCGTGTCGAACGATCTCGAACGCATCGGCGACCTTGCCAAGAACGTCGCCAAGCGCGTCGTGGCGATCGCCGACCAGATCCAGCCGCAGAAGATCGTCATCGGCGTCCAGCACATGAGCGACCTGGTGCAGGAGCAGCTCAAGGACGTCCTCGACGCCTATGCCAGCCGCGACACCAAGGCGGCCCTCGACGTCTGGGAGCGCGACGACGCCATCGATGCCCTCTACAATTCCCTGTTCCGCGAGCTCCTGACCTACATGATGGAGGACCCGCGCAACATCTCGTTCTGCACGCATCTCCTGTTCGTGGCCAAGAACATCGAGCGCATTGGCGACCACACCACCAACATCGCCGAGACGATCCACTACCTCGTCACCGGCGAGAACCTCCTGGCCGAGCGCGAGCGCCCGAAGAACGACGCGTCCAACTACGCCACCGTGGACATGCCCGGCGCGGCCTGACCCCCGTGCCGGTCTGATCGAAAGCGCACGATGAGTACGCGTATCCTGATCGTCGAGGACGAGGAGGCCCTGACCCTCCTCCTCCGCTACAACCTCGAGGCCGAGGGGTTCATCGTCGACTCGGCCGCCCGCGGCGACGAGGCGGACCTGCGCCTGCAGGAGCAGGTGCCTGACCTCGTCCTGCTCGACTGGATGCTGCCGGCCCTGTCGGGGATCGAGCTCTGCCGCCGCATCCGCGCCCGGCGCGAGACCGAGCGGCTGCCGGTCATCATGCTCACGGCGCGGGGCGAGGAGGGCGACCGCATCCGGGGCCTCGGAACGGGCGCCGACGACTACATCGTGAAGCCGTTCTCGGTGCCGGAGCTCCTCGCCCGGGTCCGCGCCCTGCTGCGCCGGGCCAAGCCGGCCCACGTCGCCAACCTGCTGGTGGCCGGCGACATCGAGCTCGACCGGGTCAGCCACCGCATTCGCCGGGAAGGCCGCGAGATCCATCTCGGGCCGACCGAGTTCAAGCTCCTCGAATTCCTGATGCAGAGCCCCGGCCGGGTGTTCTCGCGCGAGCAGCTCCTCGACGGCGTCTGGGGCCACGACGTCTACATCGACGAGCGCACGGTCGACGTCCATGTCGGGCGCCTGCGCAAGGCCCTGAACCGCCCGCGCCAGAGCGACCCGATCCGCACGGTCCGCGGCTCGGGCTACTCCTTCGACGAGATGTTCGAGGCCGAGGCCGAGTAGCCGATCCCGAGGCGCGTCGGCCCAGCCGTCAGGCGGACAGCCGGGCCCGCCGCCTAGGCGAAGATCATCGCATCGGTGGGCAGGTGGACGGTGAAGGCCTTGCCCTCGTCGACCCAGCCCGGACCGGCGGCGCCGTGGTTGATGCCGTTGGCTTCCTCGGCACTGCCGGCGAAGTGATGCTGGCCGGTCTGGGTGTTGTAGAAGCGCTCCAGGGTCAGGCCGCCGGGGGCGCCCGCATCCGCGTAGGCCTCGAAGGCCACGCCCTCGTACGTGTAGGTCGGCGCCGTCTTGAGGACCTGGTCCCGCTCGGCGACGCTCGTCGTGAAGAAGTGGGCGTTCGAGGCCGTGTCGAAGAACCGGAACACGTCCACCGTGTCGGCGCCCTGGGCCGGGGCCGCCCACGGGGTGCCCTCGTAGGTGAACCACGGCAGCGTCTTTTCGATCTGCGCCTTCTCGGCCGTACTCGTGGTGTAGAAGTGATCCCCCGTATGGGTGTCGTAGAACCGATAGACCGCCGTGACGGCGGTGCCGGCGACCGGGCTCGTCTGTGCCGCCGCGGCCACCACCGGGGCGGGCGGCGCACCGTACAGGGCCTGGATCCCGGCGATGTCGCCGGCCGACAGGGTCGTGATGCCCCTGTCGAGGATGGTGTTCATCACCTCGGGCTTGGCGTCGTAATGGTCGAGGCCGAGCGCGTGGCCGATCTCGTGCAGCGCCACCAGGGAGAAATCGACGTTCTGGGTGCCGAAGACGCGGGCGCCGGAGGCGTGCCAGCCCTCGCCGCTGTCGAAGGTCACCTCCGCGGACTGCATGCGCTGGCCGCTGTAGGAATAGGTGGCGTAGCCCAGGGTCTTGCCGAGCCCGTCGATCCCCCCGAGGGTGAAGTCGATCTGGGCGTTGGCCGTCGCGGCCACCTGCTGGAAGGCGATGTCGGCGGCGGCGGCCCAGGTGGCGAAGGCGGCCTGGAGGAGGCTCACGAAGCCGGTGGGGATCGTGCCGTCGACGGCCCAGGTGACGGTGCCGCCGCCCGTGCCTGCCGCGCCCGTTCCCCAGCGTGGACCTTCCAGCGCATAATCCCCCATCGACCGCCCTCCCGTGCGTTCGGGCCAGGGTCGGCGGCAGAGCTTGCGAAATCCTTACCGGACCGGCCGCCACGCGTCGGGGCGGCGCGTCCTCACACGATGCTGCGCACCACGCCGCCATCGACGCGCAGCGCCGCCCCGCTGGTGGCGCTGGCGGCCGGGCTGCAGATGTAGGCGACCATGCTGGCGACCTCCTCGACGGTGGCGAGGCGGCCGATCAGCGAGGTCGGGCGGTGCTCGGCCACGAAGGCGCGGCCGGCGGCGTCGAGGTCGACGGCGCCCCCGGCTCCGCCGTCCTGCCCCTGCGCCATGCTCTTCATGAAATCGGCGACCCCCTCGGACAGGGTCGGCCCCGGCAGCACGCTGTTCACGGTGACGCCGCTGCCCGACACGGTCTCGGCGAGCCCCCGGGCCACGGCGAGCTGGGCGGTCTTCGTCATCCCGTAATGGACCATCTCCACCGGGATGTTCACGCCGGATTCGCTGGAGATGAAGACCACCCGGCCCCAGCCGCGCGCGACCATGCCGGGGGTGTAGGCCCGCGCCAGGCGCACGCCGCTCATCACGTTGGTCTCGAAGAACCGCTGCCAGTCCTCGTCCGGGATCTCGAAGAACGGCTTCGGCTCGAAGATGCCGGTGTTGTTCACCAGGATGTCGACGTCCGGCAGGCCGGCGACCACGCGGGCCGCCCCGTCCGGACTGGCGACGTCCCCGGGCGCCCCGATGAAGCCGGCACGGCCGGTCTCGCGCTTCAGGCGGTCGACGGCGTCGCGGACGCGGTCCTGCGTCCGCCCGTTGATCGCCACGTTGGCGCCGAGTTCGCCCAGGGCCTTGGCGATGGCGTAGCCGATGCCGCTGGTGGAGCCGCTGACGAGGGCGCGCTTGCCGGACAGGTCGAGGTTCATGGGATCGTCCTTCGGAGAGGCACTGATCCGGGTCAACGCGCAGGTCGGGCCCTGGTGCGATCGCGGCGGATGCGTCAGGCGCGGGGCTGGCGCCGCAGGACGCTGGTCACCGCCCCGAGGCTCGCCAGCGCGACGGCGCACCACAGGGTCGCGGTCACCGGCCCGGCCGGCGGGCCGCCCTGGTGCAGGCCGAAGATCACCGCCACCAGGGCCGCGCCGAAGGATTGCCCGGTGAGGCGGGCGGTGGACTGCATCCCGCTCGCCCCGCCGCTGCGGTCCCGCGGGGCGCTGGTGATGATGACCTTGTTGTTGGGCGACTGGAACAACCCGAAGCCGAGGCCGCACAGGGTCAGGCGCCAGGCGATGTCGGGATGCGACGCGCCCGCGGGGAGGAGGGCCGTCGCCGTCAGGCCGGTGGCCATCAGGGCGAGGCCGAAGCCGCCGAGCAGTCCCGGGGCGTAGCGGTCGGCGAGGCGCCCCGAGATCGGGGCCATCAGGGCGATGGCCAGGGGCCACGGCGTCATCAGGAAGCCGGTCTGGGTCTCGGAGAGGTGCAGCACGTCCTGGAAGTAGAAGGGCAGGGCGACGTAGGCCATCATCTGGGCCGCGAAGGAGGCGACCGAGCTCGCCATCGACAGGGCGAAGGCGGGAATCCGCAGGAGGTCGACGGGCAGGAGCGGGCGCGCCAGCCGGGTCTGGGTCCGGACGAACACCGCGCCGATCGCCAGGGCCGCCCCGATCTCGGCCAGCGCCACGCCCCGGGTCGCCGGGTCGCCGAGGCCGTCGACCCCGATGATGAGGAGCCCGAAGGTCACGGCGTTGAGGAGGGCGCTGCGGAGGTCGAAGCGCCCGCCGTTCCGGGGCGTCACCGGGAGGGTGCGGGCCCCCACCGTCAGGGCGATCAGCCCCACCGGCAGGTTGACCAGGAACAGCCAGGGCCAGCTCGCCACCGACAGAATGGCGGCCGCCACCGTCGGACCGGCGGCGGAGGCCATGGCCACCACCAGGGCGATGTTGCCGACGCCGCGCCCGATCATCCGCTGCGGGTAGATGAAGCGCACCAGGGCGGTGTTCACGCTCATGATGCCGGCGGCCCCGAGCCCCTGCGCGATCCGCGCGGCCACCAGGGCTTCGAAGCTGGGGGCGAAGGCGCAGGCGACGGACGCCGCCGTGAACACGGCGAGACCGGCGAGGTAGATCCGGCGATAGCCCAGGATGTCGCCCAGGGCGGCCAGGGGCAGCAGGGCGGCCGTCACCGCGATCTGGAAGCTGTTGGTCACGAAGATCGCCGCGGAGGGCTCGACCCCGAGGTCCTTGGCCATCACCGGCAGGGCGACGTTGACGATGGCGCCGTCGAGGACCGCCATGGTCATGGCGAGGCCGATCGCGAGGAGCGCCAGCATGCGTTCGCGCACCGGAATGCCGTCCAGTCCGGGCTCGGGCGGTGTCCGGGGCGGGAGATCCTGGTGCGGGAGATCTTGACCCTGGGAGGGATCCTGATCCCGGGACGTCGTCCGGTCCGGGGAGGAAGGTCGGCCGCGCGGATCCGGGCCGGGAACGTCGGTGGTCATGGCCGAGCCCTGGGACGCCGGGCCGGAAACCGCAAGGGCCGGGGAAACGCGGCGTGTCGTTTGTCACCGGGATCGGGCGACGCTGGTGCGGAACCTGCGCTATGTCAGCCCGGTGCGTAGGATTGCGCGCCGTTGCCGGGACCCCACATGGACGCGCTCCTCAAACTCTCCGCCCTGCTGCTGGCGGCCCTGCTGTCCGTGGCGCCCGCCGCCGCCCAGCCGACCGCCAACGACACGGCGCCCCTCGGCATCGCCCTGGAGGGCTTCGCCTACCCGTACCCGGTCTTCTATCTCGAGCGGATGCGCGACGGCGAGCGCCAGCGCCTCGCCTACATGGACGTGCCCGCGGAGGGACAGGCCAACGGCCGGACCGTCCTGCTGCTGCACGGGCGCAACTTCCCGTCGAGCTACTGGCAGCCGGTGATCCAGGCCCTGACCCGCGCGGGCTACCGGGTGCTGGCCCCGGACCAGCTCGGCTTCGGCAAGTCGGCCAAGCCCGTGGGGGCCTACACCTTCGACGCCATGGCGGCCGACACCGTGGCGCTGCTCGACTCCCTCGGCCTGGCCCGGGTCGACGTGGTGGCCCATTCCATGGGGGGGATGCTGGCGGTGCGCCTCGCGCGCAATGCCCCGACCCGGGTCAACAGCCTCGTCCTCGAAGCGCCGATCGGCCTGGAGGATTACCGGTTCACGGTGCCGCCGGTTTCCGACGCCACCCTGCTGCGCCTGGAGGGCGACGCCACGGCGGAGTCCTACCGCCGCCAGCTGATGACGAACTACGCCCTGTCGCTGCCGGCCTCCGCCATCGAACCCTTCGTGTCGCTGCGCGAGCGGGTGAAGGGCTCGGGCGAGTATCCGCGCTGGCTGCAGTCCTTCGTCAATGCCTACCAGGCGATCTGGGGGCAGCCGGTGGTGCACGAGATCCCGCTGCTCCCGGTCCCGACCCTCTTCATCATGGGCGAGAACGACCACAACGCCCCCGGCAAGCCCTTCGCGCCGGAAGCCCTCCGGGCCGGGATGGGGCGCAATGCCGAGCACGCGCGGACGCTGGCCGGCCGGATGCCGAACGGCCATGCCGTGGTGCTGCCCGGCATCGGGCACCTCGTCCACATGGAGGCGACGGACCAGTTCAACAGCCTGACGCTCGAATTCCTCGACGGCCACTGAGCGCCGGGCCACCACGACGGGAGAGACGACATGAGCGTGCGCATGGATGTCGGCGTGATCGGCCTCGGACGGATGGGCCGCGGCATGGCGGCGAGCCTGGTCCGGGCCGGGCACAGGGTCCGGGTCTGGAACCGCTCGGCCGGCGCGGCCGACGGGCTCGACGGGGTGGTCCCGGTGGCGAGCGCCGCCGAGGCCTTCGCCGGGGATGCGGCCATCACCATGCTGGCCGACGACGCGGCCCTGCGGGCGGTGATCATGGAGGGCGGCCTCCTCGACGGCCCCGGGCGCCCGGGCCTGCATCTCTCGATGAGCACGATCTCGGTGGCCCTGGCGCAGGAGCTCGCCGCCATCCACGCCCGCGCCGGCGTGCCCTACATCGCCGCTCCGGTCTTCGGACGTCCGGACGTCGCCGAGGCCGGCGCCCTGAACATCGTGGCGGCCGGAGATCTGGACGCGATCGCGCGGGCCCAGCCGCTCCTCGACGCCATGGGCGCCAGGACCTGGGGCTTCGGGACCGAGCCGCACCGGGCCAACGCGGTGAAGCTCGCGGGCAACTTCATGCTGATCGCGGCGATCGAGGCCATGGGCGAGGCGGCCGCCCTGGCCGAGGGCCACGGGGTGACGGGAGCCGACCTCCTCGACCTCCTGACGAACACCCTGTTCGCTTCCCCCGTCTACAAGAACTACGGCGCGCTCATCGCGGCCCGGCGCTACGAGCCGCCGGGGTTCAACCTCAAGCTCGGCGCCAAGGATGTCGGCCTGGCGCTCTCCGCGGCCGGGGCCGCCGGGGTGCCGATGCCCTTCGCCAGCGTGCTGCGCGACAACCTCATCGAGGCGATGGGCCACGGCGACGCCGAGAAGGACCTCGCGGCCCTCGCCGAGGTCGCCCGCCGGCGGGGCCGGACGGCCTGAGGGCGGTTTCCGCCTTCAGCGGAAGACGAAGAGCGACACGCCGACCACCACCGGCACCAGGGCGGCGAGGCCGATGAACAGCGGCATGACCCAGCCGCCGCCGGTCTCCGGCCTCGCGGCCTCTCGCGCCTTCGGCGGCGCGGCCTCGGTCTTCCGGGCGAGCGCCACGCGGGCATGCGAGGGGGCGTTGCCGGCCGCCTCGTCGTCGGTGCCAAGCTGCGACAGGCCGGGGTCGTACTGGGCGATCTTGTCCCCGGTCCGGCCACTGTCGATGTCCGCCTTCAGCATGGCGGTGGTGGGCCGGTCGGATTCGGGCGGCGTCGCGACCGCGAGGTTGCCCGGGGACGGGGGTGTTTCGGATCGTAAGGTCATGGGGGGCTCCGTGTCCGGGGGCGGACCTGTGGGGAGGCAACGCGCCATGGCCTCGCCCGTTCGTCGCCCGCTCTGACGCAGCACCGCGCCACGCCTCGGGGGCCCAAGCCGCGCCACGGGCGAAAATCGCGTCCCCGTCCGGGGTGACCGGGGTCCGGCCGCTGTGCTTTCGGCGGGAGAGCGCGGCATCGGCCCGGGTCACGAGCCTGTCGCCGGACTCGCCCGCCCGGAGGGCCGCGATCCCGCAGGAACAGGTCCGGGCGCCGACGACGGGCAGGGGCGTCCAGCGCGCCGTCGGGGCGCCGCCGGTTGTCGAGGCCGGTGAGCAGACCGGTGCTGGCCAGGCGCGCGACGGGAAGGACGCATTGGAGACGGCCCGCAGCGTGGCGCGGTCCTCCGGTGCGGACCACGCTTCGACGATCTCCCGGAACGCCTGCGTCGCGCGGACGTCCGGCAGGATCGCGTCGATGCGCTCGATGACCGCCCGCCCCCAGGGCGTGCGCGCGCCCATCACCCGGCTGAAGCGCGGGGCCGGATTCTCGGTCATGGGCCACCCGATCCAGGGCCGGGGCTCGCCCAGCGCCCGGGCGGAGGAGGCCACGGTGTCGGCGTGACCGATCACGTCGTGGAGGCGTCCGTTCTGGAACGTCCGGAGGGCCTCGTCGAACGCGGAATGCCCCTGCGGCGCGTCCGCGCCCTGCGGGATCGGGTCGATGGCGGGCCCCATGGACCGGTTGCGCAGGACGCTGGTGCGCAGCCCCGGATGCTCCGTGATCAGGCTCCGCAGCCAGAGGGCCCCTCAGCGCCGAAGATGGCCGAGGGGCAGGGCGGTCGTGTACTTCACCTGTCCCAGGGCGAAGCTGGAGCGGATGCTCGCGACGCCGGGAATTCGGGTGAGGTAATCGAGCACGAGCTTCTGGAACTGGCCCAGATCCTCCACCACGACGCGCAGCATGTAATCGGCCTCGCCGCTCATCAGGTAGCACTCCATCACCTCGGGACGGTGGCGCACCGCCTCGTCGAAGGCCGTGAGCGCGGTCTGGGTCTGTTTCTCCAGCGTGACGTGGACGAAGACGTTGACCGCCAGCCCGAGGGCGATCGGATCGGCCACCGCGACGGAGCGCTGGATGACGCCGCTGGCCTTCAGGTCGTTGACCCGGCGCCAGCACGGCGAGGTCGAGAGCCCGACCTCCTGGGCCAGCTCGGCGACGCTGATCTCGCTGTCCCGTTGCAGGCGTTCGAGGATGCGCAGGGAGGCGTCATCCAGCATGATCGACCGCGGCGGCATGATCTGTCCCCAAACCGGATGCATGCGGCATGTTTTGCCGATTGTACCGGTCTAACCGGAAAATCGGGACGAACATACCGCCGAGCGAGAGATAAACATCCTGGGCCGCGGCCTCGTCCGCGATCTGTCCGCGGACCCCCTCATGGTCAATTCCTTCTCCCCACCCTTGGTCTCGCCACCCTTGGCGCCGGCCCGTCCCCGCATCCGGGTTCCGACGGGGGCCTGGCTCGGCCTGATGGTGCTGCTCTGGGGCCTGAGCTGGCCGGCGATGAAGCTCTGCCTCGACGCCGCGCCGCCTCTCTGGCTCGCGGCCCTGCGCTTTTCCAGCGCCGGCGCGGTCCTGTTCGGGCTCCTCGGCCTCGCCGGCCGCCTGCGCTGGCCGCCCCGGGCCGACTGGCCGGTGCTCGCCAGCGTCGGGCTCCTGCAGATGATGGCCTTCACGGCCCTCGGCCTGATCGCGATGCGCCACACCGATGCGGGCCGGGCGGCGCTGCTGGCCTACACGACACCGATCTGGGTCCTGCTCGGCGCCGGCCTGGTGCTGCGCGAGCGCCCGTCGCGCCGGCAGGGCGTCGCGATCCTGCTCGGCCTCGTGGGCGTCGCCGTGGTCTGCTCGCCGATGGGCATGGATTGGACCGATCCCGACGTGCTCCTCGGCAACGGCCTGCTGCTCGTCTGCGCCCTCTGCTGGGCCGGGGTCATCCTGCATGTCCGCCGCCACCGCTGGCGCGCGCATCCCCTCGACCTCGCGCCCTGGCAGATGCTGCTGGCGGCGGTCCCGCTCGCCGTCGCCGCCTTCGCGGTGGAGGGGCCGCTCGCCGTCGCGTGGTCGCCACGCCTCGTCGGGCTCCTGGTCTTCATCGGGCCTGTGGCGACGTCGCTCTGCTTCGTGATCTTCGCGACGATCGGCCGGCGCATCGACAGCTTCACCATGGCGAACGCCACCCTCGGGGTTCCGGCGGTGGGCCTCCTGTCCTCCGCCCTGCTGCTGGGCGAGCGCCTCGGCCCTGCCCTGCTCGTCGGCCTCGGCTGTCTCGCCGCCGCCCTGGTCACAGCGGCGCAGGATGCGCGCCGCGCCTGACCCGGATCGGTCGAGTCCATCCCGGACCCTCGCCCGCGCGGCCCCTCGGCCGGAGGCAGGGGGCCGGATCTGGTCCCACTCGTGCTTCCGGAGCCGCGACGGGCACGGGATGGATCGACGCGACATGCAGGACGACGAGACGCGGGTGGAGAGCCGGGACCGGGTGGGCTCGATCTGCCGCTCCCTGCGCCGGGCGATCGTCGAGCGGGCGATCATGCCCGGCGACCGCCTGCCTGAAGATGCGCTGGGCGAGCGCTTCGGCGTCAGCCGTACCATCGCCCGCCAGGCCCTCGGGCAACTGGCGGGGGAGGGGCTGGTGGAACTGCGGCGCAACCGCATCGCCGTGGTGGCGACTCCGAGCTGGGCGGAGGCGCGCGACACCTTCGACGTGCGCATCAGCCTGGAGCGCCTCGTGGTCGCGCGCCTCGCCGGGCAGCTGACGCCCGCGCAGCAGGCGGCGCTCCACGCGCACATCGCCCGGGAGGAGGCGGCGCAGGGCGGGGCCGACGGCGCCTCGATCCGCCTGGCCACCGAGTTCCACCTGCTGCTCGCCCAGATGACCGGCAGCCCGGTGCTGGAGCGCTACGTGGCCGAGCTCGGCTACCGCTGCGCCCTGGTGCTCTCGCTCTACAGCCGGCCACATTCCGCCGAATGCGGGGTCGCTGAGCACCGCGCCCTCGCCGCCGCCCTGATCGCGGGCGACCCCGCGCGGGCCGTGGCGCTGATGGACCACCACCTCGACGCGGTGGCCGAGCGGGCGCGCATCGTCGCCGCCCCGCCGCGCGAGCGCGACCTCGGCCGCCTGCTCGCGCCCTATATCGAGCCCGTGGGCGGCTGAGCGCCCCTCGCGTCGAATCCGTCTGATCCCTTCGGGCTGGCGGAACGGGGCTTCGCGCGAGCGCCGCGCCGGCTCGGCGATCCGGGCGCCGCTTCGCTCGCGCGCAGCCTGCTTCAGGTGTTCAGGTCGTGCCGGCTGAGGAGGCGCTCGGCGCTGTCGTTCCAGACCTCCATGGTCACGATCAGGCCGTCCCGCACCGTGAAGCGGTCGACGTAGCGGTTGCCCTCGAACGGCGTCCCGTCCGGCCATGCGCCGTAGAGCGTGCCGAGGCTGTAGACCGTGGTGACGCCGTCCCCCGGCACCACATCGAGGCGCTCCATCCGCTTCTTCACCCAGGCGTAGCGCCCGGCATTGAAGGCCGTGACCTCGCGGGGATGCCCGAAGGTGCGCCCGCCCGTGAACACGATGGTGATGCCCGGCGCCATGTAGGTCGCCGCCCGCTCGGGGTCGGGCACCATCGAGGCTTCGAGATAGGCGGTGACGTTGGCCGCGTCGCGGGCGGTGGTATCGGTCATGGTCGGGCCTCCGGGGACACGCCCCTCCCTGCCGCAAACGCCGCCAAAGTGCATGCAACAAGTGTATGCACTTTGGCGCATCCGCAGGCACTGAGCGGGGTCTGGCGAGAATCCCCTTGCAAATTCAAGGCCGAAGCGGCTGGCATGGGGGTTGCGGGGTGGGGCAAGACGCAGCCGCCGGAGAGACCCCATGCCCCGCCGACCCCTGTCCAGCCGACCCCTGTCCGGCCGATCGACGCCCCTGACCCGCCGCCTCGCCCTGGGGGCCTGCGGCGCTCTGGGCGCCTGCCTCGTCCTCGGGCTCTCCGCCGCCGGCGCGGCCCGGGCCGCGGAGCCGATCCGGATCGGCCTCGTCACGGCGCTGAGTGGGCAGTCGGCGAAATCCGGCGAGGCGATCTCCCGCGGCATCGGGCTCGCCATCGACGAGGTCAACGCCCGCGGCGGCGTGCTCGGGCGGCCCCTGGAGCTGGTGGCGCGGGACGACGAGGCCAACCCGTCGAAGGGCGTGCTCGCCGCCCGCGAGCTGATCCAGCGGGTCGGCGTGGTGGCGCTGGTCGGCGGCCTCGACACGCCGGTCTCGATGGCGCTGGTGCCCATCGCCAACCAGATGAAGGTGCCCTTCCTCGGGCCCTGGGCCGCCGGCACCGGGATCACCCGCAACGGGGCGGCCGACAACTACGCCTTCCGGGTCTCGGCCGTGGACGCCCTGGTGGACGAGGCCCTGGTCGCCTACGCGGTGAAGACCCATCGCGCGAAGAAGCCCGGGATGATCCTGGTCAACAACGCCTGGGGCGAGTCGAACCAGCAGGGCCTGACCGCGGCGCTGAAGGCCGCCGACCTGCCGGCCGCCGGCATCGAGAAGTACGAGGCCGCCGACCTCGACATGGTGCCCCAGCTCACCCGCCTGCGGGAGGCCGGCGCCGACACCCTGTTCCTCGTCGGCAATGTCGGGCCCTCGGCCCAGGTGGTGAAGTCCCTCGACCGGATGGGCTGGAGCGTGCCGGTGGTCTCGCACTGGGGCCCGGCCGGCGGGCGTTTCGACGAGCTCGCCGGGCCGAGCGCGGCAAGAGTCCACTTCATCCAGACCTTCACCTTCGCGGGCAACACCAGCCCGAAGGCCCTCGCGGTCCTCGACGCCCTCAAGGCGAAGTATCCGGCGATCAAGTCGATGGCCGACGTCACCCCGGCGGTGGGCATCGCCAACGCCTACGACGCCACCCACCTGCTCGCCCTGGCGATCCAGGCCGCCGGCTCGACCAAGGGACCGGAGGTGCGGGACGGCTTCTACAAGGTCGCGACCTATCCGGGCCTGATCAAGACCTACGACAAGCCCTTCGCGCCGGGCCAGCACGACGCCCTCGGGCCGCAGGACTACGTCTTCACCCGCTTCCAGAACGGCGAGATCGTCGCCGTTACCAATTGAAGGGACGGGGCCGATGCTCACGGGAACGCTCATCACCGGCCTCGGCCTCGGCAGCATGTACGGGCTCGTGGCGCTCGGCTTCCACGTCACCTACGCGGTCTCGGGCACGGTGAACTTCGCGCAGGGCAGCGCCGTCACCCTCGGGGCGGTGCTGGGCTACACCCTGGCGGTGACGCTGGGCTGGCCGATGCCGGCGGCGATCCTCGGGGCGCTCCTGGGCTGCGCGCTCCTCGGGGTCACGGTGGAGCGGCTGCTGGTGCGGCCCTTCGTCGAGAAGGGCTCGGACGCCTGGCTCCTCGCCACGGTCGCGGGCGGCATCGTCCTCGACAACGCGATGCTGTTCACCTTCGGCAAGGAGCCGCGCAGCCTGCCCTCGTCCCTGGCGGTGACGCCGGTGGAGATCCTCGGCACCGGCCTCTATCCGCTCCAGCTCCTCATCCCGGTGGTCGGCCTCTCGGTGGCGGTGGCGATCCGGACCCTGTTCCGGCGCACCGACCTCGGCCGGGTGCTCCTGGCGGTGGCGCAGAACGCCGACGCGGCGCGGCTGATGGGCATCGACGTCCGGCGCACGGTGGCCTGCGCCTTCGCGCTCTCGGCGCTGCTGGCCGGGGCCGCCGGCCTCCTCATCGCGCCGCTGTTCTCGGTCTCGGCCGAGATGGGGGCGCTGTTCGGGATCAAGGCCTTCGCGGTGGCGATCCTGGGCGGCATCGGCTCGGCCACCGGCGTGGTGCTGGCGGGCCTGCTCTACGGCCTCGTCGAGGCCGGCGTCACCGCGACCCTCGGCTCCACCTACACCCAGCTCGTGGTCTTCTCGGTGATCATCCTGGCCCTGGCCCTGCGCCCCGACGGGCTCCTCGGCCGCGCCGCCATCAACAAGGTCTGAGCCGATGCACCGCCTGCGCGCCCCCGCCGCGATGCCCCTCACGATCCTGGCCCTGACCCTGGCGGGGCTGGCCCTGGTGGGGCTGACCGGCGGCTACAGCCACTTCGTCATCGCCCTGGTGGCCCTGACCACGGTCGCCGGAACGGGGCTCAACGTCCTCCTCGGGCTGACCGGGCTGATCTCCTTCGGCCATGCCGGCTTCTACGCCATCGGCGCCTATGCCAGCGCGATCCTCACCGGGGCCGGGCTGAGCTTCTGGCTCGCGCTGCCGGCGGCCGGCCTGCTCTCGGGCCTGGTCGGAGCGGGGCTCGCGGTGCCGGCCATGCGGGTGAAGGGCCCCTACCTCGCCATGGTCACCATCGCGTTCGGCTTCATCATCGAGCACGCCCTGATCGAGGGCGGGGCGCTCACCGGCGGCCAGAACGGCCTCGTGGTCACCGCCGGGCCGAGCCTGTTCGGCACCCCCTTCGCCGAGCGCGAGCTGGCCCTCCTCGCCGTGCTGGGCGCGGGCCTCGCCCTCTACGGCTTCCATCGCCTCGCCCGCAGCCGCCTCGGGCGGGCGATGCGGGCGGTGCGCGACGCCGACGTGGCGGCCGCCTCCCTGGGCTTCGACCCGGTGCGGGTGAAGACGCTCGCCTTCGCGCTGTCGGCGGCGCTGACGGGTCTCGCCGGGGCGGTGCTGCCGCCCCTGATGCTGTTCATCGCCCCGAGTTCGTTCCCGTTCTCGCAGTCGATCCTGTTCGTGCTCTCCGTGGTGGTCGGCGGGGCTGGCACCGTGCTCGGGCCGCTCTTCGGCGCCCTCGTCACCGTGCTCCTGCCCGAGACCCTGGCGGGGCTCGCCGAGTACCGGCTGCTGTTCTTCGGCCTCGCCACCCTGGTGGTGCTCTGGCTGGTGCCCGCGGGGATCGTCGGCAGCGCGGCCCGGCTGCTGCCGCGGCCCCGCACCGGCACCCGGCCGCCGGCGCTGGATTTCGCCCTGCTCATCGGGCAGCGCGGGGGCGAGCCCCTGGTGGTCGAGGGCATCGGCATCCGCTTCGGCGGCATCCGCGCGGCCGAGGGCGTCTCGGTCCGGGCCGAGGCCGGGGCGGTGACGAGCCTGATCGGCCCCAACGGCGCCGGCAAGACCACCGTGCTCAACATGATCTCGGGCTTCTACCGGCCGCAGGCCGGGGCGATTCGGCTCGGCGGACGCGACCTCGCCGGCGCCCCGGCCCACATTATCGCCCGGGCCGGCATCGCCCGCACCTACCAGACCACGCGCCTGTTCGGCTCGCTCGGCGTCCTCGACAACGTCGCCCTGGCCTTCGAGCCGGGCCGCCTCTGGCGCCCCTCCGGCAAGGGCGACCGCGTTGCCGCCGCGTCCCTGCTGGACTTCGTGGGCTACGCGGGCGACCTCGACCGGCCCGCCGGGGAGCTGCCCCATGTGGACCGCCGCCTGGTGGAGATCGCCCGGGCGCTCGCCGGCCGGCCGCGCATCCTCCTCCTCGACGAGCCCGCCGCCGGCCTGACCCGGGCCGACACCGACGCCCTGGGCGGTCTCCTGCGCCGGATCGCCGGGCAGGGCATCGCCGTGGTGCTGGTCGAGCACGACATGCCCCTGGTGATGGGCGTCTCCGACGCGATCCTGGTCATGGATGCCGGGCGTCCGATCGCCCACGGGACGCCGGCCGCGATCCGGCACGACCCGGCGGTGATCCGCGCCTATCTGGGCGGGGCCGACACGCCGGCCCGGCCCCGCGCCGTCGCCTGGAAGCCGCCGGCCGACGCGGTGCTCTCCACCCAGGGCCTCACCGCCGGCTACGGCGCCGCCCCGGTCCTCGACCGCGTCGCCCTCGAGGTCCGGCCCGGCGAGACCGTGGCGCTGCTCGGCGCCAACGGCGCCGGCAAGTCGACGACCCTGCGGGCCCTCGCCGGCCTGCTCCGGCCGGTCTCCGGCGGGATCGTGCTGGAGGACCGGGCCATCGCGCAGCTGCCCGCCCACACCATCGCCCGCCTCGGCCTCGCCCTGGTGCCGGAGGGCCGGCAGGTGTTTCCCGAATTGACCGTGATCGAGAACATCCGCCTCGGGGCCCATGGGCGCAAGGCGCCCATCGACCCGGCCGAGATCGAGGCGCTGCTCACCCGCTTCCCCCGCCTGCGCGACCGGGCGACGAGCCGGGCGGGCCTGCTCTCGGGGGGCGAGCAGCAGATGCTGGCGATCGCCCGCGGGATGATGGCGCAGCCGCGCATCCTGCTCCTCGACGAGCCCTCCCTCGGCCTGGCCCCGGCGATGATCAACGCCCTCTACGCCGTGGTGGCGGACCTGCGCGACCAGGGCGTCACCATCCTGATCGTCGACCAGATGGCGGCCCTGGCCCTGACGGTGGCCGATCGCGGCTACGTGCTGGAGCAGGGCCGCGTCGTCACCGCCGGCACCGCCGCCGAACTCAGCGCCGATGCTGGCCTGGAGGCCGCCTATCTCGGCGCCGCCTGACAGGGCGGCCGGTCCGACCGGTGGCCGCGGCCAGCGCCCCTTCTAGCGCTTGCGTGCTTTCAGAGGCTCGGGTTTCTGACCGTCCGGCAGGATCATGTCGAGGTGGTCGTGGACGATCTGAGCGCTGAAGGGCTTGCCCAGGAAGACAGCCCCCTCGGGAAGATCCCCCACCCCCGGTTTGACGCCGCCGGACGCAACGACGATCGAGATGTCGGGCCAGCGCCTCGCGGTCGTTCGTGCCAACTCGAAGCCATCGGGGCCGCCCGGCATCTCCACATCGGTGAACAGCAGCACGATCAGGTCTGCGTGGTCCTGAAGCAGCTTGATCGCTTCAACGCCGTTTGCTGCCGACAGGGCGTGGAAGCCAGCATCCTCCAAGATCGTTTCCGCATCCATCCGAACGAGGAAATCGTCGTCCACGACGAGGGCATACGGCGCGTTCGGGGGGTGAGGCATGTCCATCAAGCCGAGGGGACGGACAAAAGTTCAGATTGGCGGGAGCATGGGTCTGGATCGCCACGGCTGGCGCGCCTGATGGATCGGGCTTCGGAGGGGGAGCCAAGAGGGTCGAAGCGTCCGCAAGCCACCCGACGCGGACGTTCGCCGGATCGTCGCGCGTGATACGATCCGGCATGGATGCTTTCTCAGATCCGCAGGCCGTTGCCCGCTACGCCGAAAACCCGCCGCGCATGGTGCCCGGCTATGCCGACATGCAACGTATGGCGAGGCTTCTCCTCGCGGAACGCGCCCCGGACAAGGCACAGGTGCTCGTTCTCGGCGCGGGCGGCGGCCTCGAACTCAAGGTGTTCGCCGAGGGGCAGCCCGGGTGGACGTTCGTCGGCGTCGACCCGTCTGCCGCAATGCTCGACCTTGCCCGGAAAACCCTGGGCCACCTCTCCGACCGTGCCCATCTTCATGAGGGGCTGATCGATGGCGCGCCGGAGGGGCCGTTCGACGCTGCCGCCTGCATCCTGACCCTGCACTTCATCGAGCGTCAGGAGCGGTCACGCACCCTCCGGGAAATTCGGCGTCGTCTAAAGCCCGGTGCACCCTTCGTCGCGGCGCACTTCAGCATTCCGCAGGATGAACGCGACCTCTGGCTCTCACGGTATGCCGCTTTCGCGACGGCCTCCGGCATCGAACGCTCACACGCCGAACGTGCAAAGACCGGGATCGTAGAACGCTTGCCGATCCTTTCGCCCGAGGAGGACAAGACGCTGTTGCGCGAGGCTAGGTTTAGCGGGGTCCGCCTCTTCTACGCCGGGTTTGCCTTCCGGGGCTGGGTCGCCTGGGCCTGACGCCAAAGAGCCGCAAACCACCCCCGGTGGTCGTTCACACGGTCGAACGGATCGGCGCCCGATCCTCCGGATCAGGGGCTCGGCGCCGACCGGTTACGGTCGGGAAACGCCGCCCCGAAGCGGCCCGTTTCGCCCTCGGCCTCCGCGATCACCAGCCAGACCGAGCGGATCCAAGGCCTGCGGCCCGAGGGTGTCCCCAGGGGACCGACGCAGGTCAGCATGTCGGCTCCGTATTCGGAGGGCTGGCGGGCGACGAGGGCAGCGCCCTGGGCTTCGGCAAAGAGGGCGTCCGCGAACGCCAAGGACTCGGTCGGCGCGAAGCCGAACCCGCGGAAGAAGCGTGCTTTCGGCCCGCCATGCGGGTGGGTCACGTCCAGCAGATCATTGCAGATCTTGCGGGTATCGATGCCGAGCCGGTGCGGGACGACCGCGTTCCCGCTCACCGCTCCGCTGGGACGGCGAGCGTCAGGAGCGCGGCCGGGACCGCCGCAAGGGCCTCGGCAGGCTTGGCGAACGCGACCGGATAGCCGCGGCCTCCCGGCTGGACCGCGACGATCGTCCCCTCGGTCCCTGCTTCGATCCGCGCGCCCGACTCGGCGTTCACCGCACCGATCAGCACGACGCGGTCCAGGTCTCGCAGGCCTGGCTGGTCGTTCCTCAGCAGGAACTGCGTTTCGATCGACAGGCAGGAGAGGATACGCTGCCCGCCGAATGGCACACCTGGCACCGATCCGCGACGGCCGCGGGCGGGTGACGAAACCTCGCCGGCCTCACCGGACGCAGGGTTCGGGCGCTGGGCAAAGGCTCGCCCCCTCTCCACTCGAGACCGCTCACTCCACCCCGCCTCCGCCCTCCTCGCGGAGCAGCGCCGCGGCGCGGCTTCGGGCGCGGGCCCAGCGCCGGCACTCGCGCCGGGCATCCGACAGGGCGCGATGCTCCGCCGCCGGATCGTCGCGCGCCTCCAGGCGCAGGGTCGCCAGGAGCTTGCCCGCCAGGGCGTCGCGCGCGGTCGGCGCCACGCCGCCCGCCGCGAGCACGTCCAGGACGACGCGGCGCTGCGCCTCCGCCGTGGCCTTCAGCCGGAGGGCGTGGCGCGGCAGGCCGGCGGCGCGCAGGAGCCGGCTCAGCCAGTGCCCGTCCCAGGAGGGCGCCGAGGCGTAGAGCGCCACGTCGCGCAGGGCCGTGAGCATGTGCAGCGCCACCCAGTCGTGGGCGACGCCCTCCCGCACCAGGCGTTCCCGGGCGAGCCCGTGCACCGCCTCGGCCTCGGGCGCCCAGTCGGTCCAGCCCGGGGCCGGGCGGATGAGGAAGCTCTCCGACTTACCGTCGGGAAACACCCACGCGACCTCGATCGGGTAGCTGGTCTTCGCGAGGGAGGACGCCTCGAAATCCAGGAAGGCGATGCGGCTCAACGGGGGACCATCGGGGGGGACCATCGGGGCTGGGAACCGGAACGGGATGGGGAAAAGGAACGCCGCCGGGCAACAAACCGGCGCAAAGCCGAGTTCCGGCTGCGACGAACCACGAAGGATGCCGGGTGAGCGACGCAACTCCGATTTCGATGCCCGCGCGCGGGACGCGCCGCGGACTCGCCGAGGCCGCCTCCCTCGCAAGATCCCCCCTTTCAGGATCCGCCCTCGCCAAACCCATCGCCCGCATCGGCCGGGTCTCGGCCGCCCTGGCCGCGCCGCATCCGACGCTCTGGGGCCTCGCCCTGGCGGTCGCCCTCCTCGATGCGGTGTGGCTGCGCCGGGCCGGGATCGCCCTGGCGCCGTTCGGCTTCGGCGTGGCGGCGGGCCTCGTGGCGGCGCTCCTCGCCCTCGCGGTCCTGTTCGGCCCGATCCTGTCCGAGCCCAAGCTGCGGGCGATGGCCCTGGCGAGCGCCGGCCTCATCGCCGTGACCGTGCCGATCGCGGTGCTGCACTACCTCACCGCCACCTGGGCCCTGCCGCTGGCCGATGCGCGGCTGGCCCGGGCGGAGGCGGCGCTCGGCCTCGACTGGCCCGCCTACTACGCTGCCCTGCAGGCGCAGCCGCGCCTCGCCTGGTGGCTGGCGCTCGCCTACCACACCAGCGGGCCGCAGGTCGGGCTCACGGTGATCGCGCTCAGCGCCACCCTCCGGGTCGGCCGGCTCTGGGCCTATGTGCGGATGTTCGCCGTGCTGCTCCTCACGGTCGTGCTCATCGCCGCCCTGGTGCCGGCGGCCGGCCCCTTCGTGCAGTACGGTCTCGCCACCGTGCCGGACGGCTCCATCGAGACCCTGGGCGCCCTCTGGCACCTCGACGCCCTGGAGCACCTGCGCGCCGGGACCCTGCGCATCCTGGCCCTGGAGGACATCCGCGGCCTCGTGACCTTTCCCTCCTTCCACGTCTGCCTCGCGGTGCTGACCGCCTGGGCGCTGGCGCCGATCCCGGTCCTCGGCCCCCTGGCGATCGCCCTCAACGCCGTCATCGTGGTGGCGACCCTCGGGGCCGGTGGGCACTACCTGCCCGACCTGCTGGCCGGCTTCGTGCTCTCGGTCACGGTCATCGGCGGACGCGCGATCCTGCGCGGACGCCGCACCCGCGCGCCGGGCCTCCTGACCGAACCCGCCCAGCACGGGTCGCGTTGTCCGGGGTGAACGCGCGCGGCCGGCCCCTTCGGGGCCCCCGCGCCGTGCGCCATCACCCGAGCCGGGGCCGATACGCCCATCGCCGGGGCCGTCGCCTCCGGACAGGACGGCCCCGCGCGCGACGTTCGGGAACGCCATGATGTGCCTTGGCCTCTTCCCTTGGGATTTGCCTTGGCGCATGCGGCGCCCCACCTCGTGGGCAGCACCGCGCGCCGCGCCGCACACGGGACCCATGCCCTCGATGACAGCCGCCATTCCCTTCGCCAACACCTATGCCCGCCTGCCGGAGCACTTCTTCGCTGCGGTGAACCCCACCCCCGTGGCGGCGCCCCGCCTGATCCGGATCAACCGAGAACTCGCCGCGGACCTCGGGATCGAGGCCGCCTGGCTCGAGAGCCCGGAGGGCGTCGCGGTGCTGGCCGGCAACCGGGTGCCGGAGGGCGCCGAGCCCCTGGCCATGGCCTATGCCGGCCACCAGTTCGGCAACCGCGTGCCCCAGCTCGGCGACGGCCGGGCGATCCTGCTCGGCGAGGTCGTCGGGCGCGACGGGGTCCGGCGCGACATTCAGCTCAAGGGCTCGGGCCCGACGCCGTTCTCCCGGCGGGGCGACGGCCGCGCCGCCCTCGGGCCGGTGCTGCGCGAGTACGTGGTCAGCGAGGCCATGACGGCGCTGGGCATCCCCAGCACCCGCGCCCTGGCGGCGGTGCTCACGGGCGATTCCGTGAGGCGCGAGACGGTCCTGCCCGGCGGCGTCCTGACCCGGGTCGCCACCAGCCACATCCGCGTCGGCACCTTCCAGTACTTCGCCATGCGGGGCGACGTCGACGGCGTGCGGGCGCTGGCCGACCACGTCATCGGCCGGCACTATCCGGAGCTGGCGGAAGACGCCAACCCCTACGGCGCCCTGCTGACCCGGGTGGTGGAGCGCCAGGCCGACCTCGTCGCGCGCTGGCTCCTCGTCGGCTTCATCCACGGGGTGATGAACACCGACAACTGCGCCGTCTCCGGCGAGACCATCGATTTCGGACCCTGTGCCTTCCTCGACGCCTACGACCCCTCCGCCGTGTTCAGCGCCATCGACGAGAATGGCCGCTACGCCTACGGCAACCAGCCGGGCATCCTGCACTGGAACCTGACCCGGTTCGCCGAGGCGCTGCTGCCCCTGCTGGCGCCCGAGACCGAGGACGGCATCGCCGTGGCGCAGGACCGCCTCGCCGCCTTCGGCCCCCGGTTCGAGGCGGCCTATTACGGCGGCCTGCGGGCCAAGCTCGGCCTCACCACGGACCGGGACGAGGACCGCGAGCTCGGCCGCACCCTGCTGGAGGCGATGCAGGCCGGGCGCGCCGACTTCACCCTGACCTTCCGGCGCCTCGGCGCGGCGGCCCTCGGCCCCGAGGGCGACGGTCCGGTGCGCGACCTCTTCGACGACTCCACCGTATACGAGGCCTGGGCGACCCGCTGGCGCGCGCGTCTCGCCGCCGAGCCGGGGGACCCGGCCGCGCGCCGGGCGGCGATGGACCGGGTCAACCCGGCCTTCATCCCGCGCAACCATCGGGTCGAGGCGGTGATCGAGGCGGCGGTCGCGCGCGACGACTTCGCGCCGTTCCACGAGCTCGTGGCGGTGCTGGCCCGCCCCTACGACGACCAGCCCGCCTTCGCGGCCTATGCCGCGCCTCCGCAGCCGCACGAGCGCGTGCTCCAGACCTTCTGCGGCACCTGAACCGAACCGGCTCCGCGTGGGCGGTGTTCTCCGAAGGAACGAACCCCGCCTACGACGGAGACGCGCCGGATGCCGAAAGACCCCTTCGCCGAAGCCGGCACCGATCCGTCGGGCGGTCTGGCCACCGGTCCACGGGACACCGTCACCGGGCAGGTCAAGGACGCGCCCGGAGACCCTCTGGATCGGCCCGGCACCGAGGCCGCGGAGGCGGGCGCCCGCGACACCCCGCCCCTGACTCCGCAGGGATGGACCGGCGACGCCGCGCGGAAAGAGCACGCCACCGCCCCCACGCGCGGTGTGAAGACCGGCGGGGCGGACAAGGCCGAGGGCTGAGCGGGCTCGGGCGACGCACCGGATCTTCCCCGGTTCGGAGGGATCACGGATAGCCTTGCGCTAATTCTGGTATATTGTATTTCGTAATCGCTCGTCAGCGCATGCCAGGAGTGTTCCGATGACCCAGACAGTGAAGCCGGACCGTCCGATCTGGCCCTCCGTCCCGGACGACCGTCCGCCGCCCCGGACCACCCGACCGGAGACCCCAGCCCCCGAGATCGATCCGGCTCTCCTCGAGCGGCTTAAGGCCGACGAGGCGGCCCGCCAGCGTGTCGGGTTCGAGGGGTTCGGCTCGTTCTCGGGCTGACCGTCTTGGCTCACGCGACGGAGGCGAACGGATGCTCCGGCGCCGCGGCATCCGCCGCGGTTTCCTCGGCCCAGTCCACCGCGAACAGCAGCATGTCGCGGGTGTCTCGGCACTCCGACGGGGGCATGCCGGAGAGCCGGAGCGATGTCCGGGTAGCCGGATCGAGGAGGCGGATCACCTCGTCCGAGGCCGCCAGGGTCAGGTCGGCGGTCTTGGCCCGGGCCTCGATCCTGGCGAGTCGGTTCATCGCCGTGCCCAGCACCGTGAACTCGGCCCGGTGCCCGTCGTCGAAGACCCCCACCAGCACCTCGCCGGCATGCAGCGCCATGGTGATGCGCAGCTCCGGCCGCTCTTCCCGGCGGCGATCCTCGTTCAGCGCCGCGAGACGCGCGACGATGGTTTGGGCGCATGCCAGCACTGCCTCCGCCTGGGCCTGCGGACGCCCGACGATGAACTGCGCCAGGACGCCGTCGCCGACATATTTATCGACGATGCCGCCGTGCTCGCTCACCGCCACGTGGGTCAGGGCGCGGACGTCGAGCAGGGCGCGCACCACCTCTTCCTGGGCTTGGTCGCGCGAGAAGGCCGAGAAGCCGCGCAGGTCGAGGCCGAACAGGCAGGCGTGGCGGGACTGCACCGCACCGACGCCGCCGCCGCTCTGGGCAAGCTCTCCCGCCACCCGGCGCGGCACGAAGCGCGCGAGACTCGTCCGCTCCTGCTCCATCCGCAAAGCCGTCGTCACTGCCATCTGCAGGCGGCGCACCCCATCGATCACCACGAGGCTCGCGGCGAGGAAGGTGAGCAGGCCGGGCACCTCCTCTTCCAAGGTCACGTGCGGACCGAGAAGGGCGCTCTCGGGCGCGAGATAGGCGAGGAGGATGGTGCCGCCCCAGGCGAGACTCACCAGACCCGAGAACACGACGGTGTGCCAGACCCGCATGCTGAGTCCGGTCTGGAGCAGGAGTAGGAAGGCTGGCAGGCGGCTCACCGCGGTGGCCGTCTCCTCTGTTTCCACCGCACCGAGCAGGATGTGCTCGACGATGAGGAACAGGGCCACGCCGGCGTTCAGCAGGGTCGCTGTCCAGGCCAGCCACTCCATGCCGGGCTCCGCCCCGCCGTCCCGCTGCGAGGCGCGCCAATCGGCGATCCCGAGGCCGAGGGAGAAGATCGCGTAGACCCCGAGGCCGATCCAGTGATGGGTGGAATGGGCCGAGCCGTCGTAGCCCTGGGCGGTGGCCACGAGCACCAGGACGATGACGAGGTAGAGTAGTAGGGACCGACGGCCCGAGGCGGCCTGGAGCCGTCGCAGGATGGCGGGATCGCCGTCGTGTGGACGGCGACGGGAGGGCAGGCGCATGCAGTTGGCAATCGATGAGTGGCGCGTGGTTCCTTACCATGCCGGGCCGCCCGTGCATCGGCGGCGATTCGCCGTGCCCTCAGAGGGCGCCTTCGCGGATGGCGCCGGGATCGGCCAGAGCGTGCAGCAGGCGCGCGGCGCTATGGGCGAAGCGCAGGGTCACGGCCTTGCGCCGGGGACCGCTGAGGGAATGGTCCGCCGGGTCGCGCAGGATCGCGGCGCCGAAGGCATCGGCGACGATGAGGCCGGCGTCCTCCGGGGTCAGGGTGGTGGAGAGCGTCTCGGGGATCGCGAAATAGAAGCGGTCGCAGTAGTCCCGATAATCCGGCCATTTCCGGTCGGCCCGGAAGTCGGCGACGCTGGACTTGATCTCCACGATCGTCAGGCGCCCGGCCGGGCAGAGGGCGATGACGTCGGCGCGGCGGCCGTTCGCCAGGGAGAATTCCGGAATGGTGACGTGACCGAGTTCGGCGAACAGACGCCGGACGCCGCGCTGGACCTGGAGCGCGGTGGCCGACTGACGCCGGTCGGGCGGAAGGATCACGGACGCGAGGGCTGCTGACATACGGCTCTGATGCTTCGGAACGACGTCCCGAATCGGGACTGGTCCCAGGAAATCAGCCGCCGCGCGGCTTGTCACCTGCGACCCCGTTGCGCCGGTCGGGCTGGAGCACGGGCCCGGACCATGGCACCCCTCGCGGTGGATCGGGTGCGGAGGAGGCAGGTCTGCCGAAGAACGAAGACCGGGACGCCGAGACGGCGCGGGTGGCGCGCGAACTCGATCGCCTCGAGGCGCTGGCCGCCCGGCGAAGCCTGCGGGTGGGCTTGCTGAGAGCGGCGCGCGGTGCCCTGGGCGCCGGCGCGACCCTGGCGACGCTCACCAAGCTGAAGCTGGCGGGCTCCCTGGCGCTCAAGCTCGGCATCGCCGTGCTGGTCGGGCTGGGGCTGGCCTGGCCCGTCGTCGTCCTGGCGGTGGTGGCGCTGATCGGCTTCGTGCTCGCCCTGGTGAGCCTGTTCGACGGAGGGGCCGCCGATTGTCCCGACACCGCCTGCGGCGACGGCTGCGAGCGCCGGGAGAAGCGGGCGGCCCGTCTGCGCCACCTCATCGCCCGGCGCCAAGCCTGGCTCGCAGCCCCGTCGGGACCGGCTCCCAGCGCGCGCCGGCGCGAGGCCGATCCGCTGTCGGCCGCGTGAAACCGCTCAGGTTATGCCCCGGAGGGCGGCGCGGATCGCGTCGAAACCGTCCGTGAGGGCGGCAGGGCCCGGCTGGAGGATCAGTGGTGACTTGATCTCGTGGATGCGCCCGGCGGCCACCGCCGGAATCGCGTCCCATCCCGGGCGGGCGCGGATGTGCGCGCGGTTCACACGCTTGCCGCACCATGAGGCGAGGATCACGTCGGGCAGGGCCGCGATCACCGCCTCCGGGCTCACGATCCGGTCCCGGGCCGCCGCCTGCCGGCTGAGTTCGGGGAAGACGTCGTCGCCGCCCGCCGCCGCGATGAGGTCCGAGACCCATCCGATGCCGGAGATCATCGGGGCATCCCATTCTTCGAAGTAGACGCGCGGACGCGGCCGGCCGACGCTTTCCGCGGCGGCGGCCGCGATGCGGTCTGCCAACCGCGCCGCCAGGGTCTCGGCCTCGGCCGACACGCCGGTCAGGGCGCCCACGGTGCGGATCATCGCCAGGCAGCCGGCTAGGTCGCGCTGGTTGAAGAGGTGCACGGCGATGCCGGCCCGGGCAAGGTCGGCGACGATCTCAGCCTGCAGATCGGAGAAGGCCAGGACGAGATCGGGAGCAAGGGCCAGGATCTTGGGCAGGTCGGCGCTGGTGAAGGCCGAGACCCGAGGCTTCTCCCGCCGGACCCGGGCCGGGCGGACCGCGTAGCCCGAGACCCCGACGATGCGGTCTTCCTGGCCGAGGAGGTAGAGCGTCTCGACGGTCTCCTCCGTCAGACAGACGATGCGCTCGGGCGGGAACCGGCGCACGGCGCCTCAGCCCTTCAGGTAGCCGAGGAGGCCGGCCCCCGGCGCCAGCATGAGGAAGGCCCAGGCCAGGGCCGAGGTGACGTTGGCGATCTGGAACGGCAGGCGCTTCACACCGAATACCCCTGCGACCAGGGGCACCACGGCCCGCGCCGGCCCGATGAACCGCCCGATCAGGATGCCGCCGGCTCCCCATTTGCGGCAGAACTCCTCGGCGCGGGCGACGATGGCGGGATAGCGCCGCATCGGCCACATCTGCTTGGCGCCGTCCTTGTAATAGTGCCCGAACTCGTAGGAGACCCAGTCGCCGAGAGCGGCCCCGAGCGCACCGGCGAGCATCACCGGCCAGAACGGGATACCGACCGAGCCCATCAGCGCTCCGATGCCGAGGAGCAGGAAGGTGGCGGGCACCAGCAGCGAGAGAAAGGCCAGGGACTCGCAGAACGCGAGCACGCCGACGATCAGCGGCGTCCAGCCCTGGTTCGCCTCCACGAAGGCGAGGGTGCTGGTGCGGATTGAATCGAAGTCCATGGGGCTCGCTTGAGGTTCGGCGCCTTCCTGTGACCGAGGGCGCGGATCGGGGCAAGCGCGTGGGGCGCCGGCAGGGGTGCGTTGGGAAGGAAAACCGGGTTAAGGGCTGGCGCCACAACTCCTCGGCCGCGGGATTTCGGGAGATTCCGGCATGAACATCCTCTCGATCCAGTCCCACGTTGCCTTCGGCCACGTGGGCAACGCCTCGGCGGTGTTTCCGATGCAACGCCTCGGCGTCGAGGTTTGGCCGATCCATACGGTGCAGTTCTCCAACCACACCGGCTACGGCGCCTGGCGCGGCCGGGTGTTCGATGGCCCGGCGATCGAGGACCTCGTCGCCGGCATTGCCGAGCGGGGCGTGCTCGGGACCTGCGACGGAGTCCTCTCGGGCTACATGGGTTCGGCCGATATCGGGACCGCCATCGTGCGGGCCGTGGCCTCGGTGCGGGCGCTGAACCCACAGGCCCTCTACGCCTGCGACCCCGTGATGGGCGACACCGACCGCGGCATCTACGTACGGCCCGGCATCCCCGAATTCATGCGCGAGCAGGCGGTGCCCGCGGCCGACATCGTCACCCCGAACCAGTTCGAGCTGAACCACCTCTCGGGCCTGCCGACCGGCACCCTCGCGGAGGCCAAGCGCGCGGTGGCCTCGGTTCAGGCGCTGGGACCCCGCGTTGTCCTCGTCACCTCGCTGGTCACCGACGATACGCCGGACGACGCCATCGACCTTCTGGCGGGGGAGGGCGGCCATTTCTGGCGCCTGCGCACGCCGCGCCTTCACCTCGACGTGAATGGCGCGGGCGACGCCATCGCGGCTCTGTTCCTGGTGCACTACGCCCGGACGTGCTCGGCCGCGCTGGCCCTGGGTATGGCCGGCGCCTCGGTCTATGGTCTCCTGCGCCGCACGGCCGAGGCGGGCTCACGCGAGATCCTCACGGTGGCGGCGCAGGACGAGTTCGTCACGCCGAGCGAGACGTTTCCGGTGGACACCGTCTAAGGTTGATTCTCAGAGAGCCTGGAGACCCCGCCATGCCCCGCCGCTTCGTGACCCTCGACGTGTTCACCGACACGGCGCTGACCGGCAATCCCCTGGCCGTCGTGCTCGATGCCGAGGACCTCGACACCGCCGCGATGCAGGCCCTGGCCGTCGAGTTCAATCTGTCCGAGACGGTGTTCGTTCTCCCGCCCGAGACACCCCGGCACCGCGCCCGGATGCGCATCTTCACGCCCACGTCCGAACTGCCCTTCGCCGGGCACCCCACCCTCGGCACCGCCATCCTCCTTGCCCTGCGCGACCAGCGGGCGGGGCTCACCGACGCGATGGCCTTCGGGCTCGAGGCCCCCCTCGGAACCCTGGCCTGCGTGGTCGAGCCCGGGGAGGGGCGCGGTACCGGGCGCTTCAAGATGCCGGGGCTCCCGGAATATCTGGGGGAGGGACCCGAGACGAACCTAGTCGCGGCCGCCCTGGGCCTGGAGCCGGGTGAGATCGGCTTCGCCCGCCACGTCCCGAGCCGGCACCGGACCGGCCCTTCCTTCCTGTTCGTGCCCCTCGCCAGCCGAGCGGCCCTCGACCGGGCTCGCGTCGTGCCGGCAGCCCTCGATGATCTCGGCACTCCGGCCGCGCTCTACTGCTACACCCTCAACCCCGAAGAGGTCGGCCACCGCTATCAGGCCCGGATGTTCGCGCCCCATCTCGGCGTGCCGGAAGACCCGGCCACCGGCTCGGCCGCAGCGGCCTTCGCCGGAGTGATGATGCAGTTCGAGCCCCTGGGCGACGGGGAGCACGACATCGTCCTACGCCAAGGCGTCGCCATGGGCCGACCGAGTACGATCGGGGTCCAGCTCGTCATCGAGGCCGGTGCCCTGCGCTCCGTGGAGATCAGCGGGGCGGCGGTGCTGGTGAGTGAGGGCACCCTGCTTGTCTGACGGTTTCACGCTGACGCCGCTCCGGCACATCGAGGCCCGGCTGGTCCCCTCCGACTGGTCCTGGGCCCGCGACCATGCCGGGGCGATCGCCGAGACCTGGGCGCGGCGACGCGCCGAGCGGCCGGACCTGTTCGACGGACAGGTGCTCCTTGCCCGCGACTGCCGCATCGACGGATCGACCTGCGTGATCGACCTGTTCGAGGTCGCGTATTCTCAGTTCCTCGCCTTCCGCCTGGCCGGCTCCCCGGATCCGGCGGTAACCAACGCCTTCGCGGCGGTGGTGCCGTGGAGCGCCGACGGCGCGGCCCTCTTGGGTATCATGGGCGGACACACAGCCAATGCCGGGCAGATCTACTTCGCCTGCGGAACCCCGGATCGAACCGACACCCGCGAGGGCGGTCGCGTCGATCTCGCCGGCAGCGCCGGGCGGGAGTTCCTGGAGGAAACGGGTCTTGCCCTTCCGGCCGATGCGCCGGAGGCGTGGGTTTTGGTCTCGGGCCAGAGCCAGCACGCCTTCCTGCTCCCGGTCCGCTTTGCGGAAACGGCCGAGGTGCTGCATGGCCGGATGGAGGCACACCGCCAAAGCGAGGCCGCGCCAGAACTCGCCGGCTTCGCCATCGCGCGCGGGCTGGACGACCTCGACGCCGCTCGGATGCCCGGCTTCGTGCGCGCCTATCTCACCGACGCCTTCGCGGGCGCTCAGCGGTAGCCGTAGCGTGCCTTGGCGGCACCGAGCAGACTGAGGGCCTCACGCTCGCGGCCGCCCGCGCAGGCATCGGCGGCGTGGCGCAGGTCGGCCCCGAAGCGCTCGCCGACGGGCGGGTTGAGGTTGCCGGTAGCGACATCGCTCTCGACCACCGCCTGGGTGCGGGCGATGGACGGGCCGCAGCCGGTGCCCTGTGGCAGGGGCGCGGCGACCACGGGGGCTGCGGCGACGGCGACCGCGGGGGGCGCCGAGGCGGTCGGCTTGCAGGCGCCGAGCAGGGCGGCGGAGAGAAGGACGGCGACGGCGAGGCTGACCCGGGACACGGCGGCTCCTGACGGTACCCGTGCCGGGACACGGCACAGCTTGATCCGGGCCGGTTTTGCGCCGAGTGCTCTGGCTGGTCAATCGGGCGCGGGTCCGAATGAACCTGCAGGCGAGGGCGGCCTCGGGTGAGCCGCCCTCGGTCTTGGTCCGCTTACTTCGATCCGCTTACTTGGACTTGTCGGCGATAGCCTTCAGGCCGGAATCGTAGATGCCGGAGATCGCATCGATTGCCACCGCATCCGGCGCGCCCTTCGCCTTGAAGCTGCCGGTCCAGTTCACGGTCGAGCCCGAGCCCTTGGGCATCACCGAGAGGGTCGAGGAATAGTCGCTCACCGGCAACGGACCGGAAACGATGGCATAGGTGTAGCTCATGGCCTTGTCGTCGCGCTTGGTCTGCGACTCGACGATGGTGCCGCCACCCTTCAGGCTCAGGGTTCGCAAAGCCTTGCCGCCGTCCTGCGACAGCACGCATTTCTCGATGGCCGGATGCCACTGACCGATGCCGCAGAAATCGCCGATCGTCGCCCAGACCTTGGCGGGAGGGGCGGCGACATCGATGGTCTTGGCAGCATCCAGCGCCAGCGCCGGCGCCGCTCCGGCGATCAGGGCGAGGGCAGGCAGGGCCAGGGTGCGCGACAGCATCCGCGACATGATGGGGATTCCTTCCAGATTTTTTCTTGCGTGAACGGACTGATTTCGCCGCCGAATCGTATTCGATCCACCAGCGAAGCTAGGCGGAGCAGACCGCACGGCAATGCATCCGGCCGAAACGATTGCGAATTCCATCGAGACCTTGTGGGGAACTGGGCTCTGAGACCGAATTCCTCCCTGTCCGGCGGTCGCGCGCATCGCTGGCGGGCGCGGCGCTGAAACTTGTCAAGCGGGCCCTCAGCGGCTAGGTAAACCGCCTTCGCAAGCGTTCGCGCGCCGCCGCGGTGCGCCCTTGCCTCTCGGGAGAGACGAGCCTTGGCCAGCGCCGGCTCCACGCGCAGCATGACCGACGCCGCCTTCGCGGCCGTCCGGTCGCGCGCGTCTCTCGCCGCCCTGCTCCTCCTTATCCGCCCCTGAGGGCCGTCCGGGCGCGTGCGCCTGGGCTCTCAGGGGAGTGCAGTTTGCGAAGGTCGGCGCCCGTCCACCGGCGCTTGCCCGGACCCCTCGATTTCCCGATGCCGCGTCCCCGGTTCTGGACCGCGTTCCGACAGGATACCCAGCATGACGACCTCCCCGACTCCGGCGCCCGAAGCCCGCGCGAAGGACCGCGTTCTCATCTTCGACACCACCCTGCGCGACGGCGAGCAGTGCCCCGGTGCCACCATGACCCTCGACGAGAAGCTCGCGGTCGCCGAACTCCTCGACACCATGGGCGTCGACATCATTGAGGCGGGTTTCCCCATCGCGTCGAACGGCGATTTCGCGGCGGTCTCCGAGATCGCCCGGCGCGTCAAGCGCGCCACCGTCGCGGGTCTCGCCCGCGCGATTCCCGCCGACATCGCCCGGGCCGGCGAGGCGGTGCGCCAGGCCAGGCGCGGCCGTATCCACACCTTCGTGTCGACCTCGCCGATCCACCTCGCGCACCAGATGCGCAAGTCCGAGGATGAGGTGGTGGAGATCATCCTGAAGACGGTGTCCCAGGCCCGCGACCTCGTCGAGGACGTGGAATGGTCGGCCATGGACGCCACCCGCACGCCGATCGACTATCTCTGCCGCTGCGTCGAGGCGGCGATCCGTTCGGGCGCCACCACCATCAACCTGCCCGACACCGTGGGCTACGCCACACCGGACGAGTACCGCCGGATGTTCCAGGACGTCCGGAACCGGGTGCCGAACGCCGACAAAGCGATCTTCTCGGTGCATTGCCACGACGATCTGGGTCTCGCCATCGCCAATTCCCTGGCCGGCATCGAGGGCGGCGCGCGGCAGGTGGAGTGCACCATCAACGGCATCGGCGAGCGGGCCGGCAACGCTGCTTTAGAGGAGATCGTCATGGCGATCCGTACCCGCGGCGACGTCATGCCCTTTGAGAGCGGCATCGAGACCACGATGCTCACCCGCGCCTCGAAGCTCGTCAGCCATGCGACGAACTTTCCCGTGCAGTACAACAAGGCGATTGTCGGTCGGAACGCCTTCGCGCACGAGAGCGGCATCCACCAGGACGGCATGCTCAAGCACACGGAGACCTACGAGATCATGACTCCGGCCTCGGTCGGCGTTGCCAAGACCTCGCTCGTCATGGGCAAGCATTCGGGCCGGGCCGCCTTCCGCGCGAAGCTGGACGAACTCGGCCTCGTGCTGAGCGACAACCAGATGCAGGACGTATTCGAGCGCTTCAAGGCGTTGGCCGACCGCAAGAAGCACGTCTACGACGAGGACATCGAGGCCCTGGTCGACGAGAACCTCGCCACGGCGCATGACCGGATCCGCCTCGTCTCCCTGTCGGTGATCGCGGGCACCCGCGGCCCGCAGCGGGCGACCCTGAAGCTCGATATCGCAGGCCGGATGGTCACCGAGGAGGCCGTCGGAAACGGCCCGGTCGACGCCGTGTTCAACGCGATTCAGGCTCTCGTGCCGCATCAGGCCGACCTCGAACTCTATCAGGTCCACGCGGTCACCGAGGGCACGGATGCCCAGGCCGAGGTCTCGGTGCGCCTCAAGAGCGGCGAGCGCAGTGTGACCGCCCGCGGCGCCGACCCCGACACCCTCGTCGCTTCGGCCCGTGCCTACCTCTCGGCCCTCAATAAGCTCGAAGCCTGGGCGGAGCGCCTGCATGCCCAGAGCCCGGCCGCGGTTTAGCCGAGAAAATAACGCCCCGGGGGTGGACACCCCCCGGGGCGTTTGCTATCAGCCCCCTCGTCGCAGCGGACTTGGTGGGCCGCAGCGATCGCCGCAAGGCGTTGGGTGCATAGCTCAGTTGGTAGAGCAGCTGACTCTTAATCAGCGGGTCCAAGGTTCGAACCCTTGTGCACCCACCAAACATCTCAATGACTTAGCCAGTTCGTAGGACGTCGTTTCGACACGACCTCACTGGCTCATTTCGACAAACTTTCCTTCTTCGTTCTAGCGTCCAAGCGTTTCCGCGCTCCCGCCTGCCGTTGCTTCGGGGTCGCTTGCGCGTACCGGAGCAGGGCTGCGGTGGTCAGGTGGCCGCTCAGCGCGCGGAGCTGAGCGTCTGTCAGGTCAGCCTCGGCGCCTTCGACGTTCCCGCCGTGGCGTAGGCCCATGAACTTCACTTCGTGGTCGATGCCGGCCGCCTCACGGATGTCCGCCACGCGATGCCGAAAGTAGTCCTCGCCCCACGGCAGGTGGATCTTGCGGCGCCGGTCCGGCACGTCGCGCGTGACGATTAGAGTACCGCGGCGGGGTAAGCGCTCCAGCCGATCCATCAGTTCGGGCCAGAGCACCGTGCCATCCACGTCGAACAGCGGCAGCTCGACGAGTTCGCCGGTCTTGTGGTGGAAGATTCGGGCAAGGCCCGGCTTGTCAGCCGGACGGTAGTGCGTCCAGGCCAAGCGCTTCAGGATGTCCTCCTGACGCTGTAGCCAGAAGAACGCGATCATCGCCGCCGTACCGATCGAGGGTTCACCGGCAGCATCCGCGGCGGCCACGAAGCGCAGTAGCTCCTCGTGGGTAACCGGCCGGGTCGGCTTGGCCTTGTAGGCGAGATCCATCTTGGCGAAAGGATTCTCCGCCGGCACGATATCGGGCTTGTCGCGGCGCGCTACGTTCCAGGCGCGCTTCGCGATGCTCATGGCGAGGATGCCTGTGCGGATGCGCTCCGTACCATCGGCCTTGAGCTTCAGGCGCTCGTAGAGGCGATCGGCAGCGCCAGGTGTGATGCTTCCGAGCGTCAGGGTGCCGAAACGCCGGCCATCCTTCAGCACGTAGCTGGAGACGAGATGCAGGGCCGCGTCATAGCCCTTGCGGGTCTTGGGCGGCTTGCTGGTGTACTTCGGCGACGTCTTGTAAAGCGCGGCCATCCAATCGAACGTGCCTGTGCGAGTGCGGATCGTCTCCACAGGCATGGCTCCGGTTTGGCGCCAAGCGTCGAACTGCGGATTGAGGACGTCGTCACAGCGGGACTTCGCCGCTCCATAATCGGTGCCAAGGGCTTCCGACCGAACCAGACAACCGCCCTTCGCCGCCCAGGTGGGCGGTACCCAGTAATAGCCGGTCAGGCCAGACTTCAGCCGTCGCGTCACCATCAGCTTAGGCCAGCCCTGGGGCTTGCGACGCGGCATCAGATCAGGCCCTCGATGCTTTCAGCCAGGGGGAGGGAGGGCATTACAAGGCCGTGCCGGCGGGCGATGTCTTGAGACAGACGCTCACGGTGCCACTTCGGCAAACAGCCTCTCTCGGTCCGGGGGCGGGAGTAGATGCCGCGATCGACCTTGGCCCGGAATGCTTCGACGCTCGGCTCATCGCAGAAGGCAGCTGCGGTTTCGGCGCGCATTTCCAGCGGCCAGGAACCGAGCGGGTAGGATACCGGACGAGCCATCGTCAGCCCTCGGCCCGACCGGAATCAGGACCGGCAACCTGAGCACGCTGCACAGCGTGGGAGATGGCAGCTTGAGTGATCGTCTGACGGCGGGCCATTGCTACGCCTCAAGCTTCACGAGATGACCCGCATCGCGGAGCAGGTCGGTCGCCGCTCCATGGATGTCCAGGTAGATGCCGGGGATCGTGGGCGCTCCGGGCTGATTGCGTGAGCCATGCAGTTCGTCGAGGCTGTCACCCATTGAGGCCCGCTCTTCGCCCCACCAGATGGCGAACCGTGGCGCACGCAAGATCATGTGGTGCGCGTTGGCCGGCAAGAACTCGCCGGTATGCGCTCCCGGTTCCTGGCTGTAGCGCCGCAGAATGGACCGACGAGTCTCATCGCTATTACCTAGGGTCACTTCGTAGGCGTCCGGGGATTTCAGCGCGTGAGACACGACGGAGTAGGCCACGGCCCGCTTCCAGGCCCTGGAAGACGCAGGCCCTACGCCGCCGTCAGCAAGCAGCTTCATGATCTTCAGATCCGAAAGATCGAAGGCATTGAAGCTCGCTCGCCCCTCCACCGGCAGGAGGAAGCCACGGCGCCTCCAGTCACGCTGCATCACCGGGGTCAGCCCGGTGATGCGATTAGCTTCGCCAGCCGAGAAGTGGATGAGATGAGCATCAGTCATGAGTGGTACCTACCACCATTATATGATGGTGGCAACTCCCACGCTGCACTAAGAAGCCTCTAAGTCGTCCCAACCGCCACGCAGCCACACGACTTGGCTCTCATGCCCCTCGGGTGCGCCCAAAGACGGCTCCGCATCGCCACCAAACTCGAAGTCAGCATCGCCATCCGCCGCGTCGAGGATCGCAACGATCTTGTCGACGACATCCAGGGCGAGCTCGGCCAAGCGCTCGAACTCCTCCCGCGGGATGGTAGTGGCCTGGATCCGGCGAGAGGCCGGAAAGCGAACAACGTTGCTCATGATCAGCCCCATGCCTTCAGCGCTTCAACGAGGAGGGTGGGTGCATCCAAGCGATCGACCCGGCCATTGCAGTCGATCTCGTGCATGATGCGAACACATAGGATTTCGTCGCGCTCGGCATCGTTCGCCGGCACCCGCCGGCTGATCTCGGCCACGCACTTGTCTCGAAGGAACGCCATGCGGTGTTCCTCAATTTCGGCGAACCGGCCAAGATTGGTGAGAACCGAGAAGCCTTGGCCATCCTCGTTGCTGCACAGAGGCATGCTGCCGATCTGGCCCCAGTACTCGTCGGTCTGCCTAGTGAGCTCGTAGAGGCGGGCAAGATCGACGACGCTGAACGGCGCGAAGTCAAACTGGTCAGCGAGGCTACGGCCGACGTCTAGGCGGGCATCGAGCGAAGGCGGAGAATGCCGAGCGGCGGCGGACCTCACGGCCTCGGCGCGCTCGCGAAGCGTCCGATCCGAGCGGGAGGGGGGAGGATTTGGTTTCGCGTTCATCCCTGCCTCCTGCCAGTTGATTTGAATGCTGAGACAACGCGCTGGCGTAGGGGGAACCCAGTGCTCGACGGGGGAGGATTTGGTTTCGTCGACATGCTCGCCTCCCCTCAACCGAGCTGCACGAAGCCGTAGGCGAACACGCCCCCGGCGATGATCAGGACGGCCGAGACAAGGTCTCCGGCGAAGTCGAGGAAGCGGGGCGCTCGGACGTGTGCCGAGTCGGGCCGCACCGGAGTGATGACGGGCCCGTCCTCCGCCTCAGCCTCATCAGGCTCCAGCAGGGGCATGGGACGGGAGTAAACCGCTGCGAAAGGCGAGCGAGAGCGTTCACCGGCGCGAGCCGATGCTGTAGAATTCCGGATAGCCATGATGCGTCGTGCCTCGACGTGAGTGGTCAGGGCCGGGCAGGAAGTTGACGCTTCCGCTCGGCCTGCCTTTCTGGTAAATTAGAAATATGGATGAGTCAATTCCGGTAAACCCGAAAAAGGCAGGTCGGCCAGCAGGACGCGATTTCCCTGTGTCAGTTCAGCTTCGCCTCACTGAGGGGCAGGCAAGCGAGATTGATGATTGGCGTCGCACCGAGGTCGACATTCCTTCACGATCCGAAGCCATCCGCCGGCTCGTCGAGGAGGCACTGAAGGCGAAGCGTAAATGATCCCCTTGGATTGGTGGCCGCTCGTTTCGGCTTGGGTTCCGGCGCTAGCAAGCACCAGCATGTTGGGCATTGTTGGCGCGATAGCAGGCCCAATTTACAGAGCTAGGATTGAGAAATCAGTCCAGCACAAATTCGATGCAAAGTTGGAGGTCCTCAGATCTCAACTGCGGCAGGACGAGGAAGCTCAGAAAGCCGAGGTCCGGAGGAGAGATGAGCAAATTGCCGCACTTAGAAGTGGTGTTCTATCTGGTATATCCAGTAGACATGCGGCCTTAGACAAGCGCCGATTAGAAGCTGTGGAGCGCCTATGGAGCTCCATGTGCGAATTGTCTACACTTAAATCTTTGTCCCAGCTTACTTCTGTAATGAGAATGGACAGGGTATTGGAAATTGCTTCTGCTGGCGGTGCAGAGTCAGACAAAATGAAATCATTTTTAGAGAGTATTTGGCAATCCTATAAGCTCGACGAGGTGAAAAACAAAGGCTATCCAATTGCGGAAAGACCATTCATTTCACCGTTGTTATGGACTTATTTCACAGCATATAGACATATATTGTATTACCCCTATACGCTAGTCGCCCTCGGCCGTACTGGCATAGGCGCAGATGCCCTAGAGAATAAGGATAAAACGCTTTCAATCATTGCTTCCGTCCTTCCGCACCAAAAAGATAATCTGGATAAATTTGGCACAGACCTACTCCATCACTTAATAGATGAAATAGACCAGTTGATTCTACGAGAAATTGAAAGAACGTTAACAGGCGAAGATAATGACAAAAGAGGTATGGAGCGTGCAGCAGCTGTTATCACATCTGCTGCAGCAGCTTTCGGAGCGGCAAGTCCCAAAATTGATATCAGCATGATCCCCGACTCAATCGCTAAGCGTGACTAGCCATCATCCTCGTCTCCCAACAACTGAGGCGTCCCAGCTTGATAAGAAGCCATGAGCAGCGAGCCTGTGATGCCCAGCAGCGAGAAAGTGGATACTCTCGATCGCCTTTCCGAGGTGACCCGCCTTGCGACCCTCCTCGCTGACCAAGTGCTCGCAGCCCAGGCTGCCGACCAGCTTGTGCCCAAGGCTCACATCAACGCCCTGCTCGACGCAGCCATCATCCTTGATAAGTACGAGGTCGAACTACCGGCACCACTCGGGCAGATCGTCGATCAGATCAGTGATGCCGAGGATGAAGAGGCTGGGCGGCTTGCCTGGCTGTTCCGGCCGTTTCAGGGGACGAAGGCCTAACGCCCAGCACGCATCTGCTCCTGCGCCCCTTCCAGGACCAAAGCCGGGAATGTAGGGACAGGCCATGCCGTTGCCCTATCGAGCGCATCAGGATGAAGCCGGCTTGAGCGAACCCATCGTCTCGAAAGTGAACGATCCAGCGCTCGCCTACCGAGTTCCCGAGGCGGCCCGGATGATCGGCATCAGTGCTTCGACAATGTGGGCGATGATCGCGAGGGCGGAAATTCCAGCGAAGAAGATCGGCGGTTCAACCGTTGTCCTTCGGCGGGATCTGGAGGCGCTTGTTGAGGCTGCCCCAAGCGCAAGACCGAGGCCTTAGCCCTACGCATCGGGGATTGGGCTAGAGGCCTCGATTGCTCACCCGAGTAACGAATGTCGGGGTTCAGGCCGTTGAATAATTTTTAAGGCTCTCTCAAATTTTCGAGTATTCGCTTGAATTCGCCGTCGCCTTGCAGACGTTTGCAAGGTGCGACATCGAGCGGCGTAGACCCTCTCGTAGGCATGATCTCGGTCTCAGAGACGAAATCAGAGACATCACTTCAAAGAAATCTCTTCGCCTGTGTCTTATCGAAAATCCTCTGATGTCTCAGAGCGGTAGCGCAGAAATGCCGTGCTTTGGCGGCTGCATACCTAGCTGGGATCCGTCAAGCGCTGATTGACTTCGGAACGCGTATCGCTATCTCTCACTCACAGAGAGAGGAAACTCTCTCAAGCCATCTCGGATCTTGACTGCAGGCGCGTCTGAACCAGCTTCAGAAGCGTCTTAAGCATGTCGGGAGCAACCTTAGGAGCTTCGCATGGCAGACGTCAAAAGCAAGAAGCCGGTCGGCTCCGCTGCCACCAGCAAGGGGGTACGTATGTACCCAAGCAATTCGTTGCCGCAGCAGCGTCGCGACCCTTACGACAACCTCAGTGCGCTCGCCGTTCTGCGTGACGCTTACGGCACGAAGAAGTAAAACTACACCTCTTCAATTCTTTAAGGCCTTGCAAGTTGCAGGGCCTTTTTTTTATGTCTGAACGTCTGGCAAAAAAACTGTGAGATAGGCGAGGATGGATATCTTTAACCGCTTAGAGGATGAGGGTTTCTTTCAGGAATTCATTAGAAATCACTTTGAGAACGTTCCAGGTCAAGTGATTACTGATTTTGGATGCACCAATAAGGTCGACGCTGAACGTATTAAGTATGCCTACATAGAATACATGCAGAGCATCAAGGGGTATACGGTGCTCCTTCATTCAGAAAATCCAGACCATTATAAGCGCGCAGGCGCTTTAATGCAGGCTTTATACAAGAGTAAAATCATCACCGAGGTTGAGTTTACTGATAGTGACTACGGTGATCTTGACGCTGTTGAGGCGGATCATGTGCTCGGTCTTTCGTATGACGATGCACAGGACATGACTCGACTGCCGCGGTTCTACAGAGAATATCACAATCAGCTCTTATCTTTCGATATCGCTTATCTCTGTTGTGCTTCCTACGAGGACGAGCCAAGGGGATTTGATATCAATTATCTGCACAACATGTGTTTTTATCTTTGGAGAAACGAAGACCTATCTGTTGACTCCTGCGCCATGATCTTCAGGTCACTTTTTCACTGAATATCTATGTCTCGTAGTCCAACTTCCTAATGTCATATTGGGGAGGGCGCCCGGATATGCCACTTCGGAGTACTGTTCCAGGCTTCAATATCGCTCGCGCCAGTTCGCGATCCGCTGACCCATGGTCCGATTGATGTTGGCGTCATGCGCCGAGATGGCTTGGTCGAGAGCCGCCTTGACCTGGGCCTCCGTGAGGGAGGAGCCCCGCAGGTCGATGTTGAAGGTGCGAGCGTCAGTGCTCGAGGCCGGCTCGCTGCTGGGGGCCGTACCAGACATCGCCACAGGGATCCGCTTGCCGTCGGGGAGCGGCACGAAGGCCTCGGGTCCGCAGCCCTCACCGAAGAGCGCCAGCTGCGCTTTTGGTGACCGGAAGGTCAGAGCAGCTTAAATCGGGTTGTCTTTCCATCGACCCTGATTGTGATCGATCCCTGAAGATTGCCGCCTCCGGCCGCAGCATTGGGTCTGACGCCGATACGAACAGAGCCAGGGACAGTGCCTACATCGAAGCGAAGGTCGACCTGGCTGCCGATCGAAGAATCAACCAGGGATGCCGGGATGGACACCGCAGAGCCCGTGTTGCTGGCCAAGGTGTCGATGAAGCGGTTCACGTTCCCGACGGTTTGCAAAACGCCTTCAACCTGAACGCTGATGCGCGCACCACGCAGCGGCGGAATGTCGATCTGAGCGATGTCCTTGTAGCTTGTGGACTGCGGCAGGTTGATGGGTAGCGTCTCGTACCGCGTCATCGGCCCCGCCCCCGTGTTACGGTTGTCGTTTGTGATCGCCACACAGGTGGTGCAGTTGACCTTACCGACGCTGACGTTGGTGGCCGGGTCGTTCACCGCCACCGCTGCGCTACCCACCTGTTCCATCACCGTACCGTCTGGGACCGTGATGTTGTCCCCTCCGTCGATGATGACCCCGTACCCCGTCGATCTGACGATAGGGCCGATCACTGCGTTGGATATGCCGGCGTGGACCGCGACAGAGACCGGCGTGGCTGCGATCTGTGCGTTGATGCGGATGTTGTAGAATTTGCCGTTACCGGTAGGGCTGATCCGCCCGAGCGAGACGGCGGTATCGTACTGGCCCTCGATGCTCACGCTGTCATCGAGGAACAGGTCGCTGGTCTCGCTGTCGTTCGCGATCGCCAAGTCGACGCCTCGAGCGAACTGAAGGATCTTGGTGGCCGAAACCTTCAGGCCACCGCCGCTTTCATGGCGGATCGCCGCGTCACCACCGGCCACGAGGTCCGTGTAAATTGTGCCGGCAACGATTGAGCCGTCACCGCTGTCGACATTGAAGCCGTTCCGGATGCGCATCCCATACCGTTTTGCGCGGTAGAGATCGAAGTGCGTGAAGGACCAGAACTCGCCGGACTGGATGTCGACTTGGTCGCGGAAATCTCGGATTGCGACGTGGTCCACCATCTGCCCGCGCGGGTTCTGGATACCGTCGGCCATCTGGATCGCAACGGCTGCCGTGACCGTAGGATCGACCGTGTGGGTCATACGGAAATTGCTGAAGCGAGCACCGCCGCCCATCAACTTCACCGCGGGTCCGCTGGCGTTGGTGTAGCGGAACTCTGTCCCACCGGCCTCGGCGCGTCCTGCCCCCTCCCAGAACTGGCTCGTGTTGGTGACCGTGCTGCCGATGCGCACACAGCCGGCCGGGAAGACCAGTCGGCCCCCAGCAGGCACCGCTGCTGCTGCCGTTGTGACGTTGTCACTCTGGTCCGTGGCGCATGTCAGGTCCGTCAGATAGGTCGAAGCGAACACCGTTCCGGTGAACATCCGGCGGATGTAGCCCGTCGTTGCGCCGAGATCCGAGTTGTCATTCGCTGGCGGTGCCCGAAACCGAGGCCCGGGCAGGTTTTGCGCTTGAGCCACCAGGGGCAAGAAGAGTGCGAGGATGACAAGGACGAAGCGCATAGGAAGTCCTCTGAACATTCGAGAGATTGGAACCACGCCACCATTGCCTACAGGCTTCTCTGGCGGTGGCAGCTTGATTGTGGAAGGAACTGGTTGAGTGATCCCCCAGGCGGGCCAGTACATCCGTGGTCCCGCCTGGGAGTTTCCGCCCCACGGTGGGGCGCGGAAAGAGGTGTGCCGGCCACGCCCAGGGATACGCAGACTGCCGGCTCTCGCTGTTGTTGCGGACACCATGCGAGTGGTCCGGCGGGCGCGAAACACGAAGCGACCCGCAATCTTGGAATGGTGTGCGCCGACCCTGGCGCCAGGTCTCGACAGGATCGGCGCTAGGGTCCGGGAGGAGGTTTCGCGGCCTGATGGACCGGACCCATCTCGGATTAGGCGGCGACCTTGAGGAAGCGCACCGCTCTCGGATCAAGGATGCCGCCGCCGACGCGCTTCCGGGTGTAGAACAGCACGAAGGGCTTAGCGGTATAGGGGTCGCGCAGGAGGCTGGTACCGACGCGATCGTTGATCACGTAGAACCGGCTCCAGTCGCCGAAGGCCACGGGGAGCGCTCCGGCAGCCACGTCGGGCATCGACTCGTCGAAGTAGACCGGCTTGCCGACGAGGGTCGGGGGCTGGCCCAGGATCAGCGACGGCTGCCAGAGGTAGTTGCCCTGGCCGTCCTTCAGCTTCGAGACCGCGCCCATCGTCGCCGAATTCATCAGCCACGACCCGTTGGCCCGGTAGCGGGCACCGAGCGCGTAGACCAGGGCGATCAGGCCGTCACCGGTGATGGCCGCGGCTGCACCCGTGTTCGTGACGCCCGGCTCACCGCCCGGGTGGATGTTGGTGCCGGTGCCGATGTAGCTGAGGAAACCCTGCGGCTTGTTCACACCGTCGCCGCTGATGAAGGCGATGCCCTCCTGCTTATTGAACTCGTCCGCCACCTCAGCGGCCAGCCAGTCCTCAAGATTGATGCCGGCGTCTTCCAGCAGGTTCTGCGTGATGGCCGGCTGCGCGTAGAGTTCGCCGGCCTTGAAGGTTATAGGCGCCAGGGTGGCCGTCGAGGTCTGCGGACGAGTGGCGGTCTCACCGACCCAGCCGGAGCCCCAGCCGCCCGTGTTCCAGAGCGTGCTGTAGCCGCCGCTCGCGGTGCTGACGACGGTGCAGAGGTTGCGAAGGGAGCTTTCCAGGCGCAGGGCCTTGTGGATCTGCCGATCCCACTCGACGGGAGCGATGTACCCGCCATCCTGGTTGCTGCCGCTGTTCATGGCGGCCCGGATGATGGCTCGCTCGCCGCTGGCGTTCGCCCGCTTCAGCTCCTGCTCGCCGTCGTCGCGGCGCATCCAGTTCGCGAAGGTGCGGGTGTACTCCGGATCGACCGGAAGGGCAGAAGAGTCGCCACTTGGGGCGATGCCGAGTGCGGCAAGTCGCTTCTGCATGTCATCGTAGGCAGACTGGACACCATCCATCTCACCACGATGGCGCGTCTTGAACGCATCGAAATCAGCCGCGATCTGACGCAAAACCTCCTTCGGATCGAGGTCGGCCCGAAGGCCAGGCAGTCCATCGGGACGTGTGCTCAGAAGCGCGCGCGGGAGGGGGACCGAGGCCATTACCGAGCCAAGCATGGCCCTTGGGTAGTGCCCTGCGGTCCCATTGAGGGAGGCGTGGGTCATCGTTCGTCTCGGAATGTGAGGAAACGGCCTCGCGAATGCGAAACCTGATGGGAGCCCGCGCTCACACCGACGCTTTTGACGTCAGCGGCCTCAGCTCATCACCGTCCCAATCCACCTGCATCTCGCGCGATGGCTTGATCTGGCACCGCAGCAGCCTCAGCAGAATCGCTCATGCCGAGGTACTGAGCTTTAGGCGATCCCTCGCAGAGGTGACCCCTGCGATCGTAACGGCAGCGCCCGGCGTGCCGTCCCGTGACCTGAAAACAAGAATAGGAAAAACCTATCAGCCGTCAAGCCGCAATCCAGCCTACCTATCAATGGATTGGGGACGGTGGAACAGAGGGCTCGCCGATATCGCTGCGGACCACCGCGGCAACGCCTGCAGTCAGTCGAGCAAGCTCTTCAGCCAGAACCTCGGCGCCAACGGACCGCGACCAGCGGGACAACCCAGCAGCTACCAATGCCCGGCCGATGTCCGAATCCGATACGCCGCGCTCGGCAAGACGGTCTCCAGCGGCCTCAAAGGCACGAGTAGCACGCCGGGCATTCTCCTCGCTGTCGGTCATCGAAGGGTCCTCTCGATGGTGGTGCGGAGGTGCGGAGTAAGTGCGGAGTGCGGAGTAGAAACTCCGCAGGGCAAGACGGTACTCGAAACGCCTCGCGATGTCCCTCTAAGCCATAGCAAACATGGGAGATTTTGCGATTTCCTGGGGACGACATGAGGTCGCCTTTCTGCGGACTCCGCACCCCCAAGAAAACCCAGCAGGATAAAATCTGCGGATGGGACCTGATGCGGTAAAAGCGTCCTAGAGTTGGGAACTTCGAGGTGCCCCCTCGGTCTAGCTTGCGGCTGAGCTCAGCGCATAGGTGCATTGCTGCGATGCACGCACCTCTGAACACCAGAAGCCGGAACTAGCTGATGGCAAAGGGTGATTTCGAATAATACAAATGTCGCAGCGCAATATTTCAAATCTTTTTCATTAGCTTTGAACTATACGCCTGCGACCCGATGCACAAAAAGGGTTGTGCGAGCGAATAGGGACACGAGGTAGAGCCCAGCGCCAATCATTCGTCTGATCAAGAGCGACTTAGACGCTTACGGATCGGGCGGAGGACGAAAGGAACTACCATGAAGAATTCTTCCAAGATCGTCGCCGGCATCGCACTGGCGATCGGCTTTGCTGCGTCCCCGAGCTTCGCTCAGAACTTCAATTCCGACAGCGCCAGCTACAACCGTGATGGGACCCTCAATGTCTGGGGCGCCCACATTGACCCGCCGCGGTCGCAGGGCGGTCTAATCGGCGGAGTTCCAAACGTCCTCGGTGGCGTGACTGGTGCCGTGGGCGGTGTGGTCGGTGGGACTGTCGGCGCAGCCGATAGCATCGTGACGGGTTCGGTTGGTCCCCGCCGGGGTGATCGTGCTGCTCGCTACGGTAACGTCGAGCAGAACGACGAGATGAGCTATCCGGATAGCCGCCCAGTTCGCGGCGCTGCCTACTAAGGCTATCCACCTTCGGAATAATCGAGCGGCGGGGCGAGAGCCTCGCCGTTTGTCGTTTAGTGCCTTCGCGAAGCCCCTCATTGTGGCTGAGCCATGATGAAGGGCTGGACGCTCGGCATCCGTCGCCATGGGCGCCTCCCATTTACTCGCGAAGTTCATGAAAGCTCGACGAGCCTTAAAAGCAGCGTATCCTGATCCCGGTCCCGTATGGGACGAGGGAGGTAAGCATGTCCGCAAACTGGAAATCAGTTAAAGAGGACTTGGACTGGAGCTTGAACCAGGGCGAAGACGTGAAAGGCCGGCCCGAACTAAAAGAAGCCTTCAGCAAAGGCGACGCCAAGGAGATGGGGCACGTTATCGAAGCGTACAAAATGGGACAGCGCGATAACCATAAGATCGCGAACCTCACGCGGTGTGCCCACGAAGATGATAAGCGCCTATACAACATTGGCCGAAAGCTAATCGAGCTTAAGGCTTCGTAGCATTCACCGAGGCGGGTTGAGGTGATCACTCCGGTTGCGTTGCCGTTCGCGCTCCGGTGCATGGTTATGCAGTCCGGCAAGCTTGCCTCAACCCTCCACATGGCTGCGCCTCCTGATGTTTCCGACGGTCTGCGGAGAGACACCTGCTCTGCGCGCGATCTCACGATCCGTGAGAGGGGCGGTGCCAGCGTTCTCGGTATCAAGCAGGGCCAGCACGTCGCGGCGCTTCTCGGCGTTGGTACGGCAGGGGTGTCCAGATTGGACGGGGGGGCTTGAGGTCCCCGGATCGGGGGAGCTCACCGGCTCGCTCGTACCTCGTTGTCCACTTTGGACGGGTGCAGCCTCGTCCCGGATACGAGCCCCCATGCGCTCAATGTCGGCGCGGAGGGTGCTTAAGGCTGGCTCCTGCTCCTCCCATGATCGCGCCATGTCGAGCCGGGCCACATGCTCCATCCAGGAGAGCCGTGCACGGATGTCGTTCAGGGACCGGGCCGGAAGGCACTGGCAGAGATCCTCGAGGACGTAGCGGCGCGCGTCGGCCCACAGATGGGGCGAGTAGTCCCTATCGAAGGCGCACCGGTCGCTGTCCCGCTTCTCCGCAGCCTCGTACTCCGCCCACGCGGCCGCAGTCGTCGCCGGTAAGGGCCATGCCCTTGTGACCGCCTGGCGGACGCTCTCCGGCATCCGCGAGCGGGAGTCGAGGGACCCCCATCCGTCCAGGCGATAGATGGTGTTCCAGGTCTCACCCGAGCCAAACAAGGGCTCGCAGGCTCGACGCAGGGCAGTCTCACGTTCGGTGTCGGCCCAGACGGCATCCTCGGACCCGTATTCTGCAAGCAGGACGCTGCGCTTGGCTGCCCGCTCACGCTCGCGCTCGGCTCGCTGGGCCCGCATCTCGGGGGTGTTGAAGAAGTCGTTGAAGGCGTCGGCCGCAGCCTGCGCTTGGGTCTTGGGTTTCGGGGTGTCCAAAGTGGACATTGCCTGTTCGACGCTCATCCCGGCCTTCCGGGCGAGGGTCTGCATCTTCAGCATCGCCGCGGTCTTCTCACCCGGGCTGTCGGTGCGATCGTGAAGGGCGCGAACCTTGGCGAAGGTCTCCAGTCCGGCAGCCATCAGCCTGTCCCCGTCAGCAGCGTGAGGCTCGGCCGGGCCGTGTGGAGGATCCCGAATTCGGCGAGCACGCCGGCCGGGACCAGCGTCCGAGGATCGTCGGGGGGCGGCGTCCTCTGCGCCAGCGTCCACTGCCCACCGGTGGTCTTCCAGCGCCGTAGGTGCCCGCGCCAGTCGTCAGCCGAGAGCGTGGCGAGGTAGGCGGCCGGATCCGCGGAGGCGCTGCTGCCATCGACGCCCCCACCTTGGGCGAAGCGCTCGAAGCGGGCTTGGTTGAGCCAGGTCGTTGCCAGAGGAACGAACTCGGTTCCGACCTTGCCCTTGGCCTGCAGGTCGGCCGCATGGGCGCGGACCGCTTTGAGGATCGCGGCCGGGTCGGCTCCGTCGCGGATCACCTTGGCGTAGGCCCTCACGGCAGGCTTCCGGGGGTTGTCGCCGTCTCGTTTCGGATAGGCGGACCAGAACTCGGCGAAGCCCGGCGGGTCTGTCCCCTTGGGGACTATAGGGGAGTCTTCTCTTCTCTTCTCTTTTAGGCTTGAAAGGTTTTCTAGCGTCGCTTGAGACGCATCGTTTGTTTCCAATGGGTTAGGCGTCTCATCCGGGATGTTTTTCTGAGTTTCTGCGCGGATTGCTCGGGTTTTTCCGCCTTTCCCAGCATTTTCCCGATTTTTCATCACCGATTCGAGCTCGCGATCCGCCCGCGCGTTGTGAATGCACCCGTCTTTCACCGTGACTTTGCCGGCTGCGACCAGTTCGGCGAGCGCCCGTCCGAACGCCTTCACGGTCATGTTGCAGCGGCCGGACAGGCCACGCTCGTTCATGGCGATTGGCCCTTCGTTGAGCATGATGAGCTGAATGACGACGTGGTAGGCGCGATAAGCACTGTCGCTCAGTGTCTCGGTGCCGTTCATCCAGGCGGGGATGTCGTGCTTGTAGAAACCGACCATCAGCGTGCCTCCGCCAGGACATTGCAGGCGACATCACAGAAGCACTCGATCCGGATCGTGGGTCCGGAACGCTGCTTTAGGATCTCGATTTCCAGCGTGTTGATGGTGCGCGCGAGCCGATCCTCCTCGACGTCGGTTCGGTCAGCCTTGTGCTCGAGGTAGTAGGCGTCGCGGTACAGCCCGAGCACCACGTCGGCATCCTGCTCGATCGACCCGCTTTCGCGCAGGTCTGAGAGGATGGGGCGCTTGTCCTGGCGCTTCTCCACCTCGCGGTTGAGCTGGGACAAGCCGAGCACCGGAATACCGAGCTCCTTGGCCAGCCCCTTCAGGCCGGAACTGATCTCGGTCATCTCCTGCACCCGGTTGCCCGAGTAGCGCTTGGACGGGCGGATCAAGCCGATGTGGTCGATGATGAGAGCCGCGAACGGGATGCCCATCCGCTCGGCCTTAAGCTTCATCTGCCGGGCCCGGGCCGAGATCTGCGAGAGGGTGAGGCCGGGCTGCTGTTCAATCCAGAGCGGGATGTCGGCGCACGCCTCTGTCGCATCGCGCAGGCGGCCCATGGCGGTCTCTGACAGTCCGCGCGCCTCGGCGATGGCCCGGTAGGTAATCTGGTCCCATTCCCGCGGATTGTAGGCCAGGGCCGAGAGTACGCGTTCGGACAGCTCCTCGGCGTTCATCTCCAGGGAGATCAGGCCGACAGCTCCACTGCGGCGCGCGGCCGTCAGCGCGATGTGGAGAGCGGCCGTGGTCTTGCCCATGGCGGGCCGGCCGGCGAGCACCACGAACTGTCCGGGGCGCATGCCGAGGGTGGCGGTGTCGAGCTTCGGCACCCCGTAGGGCACGCCGATGATGCCCTTGCCCATCCGGGTCTGATCTACCCGGGCGAGCACGCTGGCGACGCCCTGGCCGAGAGTGACGCGCCGGGCACTCTCGCTAAGGCCGGCGCTTGCGACCTCGTCCAGCGCCTCGATCATGTAGGCGGCGTATTCGGTCGGGCTTCGCACCGATCCGTCTGTCATGGCTGCGACAGCGGCCTGGGAGGTCTCCAGCACTCGCCGCATCCGCGCGGCCTGGGCGATCAGCCGGGCATAGCTCGCCGCGCCGCTGACGGTAATCGCCTCCGAGACCAGCTTGGCGAGGTATCCGCCGACGGTCTGGCCGCCGAGGTCGGCGTTGCCGAGGACAGCCTTCATCAGCCCGAAGTCGATGGCCTCGCCGGCATCCCGGCGTTGTATCATCACCTCGAAGATGTGCCGGTGCAGCGGCTCGAAGAAGTCGCTGGGCTGCACGTGATCGCGGGCGCGGTCGAGGGCGTCGTTGTTGTGCAGGATGGCGCCGAGCAGGGCCTGCTCGCTGTCGAAGGCGGTCGGGGGCACCACGTCGGGCACCATGGTGGAGCCCATCATCGCATCACCTCGCGCTCTGCGGCCTGCAGGGCCAGGATGAGTTCGGGCAGCTTGGTCCGAGTGAGGCAGATGCCGGCCTTGGTCGCCACGGGCTCGCCGCGGCTGCTGCGGGGCGCCGAGAACACCCGCATGTCGACGAGGGCGTAGCCATCATGGATGGCGACGCTTACCCGGATCTCCTCCGAGTTGTTCTTGCGGACGGTGGCGATGGTGCGGAGGTCGCTCATGCCCGGCCTCCCTGCAGGAAGGCACGCATCTCATCGGGCCGGTTGAAGAGGGCGGTGACCGTGCCGTCCCGGCCGATCAGCGCGACGAGGCGACTTGCCAGCGCGGGCCGCGCGGCGGTATTCTTCGCACCGAAGCTCTTACCCGGGGTCTTCTGTTTAGCGCCGTTGCGGGCCTTCACCCCCGCGACGGCGTTCTTCGTTTTCGAGGGGGGAGGGGGGATCAACTCTCGTTTCGACAAGGCCAAATTTCCCTTTTCCTACAATGCAGGAACGAAGAGGGAATTTGTCGAAATGGTCTTTGAGACTGCTAGGCTTTCAGAGGCCTCTTAATCAGCGGGTCCAAGGTTCGAACCCTTGTGCACCCACCAAACTAACCAAACAATCTCAGTATGTTAGCGGGAATGGCCGCTAACCCTGCACCCCAGGTTATTCGCTGTGGGGTGCACTGGGGGTGCAGTCTTTTTCAGCTGCCCAGTTCTCCGAAACCAGTTCGATCCCAACGGTCGCAAAGCACCGGGACAACCACGTCTGGGCGGCGAGCTGCATCGTTGAAGGCCATCAGGTCCAACCCGCATGCCCTGAATACGGCGCTCGCCAGTGCCTCCCGGCGGCGGCATTCGTCCTCGGTGATGCTGTTCCGCCTCCGGGTCGCCCACCACGCGATACAGGGCTCCCTCCGGCGACCACGTGACTGTTTCCAGGCTGTCAGGGGGCACTAAGAGATCGGCGGCGTCCGGAGCGATCCCAGCTCGTACCCGCGTGCCGGGGTTATGGTCTGAACCTAATCAGCTTGACCGTTCGAATAGCTGCTTACGACCCGAACTGGTCGTTCACCAAAGCTTCGTTGATGCTCGAAAGCGGTCGTTTGTATAAGGGCGACTGGGACCCGCGCGTCATTGCGCAATCAATCTAAGACCATGGCTGGTGCTAAGGAATAACTTGCGCAATATATCGTAAAGCAATTCGTCGGAGAGGGGACGAGACGATCGGACCAAGTTGTGCTTTGAAACTAGAGATACTTGAGCCAGGCGATATCGCGACGTGCCACTTTGAAGCGCGAGAACCACGCCGTCGGCCAGTACAAGGGTACGACCAGGCCGACGTACCAGGCCAGCACCCAGCCATAATCTTCCACGCCGAACACGCTGCCCTGCGTCGGGCCCCAGATGGCGGCGGCACCATGGTACAGGAGCCGCAGGATCGTCAGGTGGAGCAAGTAGAAGAACATTGGCGCACCGCCGAACACTGCTAAGGCCGCGACGACTGGGGCGTCGCGCATTCGTTCAAGCGCAACGAGGAGGAGCGCCCCGATTCCGAGCGTCAGCAGCAGGAACAGCAGCGAGGGGGGATACTTCGTCAATGCGAGGAAGCTCATCGCGGTCCGAAGTGCATCGCCCTCGACCACGAACCAGGGCTTGTCGCCATACCCGTTCGCCAGGCGCAGCACCACGAAGGCGACGAGCATCCCGCAGCCGAGGGCCAGGAACCGGCGCTCGCGGGTGCGGTCCTCGACGCTCGGTAGGAACCACGGGCCGACTGCGTAGCCGAGCACGATCACGCCAATCCACGGGAACACGGGATAGGTCGTTTTTGCGACCAGCCCCAAGGGCAGCGCGATGACGTCACGCTGGTGCAGCATCGCCCAGACAGCGAAAAATGGTTGGTCAGGCTGGAGGTGGATCGGGTCGAGGAGGTTGTGTCCGCAGACGATCAGCGATCCGACAACGAAGAGGACCGGACGCGGCAGGCCGATCAGCACCGCCAGGACGATCATGCAGATGCCGATGCACCAGATCACCTGCAGCCAAATCGTCGGACTGGCGACGCCCCAGTACAGTTCCGAGAGGTAGATGACCTCCAGCGCCATTAGAACGAGGCCACGCTTCAGCAGGTAGGCTCGTGTCTCGGCCAGCGAATGTTTGGTGCCGAACAGGAAAGCTGCCACGCCGGTCAGCGCGATGAAGATGGGTGCGCACAGGCTGACGACGAGACGGGCCAGGGCCACGGCCGGCAGAGTTGTCCGAGCGTCGATCGGGTCGGCTACGGGAACGTGGAGGAACCAGGTCTCGCGCAGATGATCGAGCAGCATCAGCACCATCACCAGTCCGCGCAGGGCATCGATTGACGCGATGCGGCCGGACAGGGCCGACATGCCGGCGGACGCCTCGAATGGCTCCGGACGCTCGCCCATCAGAACCGTGCCGTCATGCTGACGGTGACCCGCCGCGGCTCGCCGACGCCGACCCAGAAGGTGTTGTAGGAGCGCTCGTAGTAGGTCTCGTCGAATATGTTGTCGACGTTGAGCCCAAAGCGCAGGTTCTCATAGCGGTAGTAGGCCAGCGCGTCCGTCAGGACGTAGCCGGGCAGCCGGAAGCTCTCGACCCCGCTGTCGCCGAGGCGCGAACCGACGGCCCGGAACCCGCCGCCGATCCCAAAACCCTTCCAGTCGCCGGCCTGGACCTCGTAGATGCCGAGCAGCGAGCCGCTATGGCGCGGGATGTTGAGGAGGGGTGACCCGGGACGCAGCACCTCGTCGCGGGTGACGGCCGCGTCGATGAAGGCATAGCCGCCGATCACCCGGAACTCCGGGGTGACCTGCCCGACGAGGCTGACGTCAAAGCCCTGGCTGCGTACGGCCCCGGCGGCGATCTGGAAGAAGAAGTCCGCCGGATCGGTGGTGAGCACGTTCTCCTTCTCGATGTGGAAGGCGGCGGCCGTCACGCTGAGGCCGTCGAACAGGTCGAGCTTGGCCCCGACCTCGTACGCGAACCCGGTCTCGGGCGCGAAGGGCCGGGAGGCGCTGTCGAAGCCGGTGTTGGGGCGGAACGAGGCGGCGACGTTGCCGTAGAGCGCCAGGAACGACAGCGGCTGGTAGACGAGCCCGGCCCGCGGCGAGAAGCCGGTACGGTCCTGTTCGGTCCGTTCGTTCGCGACCTTGTCGCGGAAGGTCTGGTTGTAGAAGTCGGTGCGGTTGCCCAGCAGCAGCTTCCATTCCGGGCTCAGGGCGATCTGGTCCTGGAGGTAGACCGCCGTGTTGCCGACGTTCTCGCTTGCGCTGTAGCGGCGCGTGAACGGGGGCTTGGCCTGCCCGTAGACCGGGTTGAACAGGTCGATGGCGAAGGGGTCGAGGCGCGGGGTCGAGCGCAGGAGGTTCTCGGTGCTGTTGTAGCGCTCGTGCTCCAGGCCGAGCAGCAAGGTGTGGGCGATGGGCCCGGTCTCGAAGCGCCCGACGAGTTCGGCTTGCCCGATGGCGACGCCCCAGGTGAAGTCGTGCTGGCGGAACTCGCGCAGCAGCGTGCGGCCGTCGTCGAGGATCCCGGTCGTGCCGGTCTGCAGGCCGGTGAGGCTTCCGGTGTTAAGGTGGGTGGCGACGCGCAAATGCCAGTCGGTGTTGAAGGCGTGCTCCAACCGCACCTGCAGCAGCGCGCTCTCGGATACGGAATCGTCGCCCGGCTCGCCGAAGAAGCGCGAGCGCGGGACGAGGCCGAGGCGGTTGTTCACCGCCACCGTACCGCGGTCGAAGGTCTGGCGGTTGCGCAGGTACTGCGCCTCGAACGTGATCTTGGTGTCGGGGGTGACCTGCCAGCTCACCACCGGCGCGAGCAGCACCCGATCTCCGTCGACGAAATCTCGAAAGCTGTCCTGGCGGGCGAGCGCGCCGTTGAAGCGGTAGAGGACGCTGCCGTCCTCGCTCAGCGCCCCGCCGGCATCGACCGTGGTGCGTGCGTTGCCGAAGCTGCCGAACAGAGTGCCCATCTCGACGAAGGGTCGCGCTACGGGCTGCTTGGTGAGGATATTCACGGTCCCGCCCGGATCGCTGCGGCCATAGAGGGCGCCGGCCGGGCCCTTCAGGACCTCGATGGACTGGACGTTTTGGGTGTCGGGGGCGCCGTTGTAGCCGCGGGCGATGTTGAACCCATTCTGGAAGATATCCTGGGTTGCGAAGCCGCGGACGGAGTAGAGGGCGAGGTTCTGGGCGCCGAAGTCGTTCTGCTTGCCGACCCCGGGTACGTAGTCGAGGGCGCGCTCGACCCGGGTCGCGGCGGTGTCGACCAGGACCTCCCGGGGCACCACGTCGACCTGCTGCGGCAGGTCGCGGCGCGGCGTCACCGTCTTGGAGCCGCTGTAGAGCTCGGGCACCCGGTAGGTCGGCATGGCGGTAAGGGTACCCTCGACCGAAAGCGCGTCGAGCACCACGGCGGTCTCGCCCGAGGGCGCCCCCTGGGCGGCGACGGCGGTGGGGATCGCGCAGGACAGGGCCAGCACGGACATCAGCGGGATGGACGGTGAACGGGACACGTTGATGGGCCTCGGGCGACGGCAGTGGCACGTCACCGCGAACGAGGCCGAACCACGCGCAGCGCGCATGCTTCCGCACCCGCCGGGGCACCCCGCCCAGCGTGTCTCGCGTGTGACCACGACTGACGGCAGGTCTCCTGGCTCGCGGGTCATCGCCCTTCACCGTCTTCCCGAGCGAGGCCGCTCAGTGACGTCGGTGGCGAAGGGCTCGCCGCTTACAGTTGCGGGGGCAGCCGCGGCGTTGGGGCTACCCCCGCACCGCGTTCCCTTTTGATCCTCCGGGGAGGAACCGTCACAGCCGAGGTACCATGCCGACGCCCATGCCCGTCAACGGACCAAGTGCAATGCACGAGGGGTTATGCCCTGCCGGCAACACTTGGGAACACGGATCGCTCGCTGCGTCCGTCAGGTCAGGACCTCGACCTGCTGCGGCGACAAGCTACGCCACCAAGCGTCCGGGGATTGGAAAACCTCGTAGGTGAACCGGAGGACCTCATCCGGCTGGCGATGCGACGGGTCCACCCGACCACGCTCCGCGTTGCGGACTTTCAGAACCTCCCACGGCACGTCGAACACTTTCCACTCCACGGTGAGCCCGTGTCGGGCGACGATCCCAAGCTCGCGCTCGAACACGGGTCTGATGAGATGTGTGTCCGCCATCACCACGCTGAAGCCGCTCGTCAGGGCGGCATCCAGGGCCGCTTCCTTGACCCGGTGCAGGAGGTCCCGGGCCGCATCGTCATGTGAGCCCTGCCTGAGTTCCCAGTAGACCTGCCGGTGCGGCGGCCAGAGGGTCTGACGGAAGTCGTCGAGGGTGAGGTGGACCCAGCCGTCGAGCGGATCGAAGCGGCGGGCGTAGGTCGTCTTCCCCGCGCCCGGGCAGCCGATTAGGCCGATTACCCTCTGGGGCGTACCCCACCGATTCCTGCCGGGCACCGTCCGGGTCACGGTCAGGCCGCCGCCTCTGCATCCTCGTCGTCGCCTGCCGTGGCCTCGATGATCTCGCCCCGCAGGTAACGTGCCTGGGCCTCGGCGACCCGGCGTGCGCCCTGGGCGTGGCGGGTCGACACCGTGCCGCCGGGCGCCTCGGGCCCGCCGCGCTTGATGGCCACGAGTTCCGGATCACCCCAATGGTCGAGCATCGCCTGGAACGCTTCGTAGCGGCCGGTATCGAAGGTGATGCGGTCGCCCATCATGTCCTTGTAGGGGTGGGCCGGGTGCAGGCCTCCGCAGGGGACCCAGCCCGCCGGGATCGGCGTCGTGGCGGCATGGGTCCGACCGCTGCGCAGGAGCTTCGGCAGTACGTGCGTGTGCGGACCTTCAGGACTGGTACCGCCAGCCCCGGGGATCGGGGCATAGACCTCGACGCGCCCGGCCCGCGCCAGGAATACCCGGTGCGGGCTCATGGCGACGAGATGCGGCCCGATGGGGTTTGCGTGGTCGAATAGCGGCATGCCGACGCCGGCCCGCAGCCGCTCGACGGCCTCCGGATCGCGTACCCGCACGCAGGCATCCACGGCGAGAAGGCCGAGGCCGAGGTCGAACAGGATGCCGTCGCGATCCTCGACCCGGGCGGCGTTTCGGTCGGGCCCGAGCTCCGTCACCACGGTCCTGCGGTTCATCGCGCAGGTCGCCTCCGGCAAGCAAAGCGCGATGGCGTGGTTCCAGCCGGACGAAACGGCCGTCTCGTAGGCGACGGGCCGCAGGTCGGAGCTCGGGGTCAGGGCGATGGCCCCGCGCGTGGTCGCAAGTCCCAGGCGCTCGTCCGGCAGCGCCACGACGGGTTCGTCGGGATCGCGCATGAACTCGGCGATGGCACCGAAGCTGCCCAGGCTCCAGGCCGTGGTCGGATCGGCCAGTGCACCGCGCAGAAGGGCGACGGTGGCATCAGGGCTGTTTGGGGAAGGCTGCATCGATCTCCTCCGTATGGGGCCCCGAACGGTTCCAGGGCAGGATGTAGGGGACTCCGTCCGGTCCAGCTCCACGGCAAACTGTGACGCCAAAGACGTCCGAAAGTAGCCGGTCGGTCAACGCAACGTCCGGGTGTCCATCGGCGGCGACACGTCCCGCGCCCAGGACCACGATCCGGTCGCAGAACCGGGCCGCGAGGGTCAGATCGTGCATGACGGCGACGACGCCGGTGCCGGCCAGGGCCACGCTCCGCAACAGCGTCATGGCGTCGAGCTGGTGGGCAGGGTCGAGGGCGGTGATCGGTTCGTCGGCCAACAACCACTCCGCTTCGACGGCGAGCGCCCGCGCCAGCAGCACGCGCATCCGCTCGCCCGTGGACAGGGTCGGTTCGGTCCGCTCGGCGAAGCGCGCGACATCGGTCCGTGCCATCGCTCGATTTATGGCGGCGTGATCGGCGCCATCGAGGCGACCGAACGCGCGTCGATGCGGCAGCCTGCCGAGGGCGACGAGGTCACGCACCTGCATCGGCCAACCGGCCCCCGCGCCCTGGAAAAGGACCGCGATGCGCTTGGCGCGCGCGTCGCGGGAGATGCCTTTGAGCGGCATACCGTCGATATTTACGCGGCCCTTGGTCGGGGCGACCAAGCCCGCAAGGGCTCGCAGGAGGGTGGTCTTGCCAGCGCCGTTCGGACCGACCAGACCAACGAGCGTGCCCGGCTCAAGGGACAGGCTCACGCTGGAGAGGACTGCCCGGCCGCCGAGGCGTACATCGAGGGCTTCGGTAGCGAGGCTCATGCGCCGCGCCCCCGTTCGCGCATCAACAGAACGATCAGGAACGGCGCCCCGACGAGGGCAGTCACCACGCCCAGCTTGAGTTCAGGCCGCGTTGCCAGGAGACGAACGCCCAAGTCAGCGGCAAGCACGAGGGCGGCCCCGGCGAGGCCACTCGGCCATAGGCTGGCACCAGGGCGTGCGCCGACCAGTGGTCGCACGAGGTGGGGCACCACGAGGCCGACGAAGCCGATTGCGCCGCTGACGGCGACGCCGCTGCCCACGGCGAGTGCCGCGCCCGTGACGAGGCGCAGGCGGACCGAGACCAGATGGAAGCCGAGACTCGCGGCCGTGTCCTCGCCCAGCGTCAGGGCATCCAGCGCGCGGCCGGTGGACAGCATCAGGCCCCAGCCCACCGCCATCAACGGCAGGCAAAGCCAGACATGATCCATGCTGCGGTCCGCGAGCGACCCCATCAGCCAGAACACGATCTCCAGGGCCGCGTAGGGGTTGGGCGACAGGTTTAGCGCCAGCGCCGTCATGGCACCCGTGAGGCTCGACAGGGCGACACCGGCGAGGATTAATCCCAGCGTGGTGCCGCCTCTTGCGGCAACGAGGTTCAGGGCGAGCGCCGCCACGGCGGCGCCGGCGATCCCGCCGAGCGGAAGGGCCAGGCTAAGCGAGGCTGCGAAGCCGCCATAGAAAACCACCACGGCCCCAAGGGCCGCAGCCGAGGAGATGCCGAGGATGCCGGGATCGGCGAGAGGGTTGCGCAGGTAGCCCTGCATCGCCGCCCCGGTGAGCCCAAGGCTGAAGCCGACAAGGCTGCCGAGCAAGGCACGAGGTAGGCGCAGTTCCCAGAGCACCAGCGCCGGGAGGGTCACCCGTCCGGCGATGAGGTCGCCAGCCGCCGCCGGAACGTCGAAGGGGGCATACCCGACCGCGATGGACGCGACCGTCAGGACGAGCACAAGCAGGCCGAGTATCCAGACGACCGCGCGGGGTCCGACGACCGCCCGGTCGACCCGCATGGGAGGCGGGAGGGGAGCGTTCATCGTGCCGCCCGTTGGTGTGCCGCCGCAGCGAGTAAGGCCACGACCTCGGCGACCTGCGGACCTGGACAGGTCCAGAGCCGGTTCGGAATCGAGACGGTACGCCCCTGCCGGCGCAGCGCGTCGAGGACGGGATGATGCAGCAGGGCATCGGCGAGCGACGGCGCGCCGGGCTCCCCCTCGTCGAGGACGATGAGGTCGGCGTCGGCCAAGGCCGCCGCTTCCAGCGGGACCTGCCCGAACCGGTCGCGACCGAGTTCGGCGGCGACGTTGGCGAGGCCGGCGGCACGGATCACCGCGTCGCCGAGGCTGCCGGGTGCCACCGTGAAGGCGTTCGGACGCATCACGAGGGCCCGCAAGGGTTTGGCCGCCGGCATCACCTGCGCCAGCCGTGCGTCGAGGTCCGCGACCATCGCCTCGCCGCGCGCCGGGTGCCCGAGGGCCGCAGCGACGGTCCGGATCTGGGCCCGCACCCCCTCGAAGTCGTTGGGTACGGCGAGTTCGAGAAGGGGGAAGCCGACGCGCTTGAGCAGGCCCACCGTGGTCCGTGTCGTGAAGGCACCGGCAACGACGAGGTCGGGCCGGAGGGCGACGATCTCCTCCGACAGGCCGCGCGTCACCGCGATGCCGGCAGCCTCCCGTGCGACGGTCGAGCCGCGCGGGTCTTGAGCGAGGTAGGTTACGGCGGCGACCTGATCGCGGTCGGCAAGCCGCAGGACGAGCTCGTCCGCGCAGAGGTTCATCGAGACGACGTGCCGGGGTCCCCCGGATGCCGGGGCGGCCATCCCAGCGGCAATCGACCAGATTTGGCTGACCGCCAGCATCACCGTCAGGACCGCGAAGCCTGACCGTCGTGCCATCGGCGGTCTCAAAACGCGGTCAGGTGGACGCCGCCGTAAACGGCGAGGCCTGCCCCGAGGAAGCCGGTGGGGTTCTCGTAGCGGCGGTCGAACAGGTTATCGACCCGCCCAAACACGCTCACCGTCTCGCTGACGTCGTAGTTCACCGCGAGGTTGACCAGGGTAAAGCCGGGGTTCTTGAGCCGGGCCACCGAGAAGTCGCGGTTGCCGTCGACGAAGTGGCCGAGCACGATCACGGTCCCGCTGACGGTCAGGCCCGGGAGGGGTGTCCAGAAGGCCGTCGCGCTGCCCTTATGGCGGGGCCGTCGCAGGAGCTCCTGGTGGGTGATCTCGTTCTTGGTCACCGTGTTGGTGTAGTCGACCCGGCCCTTAAAGGTATCGGAGAACCGGACAGCGACGAAGGCTTCCGCCCCGTACGATTCGGCCCGGCCGACGTTCTCGTTCGAGGTGAACGTCGCGTTCGAGGTGATGAGGTTCTTGAAGTCGTTGGCGTAGTAAGTCGCGCCGACGAGGACGCGGTCCCCCAGGGGCTGCTCGATGCCGGCGTCGTAGCCGAGGCTCTCCTCCGGCCTGAGGTTCGGGTTGGCGAAGAAGTTCAAGGCCGGGAAGCTCTGGAACAGCTGGCTCAGGGTCGGCGCCTTGAAGCCGGTGCCGACGCTGCCTTTGATCCGGGTCTCGGTGAAGGGCAGGATGTAGCTCGGCGCGACGCGGAAGGTGGTGGCCGGCCCGAAGGCGTCGTTCTCGTCGTGGCGGATGTTGGCAACGAACGACGCCCGCTCGAAGGGCGTCAGCTGGACCTCCCCGTAGCCGGCCGTGTTGCCGTTCCTCGCCCGCAAGTTGCCGGCCCCGAACGGGCTCGGGTCGGTGGTCGACAGGCTCTCGTCGTCACGCTGAGCGCCGAACAGGACGAGGTTGCCGGGCGAGAGCTGGTAGTCCCCGCGGTACTCGTAGCGCGTGCGCTCGCCCAGGCCCGTCGTCGCGTCCGGCGTGGCAAGGGGGTCGAGGGGGCCCTGCTGTCTGTTGAACAAGTTCGAGTAGTTGATCGCGAAGAGGTTGTGGAACCCAGCGAACGGTGTCCACTCGGCCTCGTTGCGGGTGAAGACCTGCTGCACGTCGGCGGCACTCCGGAACGCCGCCGGGAAGGCTGGGAAGGTGCTGTAGTCGGTTCCCGTGAATAGGAGACGGGAATTGATGAAGCGCGTCACCGAGTTGATGCGGAAGGTGTCGGTGAACTGGTAGCCGAACTTCGCCGAGACGGTCTCGTTGTCATAGAAGTTGGGATGAATCGGGCGGCCGAACGGGACGAGGTTCGGTGGTGTCACCGGCGTTGCCGCCGCACGGAAGTGCTGGATCGAGACCGAATAGTCGAAGCCGTCCTCCGACCCGCTGATCCTGCCGCTCTGATTGAAGGTCCCGAACGACCCGCCTTCGATCCGCGCGGTAGCCCTGGCCGGTCCCTCGCCACGCTTTGTCGTGAAGGAAATGGCACCTCCGATGGCGTCGCTGCCGTAGAGGCCGCTCTGGGGACCCCGCAGCACCTCAATGCGGGAAAGGTCGTCGGTCAGGAGCTGTCCGAAGTCGAACGAGCCGTTCGGGTTCGACGGGTCGGTCGCGTCGATCCCGTCGATGAGCACCTTCACGTGGTTGGAGTTCGAGCCGCGGATGAACACCGAGGTCTGGCCCCCAGGTCCACCGGTCTGGACGACGTTGAGGCCCGGCACCTGCTGGAGGGCATCCGGCACGGTGCGGCGCTGTTGGGCCTCTAGGGTGGCGGCGGTAAGCACGGTGACGCTCGATCCGACCTGGTCGACCGGGGTCGGAACGCCGGTGGCGGAGACGGAAAGCTCGGAGAGCGTGACGGCCGCCTCGGCGCCGCGCGGGACGCCGGCGAAGGGTGCTGCAGCCTGTTGCGCCAGGGCGGATACGGGAAGGGAGGCGCAGGCGAGCGCGAGCGTGCGCAGGCACGCGGATCGGGAGGGGAAGGACACGGGACAAGCCTCGGGCGACGTCTGTGGCACGTCACCGCGAACGAGGCCTGGGCGCTTGCCTGTCGTGAGGACAGCCGAACGCCTCGACACCCATCAGGACACCCCGCCCGATGCGTTTCGCGTGTGACCACGACTGACGGCAGGTCTCCTGGCTCGCGGGTCACCGCCCTCTCATCGTCTTCCCAGGCCCGAAGACCCAGTGACGTGTTGATGATGGGCTCGCCGCTTACAGTTGCGGGGGCAGCCGAGGCTTCGGGGAGGCCCTTTCGGACCTCGTCCTCACCGCGTTCCCTTTTGATCCTCCGGAGAGGAACCGTCGGGCATAAGGAGCCCGACCAAACGGCACGCCGTCAATACTACTTCAGGGCTTTTTAGCCGTGTGTGTTCAGAGGGTAACAAACAATGGCTCATGACCGCATGTCCTCGGCACACGGCGGCGTCGGCTTCTTTCGCATCATCTCTCAAAAGCGGACTGGCAGATATCCACCCATGTGATCAGTAGGATCCGCCGTCAGCGGATCCCGAAAACGGGCCATTCACCGGCGGCCCGAGAGCTTCGGTTCGGGGTGTGTAGCCGAAAAGCCTCGACGAACACGATAGGCCCGTGATCTTGATCGGCCATGTTGGCGTTCGCGACGGCCGTCACGTCGTCGACGATCCGAGGATCATTAGCAATTTTAGGGTCATTGACCTGAGGATTGCCTCGACTCCAGCGTCTCGCTTCCGGAGGTGCGCCCCCCGCAAGGAATGCACTCATACCAAGCCTCGCTGAGCAGGACTTACGCGGGGTAGCGTCGGCATCTCGGTCGTGATTCATTCCTGGGTTTGGAGCCTGAGGAGGATGCGATGGCTGCTC
>NZ_LMRM01000009.1:0-104327 GCF_001426045.1 Methylobacterium sp. Leaf94
TGCGCCATCACGCGCAGGCTGCCTAACCTCTCACCCCAGATGGACCAGAGCCTCCGCTCCTGAACACCGCTGAATGTCCCAAATCATCTGACGACGGACAAGGAAGACGGAGCCGCTCGTTGTCGGAGCCGAAGGCGACGCAAACCGCGTGACGATATCCCCTTTAGAGGAAGGGATTCCGTCACACGCGAACTCGCGCATCTCGCTCCTGACCTGCGCCATGAAGCGCGGATAGGCCGACAAGGCGAACGAGTTCCCGTTGATCAGGTCGAGTTGCGCCAGGAGATGGCGCTCTTGGTCGAGCCGGTAAGCCCTGGTCCTGGCAGCGGCATCGGAGTGCTCGCGCGGCCGACCCGCCTTGCCCTTGCGCGGCAACACGCCCATCCCCGGAAGCGGCATGACCTGGGCACCGGGGAACATGGCGGCCAACCACTCGGCCGTATCCCGGTCCATGACGATCACCCGCTTGGGCGTCGTGTCGTCCGGGTTGCGGATCGAGCAGCGCATCACCGCCTGATAGACAGCGGTTCGGTAGCAGCCCGTGCGCAACTCCTCGCCAGAGACGCCACGCCCCTCCATGAAGTGGAAGTGCGCGGGCGGCGGGTTGAGGGCAGAGAGCACCACCACGTTGTGGTAGCCCTGGAACGAGTTCAGTCCGTGCGGCGTGTTGGGCAGGCGCTTCGCACCGCCCCGTCCGAAGAAGGCGTCGTCGAGGTCCTTGTTGCCCATCCACACGAAGGGCTCCTCGCCGAGCAGGCCGACGACGGCTTCCTTCACACGCCGCAGGACCGTCGTGGGCAGGCCCGCGTCGTCCGTCACGGACCGATCACGGTAGCGCTTCGACCACGCTTCCTCGGCCGCGTAGAAGATGGTGATGCAATCGCCATGCTCGTGCTGGGTGTAGCGCAGGTCAGCCCGGAGGCTCTCTGCGACCGGCTCCATCACGATGTCCTGGGCCGTGAACAGGCGGAAGAACGTCGTCTCCGTCATGCAGGCGGAGGCGAAGGTGGCGCTCGCGAAGCCCGAGAACAGGGACGGTTCCATCAGCGAGTAGGTCGTGAGGGCCGCCCCAGCCTTCTTCCCCTGAGCCCAGCGCTCGTACTGATCCAGCTTGGCGTAGACCGTCCAGTCCTTGGACATGATGCGATGCGCCAGCCCCTCGAAGAGGCTCAGGACGTCATCCCCGTTCCCGTTGCGCGCAATCGCCGACAGGCTCTTCATGCTCATCACGCGTCCCCCTCGTCCGAAGCCATGTTCCGACGAACCGCTTCGAGGCGGCCGTAGATCGGCCCAGCCGGGGCAAGGGCGAGATGGGGCAGGAGCAGGTCACGCGTGTCGGGAAGGTTCAACTCCTCGAAGACGTCCGCCTGCGGCACCTCGTCCATGATGAGATGCCAGTGCCACTTCTCCGACAGAAAGGGGACCCGCAGGAGGGCAGCATGGGTGATGAACAGCACCTCACCCCGCCCAGGGACGGCCTCTTCGAAGTGCCGGACGATCTCGGCAACCACGGAACCGTCGAGGTCGGCGTCCCCGTGGATGGCACGGAGGGGATAAGGGGGATCGAGAAGGCGGAGTTCGTCCTCGACCGTCCGCTCAATGAGGTGCTTGGTCGGTTGAGCGAAGAGAACCTTGGAGCCGCACCGGGCGATCTGGTCAGCGTGTCGAGCAAGCGCGCGGGTCTTCCCGGCGCCAGCCAGGGCGTCAAAATAAAAGTATCCCATTATAGAAACCGTAAAATCTGCCTTGAACGGTCCCTGGCGGCTGCGCGGATTGCAGCGCCTGCGACAACGCCGAGCAGAAAATTGCTCGATCGCGATGCGTCGCAGGCGGATACGATCCGCCGCCAAGGGCCTGGAGCACCAAACGCGCTCTGACCTCGTTCTCTCAAAGGGCAGGGACCGGGGTCAATAAATCCGTGATGGCTGATTCGAGGATCGGGCCAGGGCCTTCTCAGACGCCCCGCCGCATTCGCTTGCGTGATTCCGGGATCGTGCTTCGCTGATCGTCATCAACGACCAGTGTGAGGGTTCCGAGTGGCGGGGGTCTACAAGCGCGGCGACGTCTGGTGGGTTCGATTCCGGATGGACGGCGTCCACGTTCGGCGCTCGGCAAGAACCCCGAAGAAGGCAGAGGCTCAGGTCTTCCTCCACCGCTTGATGGAGGAGCACGCCGAAGCCCTCCGTGGTGAGACGGTGCCCCGGCGTTTGCTGACCGAAGCGATGGATCGCTTCTTCGAGGAGGTCTCGCTCAAGCCAGGAACGATCGAGACCTACCGCTTCAACAGCAGGGTCGTCACCCGTCTCCTCGGCCACTTGCATCTCGATGAGATCGACCGACGCTCACTCTCCGAGTTCGTTGCAACGCGGAAGCGGACCAGCGTCACAGACGCAACCATCCGCCGCGATCTTGCCTTCCTCGGCTCAGTCTTCACGGCGGCGATCCGATGGGGCTGGGTGGACACATCGCCGGTCACGCGGTTCAGCAAGAAGTCTCTGAAGGAGAGCAGCCCACGGACGCGCTTCCTGACACGTCAGGAGTTCATGTGCCTGCACGAGTCCGCATCCCACGATCTCAGGCCGATCCTGGTGCTGGCCGTCGAGACCGGCATGCGTAAGGAAGAGCTTCTCGGCCTGAAGGTGAGCAGCATCGACCTGCGCCGTCGCGAACTTCACCTGACCGTCACAAAAACCGGCCGCCCGAGGCAGGTACCGTTGTCACCAGGAGCACTGCTGACGATAAGGGAGCTTCTGGAGCGACGCGGGCGCCCCCGCTCCTCCTTCCTGTTCTGCAAGCCTGACGGCACACGGATTGGTGATCCGAAGAAGGCGTTTGCAGGCGCGTGCCGCCGGGCGGCCATCACAGACTTCCGCTTCCATGATCTCCGGCACAGCTTCGCAAGCTGGTTCGTGCAAGATGGCGGTGACCTCTACCGGTTGAGCCGCATCCTGGGCCACGCAACGCTGCAAATGACAGCGCGGTACGGCCATCTCCGAACCGACGACCTCCACGAGGAGATCGAACGCGTGGGGCGTCGGCGGTCACACGGACGGTCACAGGAGCACCAGATCGAGGCTCCAAACACATCGAAAGAAGGAGGAAGACGTCATCCGCAGTGACGGAGTAAAGCGTTGCCCCGTAACGACTTTGCGTTCTGTAAGATGATGAAAAATAGTGGCGCGCCCGAAAGGATTCGAACCTCTGACCCCCAGATTCGTAGTCTGGCCCCCTCGTTTGCCCTGAGTTACTAAACCTTGCGATTTCAGTGTGTTAGCACAATTCATCATGCGTTTTGTGAATGGCGCGATCGAGCGTTTTGGTCACAATGCGCTGCAAGCTGCCCATACACCCTGGATATAAGAACCGGGCAGAATCACGGATCGGAATTTCATATCAACTTAAATGATGTCGAAACCAGCTTAAGTTCTGCCTCCACGACCTTACGTGCAGGCGAGTCATTTTTGATCGTAAAATCGGAAGCGCGATACGAACTATTGCCCTGAAATATTTCCAGGCCGGTATCTATAACTGCAACAAAGTCCTCGAACCTGATGTATCTGCCATGCTGAATTCTAGAAAAATCCTGGTCGGAAGCAACATGTACAACAGCAGACTGAACACTACCCCAATTTGAAAAATCAGCGGATATAGACTGGCTAATTGCTTGCGGGCTGCTTGAGGAACAACCCGTATATATGTGTACCGAATGCTTTTTTCCATCCAGAGCTAATTTATCTAAAACAAATTTTAAGCCGCTCAATCGATCCGCTCGATTTATATAATTTTCGCCACAGTACCGATCAACAATTGCTATATGCCGTGATGTTGCTGAGAGCATTCTTAGTCTTGAGTTCCAAGTATCGAGCGGAATGCTTCCAGTCGCGACGGTCTTATTTTTTAAAGCAATAGCTGCACGTATTTCAGCAGACTGCTCGGCGCAATCTACTCGGCAAAGCTCAACTGTGCAGGGCGGACAGCGACCACAAGCACTTTCATGATGAAGGCCAAATACAACAGCTTTGACGTCTTCCAAAAAAACAACCTTTGCAGGTGGGGAAGCACTTTGAATCCCTGATAAATCCTTAAAGACCTCTGGAGAACTCTTACTTAACCCAAGGCTTACGGTCCTTAGTGTCCTGATAGCAGCCAGCCATGGAGTACGGTAGCGTATAGGCATAGCCTGTACGACCGCCAAAAGGCTACTTGCCTCCACACCGGCCTCCGGAAAAGCTAGAATTCCCCCTTCGGCCCAAACTTGAATGAGCCGCTGATATGCTGAAGTAGTACGAGTTATGTCAGGATCATTGGCAGTCGAGACTAGCGACTCGGGGTCAACTAAAAATGGCACTAACATTCAAACACCTAGACGCATTAGCAGAACAATTAGGTTGGCCTAAAGGCGGATATTTAACCTAATCTATTTGAGTGAGTTTTTCTGTCGTTGCTTCCGTGGGTATGCGAGGAAATATCTCGCGGTAGGTTTCTTCAAAGAAACCATCAGGCCACTCATCTATGAATTCGCCATCATTATCGAGCCTGAGATGCAAAATTTCGCTTCCCATAGATTTCTGCACTGGATTTACGTATATTACCGAGACAGCATCAGGCGATAATTTTCCTTCTCTTATGCGCCGTTGAAGTCTTAACATGAGGGCTTCACTATGTGTCTCAACTATCCATTGATTTCCGTAACCCTTTTTGGAAATCTTCTCTGCTCCCTCTCCGATCGTAGTATCTACAAAGTAATCTGCGAGGTGACCTTGCAGGCGCGGATGAAGATGTATTTCTGGCTGTTCAACACATATTGTACGTTGCTGTGAGACCAATCCCTCGACAATAATTGGCAACAACTGGCCTATGCCGAACCCAACGTCGGACGGCGAGAATTCTAACTTTGTCCGTACATCGGTAAGGTTTATGGAAACTATTTCCCCGGAAGTTTCATTACCAAAATGTCGTGGAGTAAGTTTGTAGGGTATACCAAATCGTTCAAACCAATTATTGATTCGGCTTTTGATTTGTTTTTCTTGTGAGGCAATGACCTGTGGAGTGTTCTCTCCCTGTGTGCCCACAGTTTGGATGGTTCCTCCCTGCCTTACATAATGACGAGCAGGATGGCTTCTGAGCGGTCCAAGGTAGGAAATACTTGTAAGAATCCCAACAAATTCGCGCGATAGATAGTCGAGTGTTCCGGACGATGGTCCTATGAGACCACCAGCCGTTGAATACCTGATACCTTCCCCATCTTCCGAGACTATGGTTCTTGGAAGCTGACCGTCACCGACAATGAAACTGGAACTAACTTTTTCCAAAGCGCGCGAGTACAAGGGAGCATTCTCGATATTCCCAAGTCCGAGGCGTGTCTGGAGAAACTTGCTAGCGTTGAGCCTACGCCGCTCGATTGCAAACTTTAAAAAATTTTCTGCTGATTGAACACTTGACCATGAGAAAATGTCAGCCTCTGACCCATTTGTTTGACCGCTTTTGACCGATCTGGGGGGCTTCAATGCGCGACCTAACTTGATATCAAATCCAATAGTGCTTTCGGAGGACTGTAAGCCGTAAGTTATAGTGTCTAGTTGGCTCGAAGTCTGCCGCCCAGAGCCTCGTTCGCGCGCTGACTGAAAGATCATTTCTACACTTCGATCGGCATCATTCGGTAGAATAGCATTCATCCTCTCAGGGTTCGGCAGGTCTCTACTATACTTCACCCCGATTCTCAGCTTCGCCTTTGTGTTATGCCCATGGATGATTGACTTGAAAGTCCCAAGATCAACAAAATCACCGCGCGGGATAAGTTTTGTTGTTTGAAGCGTTTTGTCCGAAAAGGACTGTTTTAGAAGGATTAGGGATTGGATGATTGAGCTTTTTCCCCCTGAATTTGGTCCATAGATCAGTGTTATAGGAGCCAGCTTAATTGTATCTACTGAGCCAAAAGCTTTGAAGTTTTCGAGCTTCAATTCTTTTATCACTTGTCATCCCTATCTTGGAATTAGATTTTATTGGAACTTGGATTTACTTATTGATGCTAGGTGTCCCAGGATCATGCAGATAGAAGGTGTCCGGAAGGACTTCAATTAGGCTTATCGAGATTTTATAGCTAATTCAAGATGATGCCGATTCGAAGAGTAGTTCGCCCACTCAAATAGTCTTGCGAAGGAGTCCGCTAATAAATATTGAGCGATGTAATTTATGCAGAATGATAATTAGTTAATATCATTCTTAATCCACGCAGATCACGCATTTTTTGTTTCGAATCTATAAAAATATACCTGCTCCGTCCTTAGGGCATGTTTCAGAATGTGTAGAACAGTCCAGCTTTTGGGGTGAGCGACTAGCATTGCGGGCGTGGCGAGGGTGTCTGACGTTCACTCAGGAATCCGGATGTGGACGCCCGCCGATCTGTGATCGACCCGTCGCCCGCGCCGAGCTTGCGCGCGAAAGCCTGCCTTACGCAACCAGCCTCAGTGATGCCGAGTGGGCCGTCGTTGTCCCTCGGCTGCCCGCTCTGGCCAAGAGGGGCCGTCCGCGCTCTTAGCCGATGCGCTCGTTGCTCGACGGGATTCTTTACGTAGTCAGGATGGGCGGCGCGTGGCGGCACTTGCTGCACGGGTTTCCGCTCTGGCCCACGGTGCATCGCTGGTTCTTGCGCCTGTAGCAGGCGGGCGCGTTCGAGCAATTCCCCCTTGTCTTGACGATAGCGGATCGCGAGCGAGCCGAGCGCGAGGTTAAGACCGAGTGGTGCCATCATGGATGTCGAGGTCGCGCGTTTAGGCGGCGCGGGCGTCGAAGCTAGACGCGGCTACGATCCCGCCCGGCGCGTTGTCGGGCGCAAGCGCCACGGGCTCACCGACACGGACGGTCGTCTTCCGATCGCCGCCGTCTCACCCGCAAGCCTTCACGACAGTCATGGTGGCATCGCGCTGCTGCGCGCCTCGCGCCGTCTGTGGCCTTCCTGGCGCATTGCTTTCCCGACCGCGCATATCGAGGCGAGCGCGTCGGCACGGCGACCGCCATCACCGTTAAGATCGTCATTTTCCGGCAGGGGCAGAAAGGCTTCTCCGCTCAGCCCCGGCGCTGGGTATCGAACGCACCTTTGGTTGGATCAGCCGCTGCCGTAGACTGGCCCGAGATCACGAAGCGACGCCATCCTCCGCACTCGCTTTCTTCGTCTTGGCTGCCGCCATGATCCTCGTCAGACGGCTGGCACGAATGTTATGAAACGGTTCTTATATCCAGGGTGTATGGGCAGCTTGCAGCGCATTGTGACCAAAACGCTCGATCGCGCCATTCACAAAACGCATGATGAATTGTGCTAACRAGGGGCCAGACTACGAATCTGGGGGTCAGAGGTTCGAATCCTTTCGGGCGCGCCATTTCTTTCCAAAGCCTTTGCTGGGAAAGACAAATTCTCCACCTGACAGCGTGATGCGGATGCCGGCGGGACTCCGTCGCGCCGATGAGACGTGGACGCGTCGGGCCCTTGGAGGCCCTTTCGCGCGCCCTATCTTCCCGCCCATGACAGAGCCCCCGGACGACAACCTGGATCACTACGCGCTGGGGTTCTACGCCCCCGGCAAGGGCCTGCGCCGGGAGGACTGCCCCTATGCCGAGGGCACGCAGGCGCACGCCCAGTGGATGGCGGGGTATGACGCCGCCGTGAAGGCGGGGGAGGGCGCGTGATGGTCTTCCGCCTCCTCCACGTCCTGCGCCTCTGGACCCTCCTGTCCGTCCCGGCCGGCATCGTGATTGGCAAGCTTCTCAAGGCGAACCGCCGGGCGACCACCCGGCCCGTTGACCGCCCGTAGGGGCGCAGCGGCACCGGACCCCATCGGGAAAAACGCGCGCCCGCGTCGGCGCCGGCTGGCGGCAGGGTCCCGTCGTCCCCGGCGCCCGCCCCGGGGACGGCCCGTGGGGGTAGGGGGGACAGATCGGAAAGGTTCGAAACGCGCATGTCGCCACGTCTGACCGCCCTTTCGAGGCTCGTCCGCGCGGCGGCCTGGCTGAGCGTGGGGACCCTGGTCTGGCTCTCCTGGATTCCGCGGGATTGGGAGGCGCGCACCTCCCTGCCGGGTCAGGTCGAGCACGCCATCGCGTATGGCGGGACCGCCGGCCTGTTCGTCCTCGGCTACGGTGCCGGGCTGCGCTGGTGGCGGATCGGCGTGCCGCTCACCGTCCTGGGGGTCGTCATGGAGATCGGCCAGCGCTGGGTGCCCGGCCGGACCGCGCAGGTCATCGACGCTATGGCCAGCGGATCGGGCGCGCTCCTCGGCGCGCTGGGCGGCACGATCGTCGCCCGCCATCTGCTCAAGCCCGAGCCCCCGTTCCGGTAGGGCGCGCCGGCTCAGCCGGACGCCCCGAAGGTTCACGCCTTCCGGGGTTCGGCGGGCGAGGCCTCGGACGTCCAGAGCAGCGAAGCCGCGACATAGGACGCCTCCACCGCCACGAGCATCCAGACCGCATCGGTCAGGACGATCGCGAGGGCACGCTGCTCCAGGGCCCCCTCGATGCCGATCGCCACCGCCAGCAGCGATACGATCACCAGAAGACCCGGCAGGCGCACGGCCTGGCTTGCGGCAGCTCCAAGCGAGGCAAAACAGATCAGAAGCATTTGCGCACCAACGACACCGGAAGCCAGACTACCTAGGTATTGAGAGGACACAAGCGGAAATAAACAGCACTTTTGTGCTTTGCACAATTTCAGCTGCACTGCGGTCGTTAGTCCATTATCAACCTTAGCACTCCGTGAGCGACCCAACAGAGGAAGACGACCCAGGCTAGAGCCAGTCCGAACCCCAGCCCCAGGACCATGAGGGTCGAGACCCCGTGCCCGGCGCGGCGGAAGGCGGCCCGCCGCGGCGGGATCGCGGGCCCGTCGACACGCGGTTCGGGATCGTTGGTTTTCTCCGGCAATCGCTCGATAAAGAACCCGAAGGCGATCGCCGTCGCCCGCACGGGCCGTATCGCGCCCTAAGCCGTCGCTCAGCACCGACCGCGTCGCCCGCGCCCTCATGGCGCGCGGCACATCCGGTGCGGGCGCAGGCGACGCGGGAACGGAGCGTTCCCGAACGGGAAGTCCCGATCCACGGATCACGGCGCAGTCCGGGCTGTTTCCGACTAGCCCGGCGGCGCCGCCGGATCTGGCGCGTCGAACGGCGCCCCCGCCCGCGGCGTCGCGACGGCGCCGGCCGGGCCTGCGCCCTCCCCATGCTGTCCGAGGGGGGATGTCCCACGTGTCCGCTCACCGCCAACGCCCGGATTCGGCGGGGGTGTCGGAACCGGGCCGGGAGGGCGGTCGCTTCCTGAAGCCCCTGCGCGCGGCGCGCGGCCTATGCCGGCGCCCGCTCGCCAATGTGGTCGGGGCCGAATACGACACTGTCCTCTCGCAGCTGGAGACCGGACGGGGACGGGTCCCACCGAATTGCTACCGCGCCTGGGCGGCCGTCCGCGACGTCCCCGCCTAGGCCCTCGTCCGGGACCTGATGCGCGTCGACGGCCCGTTCACCCACGCGATCCTGTTCGCGGACCACGACGCGGTGGCGGCGAGCGGCTGAGGCGACCCGCCCCCGAGCCCGTCCCCGGCGCCGTCAGGGACAGGCGGCGTCCTCCTGCGCCGGTGCGGCCGACTTCGGGGCGTTGCGGGCGCGCTCGGCCCGCAGCTCCCGCTCGGCCATCAGCCAGAACTCGACCTCGAACCCCTCGGGGCGGTGGTTGCGCTCCCAGATCTCATGGGCGCGCTCGCGGATCCGCTCGAACGTGATCCCATCCTCGGACATCGTGCTCTCTGCTCCTTCAGTCTCGGTCACAGCGTCACAGCCCGGTTCTCCCTGCGGGGCCAACGCTCCACGGCGGGATTTGTCCCCCGATCCGCGTGAGGCCGCCCCGGTCGCCCCCTTCGCCGGGCAGGCTGCCGAACCCCGGGGGATTTGACGGCGGCGCCGGAAACGGCCTAGCTTACCCGCGACGGTTCCTCTTTAACGAGGATCAAAAGGGAACGCGGTGAGGGCGAGAGTCCGAGGCCGCGGCTGCCCCCGCAACTGTAAGCGGCGAGCTCCTCATCAACACGTCACTGGGTGAACGGTCCGTCAGGACCCGGGCCTGGGAAGACGATGGGAGGGCGGTGACCCGCGAGCCAGGAGACCTGCCGTCAGTCGTGGTCACACGCGAAACGCATCGGGCGGGGTGTCCTGGTGGGTGTCGGGGCGTTCGCTTGCCGCGAACGGACCGACCTCTTCGCGGTGACGTGCCACTCCGCGCGACTCGTCGCGTCAGCCGTCCCGTCGATGCCCGTCCTCGCCCGCAAGTCTTGCTCCCGCATGCTCCCTCCGGCCGCCCCGCGCGGCCCGGTGACGGCTGCGCCGCGGACACGCCGGCCCCGGGCCCCGCTTGCCAATTGTAATGTTATAACATTCAGTCTAGCGGAGACGGCAGGTCGGCCCCGACCGATGCCCGCGCCCTTGTTCGGTTGCCCCATGTCCGGTTGCCCCACATCCCGTTACCCTATGCCCGTCGCCCCCATCCCGTCCCGAACCGCGAACGCGCGCGGGTCGCGGCGAGGCCCGACCTTGCCGTCGCGACACGTCCTGCCCCTGGCGGCCCTGCTCGGCGGCCTGCTGCCGATCTCCGCCGAGGCCGAGACCCGGGAGGTCCCGCCGGCCGTCACCCTGGAGACCCTGGAGGTCGCGGGCTCCGGGCGGGGCGGCCCGGCGCCCGCCGAGGGGCTCAACCTGCGCAGCCCCGGCCGCAGCGCCAGCCGCCTCGGCCTGACGGCCCTGGAGACCCCCGCCAGCGTCGACGTGATCGCGGGCGAGACCACGCGGCTGCGCGGCCAGAACACGGTGGCGGAGGCCGTCACCCAGAACGCCACCGGCATCACCACGGTGGCGGCGCCGGGCAACGGCAACGGCGCCTTCACGGCCCGGGGCTTTTCCGGCCCGAACTCGATCCAGCAGCTCTACGACGGCACCCGCCTGTTCGTGGGCGCCGGCACCGTCACCTTCCCGTTCGACACCTGGAACGTCGAGCGCATCGAGGTGCTGCGCGGGCCGGCCTCCGTGCTCTACGGCGACGGCGCCATCGGCGGCGTGATCAATGTCGTCACCAAGAAGCCGGTCTTCACGCCCCTCAACGAGGCCCGCGCGGCGGTCGGCTCGGACGGTCTGGCGCGTCTGGCCCTGGATTCCGGCGGCCCGATCGGGGAGGCGCTCGCCTACCGCCTCAACATCAGCGGCAACCGGGCCGAGGGCTGGATCGCCCCGGACGGGAGCTTCCGCAACCTCGCGGTCTCGGGCGCCCTGACCCTGCAGGCGACGCCGGACCTCGCCGTCACCCTGAGCCACGATTTCGGCTATCAGGAGCCGGCCCGCTACTGGGGCACGCCCCTCGTCGACGGGCGCATCCGCGACGCCCTCCGGTTCAACAACTACAACGTCCGCGACGCCCAGATCCTCTGGACCGACAACTGGACGCAACTGCGCGCCGAGTGGACGCCGAGCGCCGACGTCACGGTCCGCAACACCGCCTACCGGCTCCAGAGCCGGCGCCAGTGGCGGGACGTGGAGCAATACGCCTTCAACCGCGGCACAGGCCGGATCGACCGCTCCGACTACCTCGAGATCTACCACCAGCAGGAGCAGATCGGGAACCGCCTCGACGCCACCTTCCGCGGCACCCTGTTCGGCTTCCGCAACGAATTCCTGGCCGGGTTCGACGTGAACCACATCGCCTTCCGGCACACCAACAACTTCTATTTCGACACCACCACCAGCGTCGATCCCTTCGCCTACGACCCGGGCCTGTTCCCGGCCGAGGGCCGCGCCCGGCCCGCCTACGCCACCAGCACGCGCCAGGCCTCGGTCTTCGCCGAGAACCGCCTGATCCTGTCCGACCAGGTCTCGCTCCTGGCCGGCGTGCGCTACGACGCGCCGGTGCTGCAGCGGACCGACCTCGTCACCGGCAACACCTTCGACCGCGACTTCCGGGCGCTGAGCTACCGCTTCGGCGCCGTCTACAACCCGACGCCGCTGCTGGCGCTCTATGCCCAGTACGCCACCGCCACCGATCCGGTGGGCAGCCTGATCTCCCTGTCGCAGAGTCTCGCCAGCTTCCGGCTCTCCACCGGCGAGCAGGTGGAGGTCGGCGCCAAGGGCGTGGCCTGGGACGGCCGGGCCGAGTGGACGCTGGCCGGCTACCGCATCGTCAAGGACAACCTGATCTCGGCGGTGCCGGGCCAGCCGACGCTCTCGACCCAGGTCGGGCAGCAATCCTCCCTCGGCGTCGAGGCGGCCCTGAGCCTGCACCTCTCCGAGGCCTGGCGCATCGACGCCAACCTGGCGCTGCTGCACGCCCAGTACGACACCTTCGACCAGGCGGTCGGCGGGGCGGTGGTGTCCTATGCCGGGCGCCAGCCCATCGACGTGCCGGAGCGCGTCGGCAACCTCTGGGTCACTTACGCCTTCGCCCCGGCCTGGGAGGCCCGGGTCGGCCTGCAGCACGTGGGCGAGACCTTCAGCGACTTCGGCAACCAGGCGAAGCGCCCGGCCTACACCCTGGTCAATGCCGGGCTCGACCACCAGGTCACGCCGGATTCGCGCCTGTCGCTGCGCGCCTACAACCTGTTCGACACGATCTACGCGATCAGCGGCAACGCGGTGAACGGGGTCGGCACCAACTGGCTGCTGGGCCGGCCGCGCTCCGTCGAGGTCGCCTACAGCGTCCGGTTCTGATGCGGGCCTCTCCGAAACGGGCCTTTCTGAAGCCCCTGAAGCGCGGGCTGATCCTCGGTCACCGCTGGCTCTGCATCGCCACGGGGCTGTTCCTCGCCGCCTGGGTGCTGTCGGGGCTGGTGATGCTCTACGTGGCGTTTCCGGCCCTGACGGAGGCCGAGCGCCTGTCCCGCCTCGCGCCCCTGGCCTGGGACCGGGTCCTCCTCGGCCCGGACGCGGCCCTGGCCCGGGCCGGGCTCGACCCGGCCCCCGGCGGCCTCAGCCTGTCCATGCGGGGCGGGGCGCCGGTCTATCAGGTCACCACCCGCGACGACGCCCGGCACGTGGTCTCGGCCGAGACCGGGCAGGCCCTGGGCGAGATCGACGGGGCGGCCGCCCGGGCGTCGTTCGGCGAGGGCGCCACCGTGCGGGCGGTGAGCCGCGACCCATGGACGGTGCGCGACCGCTACGACCCGGTGCGCCCCTTCCACGTGGTGGCGCTCGGGGACGCGGCCGGCACCGAGCTCTACGTTTCGGCCCGTACGGGCGCGGTCGTCCTCGACACCACCCGCCGGGAGCGCCTGTGGAACTGGCTCGGGGCGATCCCGCACTGGTTCTACCCCACGCCCCTGCGGGCGCGGGGCGAACTCTGGCGCGGCACCGTGCTCTGGGTCTCCGGCCTCGCCACCGCCGGGGTGCTGAGCGGCCTCGCCCTGGGGATCTGGCGCCTGCGCCTGCGCCGGCCCTACGCCGCGGGGGTGAGCCCCTATCGCGGCCTCGGGCGCTGGCACCACCTCCTCGGCACCCTCGGGGGCCTGAGCCTCCTCAGCTTCGTGGCGAGCGGCTGGCTCTCCATGAACCCGAACCACTGGTTCTCGCCCCGCACGCCCCCGGCGGCCCTGCAGGCGGCCTATGCCGGGCCCCCGGCCGCGGTCGGCCGCGCGGCCCTCGACGGCCTGGCGCGGCCGGGGATCGTCGAGGTCCGGTTCACGCAGGTCGGCGGCCAGCCCGTGCTGGTCGCCGCCGATGCCCGGGGCCGCCGGGTCGCGGTCCCGCCGCCCACGGAGGCGATCTTGCGCGCCGCCGCCGCCCGCGCCCGGCCGGAGGCCCGCATCGCCGCGACCGAGACGCTGACCGCCTACGACGCCTACTGGTATCCCCACCACGACACCCGGCCGCTGCCGGTGCTGCGGGTGCGCTTCGACGACCCGGCCGCGACCTGGCTCCACCTCGACCCCGAGACCGGCGCGCTCCTCGACCGCCTCGATGCCAGCGGCCGGCTCCAGCGCTGGCTGTTCGAGGCACCCCACCGCCTGGACTTCGGAAACCTGTTCCAGGCGCGCCCGGCCTGGGACGCGGTGATGTGGCTCCTCAACGGCCTCGGCGCGACCATCGCCCTCTCGGGCGTGGTGCTGGGCTGGCGCCGCCTGCGGCGCAGGGCGCGGCTCGGGTAGGGGCGCCGCGCCCCCCGCGACGCGATCATCGCCGCCGGATCTTCCACGCCCGCGCCGACATCCTCGCGCCCTGCTCTTGAGGCCCGGACGCGCCTGTGCTGATCGATGGGCCGGGCTCTTCGGAGCTATGGCAACATGACTCCGATAAATAGAGCGCCTTGTCACTATAGTCCATTGCCTCCAGGCAATAGACGCCTCACCCTAGACTGATAAAGCGGCGACGCGGCAAAGCGTCGTCAGCGATCAGGGGGGAAGGGCATGGCTGGCGCAACGCTGTCCGGGGCGGTCTTTACCGATGCCAACGGCAATGGCACGCGGGACGCCAACGAGACGGCCCTCGCGGGCGTCTCGGTCGACCTGCTCGCCGCCGACGGGAGCGGGGCCGCCCTGGAGACGGTCCGCACCGATGCGACCGGGGCCTACGCCTTCACCGCTCTCGCCGGCGGCGCCTACGCGATGCGCTTTACGCCGGCCGCGGCCGGATACCGGGGCAGCGCCGGGACGACGAACGCGAACGGCCAGACGCTCGTCACCAACGTGAGCGTCCCGAGCGACGCGAAGACGACCGTCGACGAAGGGTTCTACAAGACCGGAAGCATCGCGGGCATCATCTTTAACGACACGAACGGCAACGGCGTCTTCAACGCGGGCGAAGTGCTGACGAACGGCGTCTCGGTCGATCTGTACAACGACATCGGCGTCCTCCTGGCCAGCACGACGTCGAGCAACAAGGACCCCTTCAAGCCGGGCACCAACGGGGTCTACAGCTTCCAGAACCTCGCCCCGGGGACCTATACGGTCGCGGTGACCGCCCCGGACGGCAAGCTCACCAGCGGCGTGACCACGCTGAAGGAGGTCGTCACCAGCGGCGCGGTGATCGCGTCGCAGAACTTCGGTGTCCGGAACAATCCCCCGACGGTCAGCCTGTCCGGGACGATCTTCGCCGACGGAGACGGGAACGGACGCCAGGGCCCCGGCGAGGCGGGCCTCGCCGGCACCAGCGTGCTCCTCAGCGATGCGGCCACCGGATTCGCGCTCAAGACCACGGTCACCGACGCCGCCGGGCATTACAGCTTCGGGACGACGGCCGGGAGCTATCGCGTCACCGTGGCGACCCCGGAAGGCCTGAAGGGCACCACCACCACGACCCTCGCGACGGGCAGTCTCGCCAGCGGGGCCGCGAACGCGCAGCTGAATGTCGGGTTCGCGCCGGATCCGGTCCTCGACAAGACCGGCGCCATTCCGGCCGCCACGGTCCTCAACGTCGTCCTGCGCGGCCAGTCGAACACCTATTTCCCGACGCTGTACGGCGACCTGCCGAAGCTCGAGGCGGCCATCGAGGCGCAGCTCGGGTTCGACGGCGTCCGCCAGAAGGTCAACGTGATCGGCACGCGCGACAACGCCGACGGTGCCAACACGGAATGGCCGGGTACGGGGATGCTCACCGACTGGCTGAGCCCGGTCAACGGCGACTACCGCAACGGATGGACGGCGAACGCCCAGGAAATCGGCCTTCTCAGCACGATCGGGCAACGGTCCGCGGCGCAGAAGGCCGCGCCGACCGCGGTCGTCTGGCTGCACAACGAGAACGACAGCCAGAACGCGGCTCTCACGCCCGCCATGTGGGAGAGCGCCGTGCGCTACGAGGCCGGCCTCGTGCGCGGCGTGCTCGGCCAGGATGCCGCCACCGTCCCCTACCTGTTCGTCAACGCCATTCCGTTCCCGGCGCAGACGCCCGCGGTGCAGTCCACGCAGCCGGTCCAGAACCAGGCCATCCGGGTCGGGCAGGCCGAGCTGACGGAGGACAAGGGCTTCAACGCCGGCTACGCCGCGCGCCAGGCCAGCGACGTCGACATGGACGTCGATGGCCACGGCATCACCCGACAGCCGGGGAGCGTTCACTTCAGCCGCGCCGACGCGACTCAGATCTTCGATCGGATCGCCCTGTCGGTCGCCGAGACGTTCCGGGCCTCGGCGCTGCCGGGCTCGCCCCTGGCGCTCGCCTCCGGCGACATTGACGACGACGGCCCCCGGGTCGTGCGCGCCGAGCGCGTGGCCGGCGCCCCCGACCAGCTCCTGCTCACCGTCGCGTTCGACCAGGCCACGTCCCTGAAGGCCCTCGGCAGCGTCGCCGCCGCCGGCACCGGCTGGAGCCTGCGCCCCGACTGGAACGCCGCCGCCAGCCAGGCGCTCGCCACCAGGGCCGAGATCGTCGACGCCAGCCATCTGCGCCTCACCTTCGACCGCGACGTCCCCGCCGCCACCGAGCTGTTCTACGGATGGGGCGGCGCCCGCATCGCCCTGCCCGGACAGCCCGGCATCGGCGCCGCCATCTACGACGACAACGACCTGCCCCTCTGGGTCGACCCCCGCGGCCTCGCCGTCTCCCAGGCCGTCACCCAGGCGGGCCCGATCGCGGTCCAGTCCATCGCGGACAGCGGGCCCGGCATCGACGGCGGCGGCAACGGCCTGCTCAAGGCCGGCGCCGCCGTCACCCTCGCGGTCCAGTTCACCGACGCCGTCGCCGTGACGGGCACGCCCGTGCTGACCCTGAACACCGGCGCCACCGCCGCCTATGCGGGCGGCTCGGGAACCGGCACCCTGCGCTTCACCTACACCGTGGCCCCCGGCCAGACCGCGCAGGACCTGGCCGTCACCGGCATCGACCTGACCAACGCCACCCTGGCCGGGACCGACGGCAGCCCCGTCACCCCGGCCGGATTCGCCACGGCCATGCCCGGCACCCTCACCGTCGACACCACAGCCCCGTCCCTGGCCCTGACCCAGATTCCGGCGGCCACCATCCAGGCGACCTCCGCGGCCGGGGCCGCCGTGACCTTCGCCGCCACCGCCACGGATGCGGTCGACGGCACCGACCCCGTGACGTTTCGCGAGGGCACGACGGTGGTCGCCTCGGGGCAGGTGTTCGCCGTCGGCGCCCACACGGTCGACGCCACCGCGACGGATGCGGCCGGCAACGCGACGACGCGCAGCTTCAGCTTCACGGTGGCCGACACCACCAAACCCGTCATCGCCGTCACGGCCCCGGCGACGACGATCCAGGCGACCTCCGCGGCCGGGGCCGCCGTGACCTTCGCCGCCACCGCCGCGGATGCGGTCGACGGCACCGACCCCGTGACGTTTCGCGAGGGCACGACGGTGGTCGCCTCGGGCCAGACCTTCGGGCTGGGCCCCCACACCCTCACCGCCACCGCGACGGATGCGGCCGGCAATTCCGCCGATCCGGTCGGCTTCAGCTTCACGGTGGCCGACACCGCCAAACCCGTCATCGCCGTCACGGCCCCGGCGACGACGATCCAGGCGACCGCCGCGGCCGGGGCCGCCGTGACCTTCGCCGCCACCGCCGCGGATGCGGTCGACGGCACCGACCCGGTGACGTTCCGCGGGGGCACGACGGTGGTCGCCTCGGGCCAGACCTTCGGCCTCGGCCCCCACACCCTCACCGCCACCGCGACGGATGCGGCCGGCAATTCCGCCGATCCGGTCGCCTTCAGCTTCACGGTGGCTGGCACCCCGATCGCGGCGGCGGATACGGCCGCCCTCGACGCCCACACCTTCGCGACGGGGAACGTGCTCGCCAACGACGTCGATCTCGGCGGTGCGGCCCTGCACGTCACGGCCGTGCGCACGGAGGACGGCGCGACCACCGCCGTGCCGGCCAGCGGCACCGTCACCCTCGCGAGCCCCCACGGGGCCCTGACGATCGGCGCCGACGGGCGCTACGCCTATCTCGGGCGGAGCCCAGGGGCCGATTCCTTCGCCTGCACCATCGCCGACAGCGACGGCGCCACCGCCTCGGCCACCCTCACCACCGGCGTCGCGGCGCACGGCCCCGCTGCGGAGGCGACCTTCGCCTTCGCCTTCACGCAGGCGATCCTGACCTATCAGAACGGGGCGGCGGTGCTGACGGGGCCGGATGGCACGGTCCAGGACGTGACCGGCATCGGCCGCCTTCACTTCACCGACGGCACGATCGACGAGGCCGACGGATCCCCCCTCGTGGACGATCTGTTCTACCTCGCCCAGAACCGCGATGTCTGGCAGGCGCGCGTCGATCCCGATCGGCACTTTGCCGAATGGGGCTGGCGCGAAGGACGCGATCCCAACCCTCAGTTCTCGACATCGGGCTACCTGGCGGCCAATCCGGACGTGGCCGCGGCCGGTGTCGATCCGCTCACCCATTACGATCGGTTCGGCTGGCAGGAGGGACGCAATCCCTCGGCGGCGTTCGATACGGAGGCGTACCTGGCCGCCAACCCGGATGTCGTGGCGGCGGGGATCGACCCCCTCGCCCACTACCTGGAATACGGGCAAGTCGAGGGCCGCACGGCCCTGCCCGTCCCGCCCGCGGGGCCCGCCGCCCACCACCTCGATGGCGCGTTCGATGCCACCTACTATCTCGCGCAGTACCCGGACGTGGCCCGCGCGGCGGCGGCCGCCGGCGGTGATCCGGACAGCTTCGCCTTCGCGCATTATCTGCGGTACGGGGCCGTCGAAGGGCGCGACCCGGACGCCTACTTCTCGACGACGGGCTATCTGGCGGCCAATCCGGACGTGGCCGAGGCCGGGATGAATCCGCTGCTCCATTACGAGGCCTACGGCTGGCGGGAGGGCCGCAACCCCTCCGCCCTGTTCGACACGAAGGCGTACCTCGCCGCCAACCCGGACGTGGCCGCCGCGGGGATCGACCCGCTCGCCCATTATCTCCAGTACGGCCTCGCCGAGCATCGGGACCTCGCCTGACGGGGCACACGGCGTTCGGGCACCCGACGCCCGGGGAACACGGCCTCGTCGAGCCGGATCAACCCGGTGCGCGCCCCCGCGTGTCGCGGCAGAGGGCGGCCGCCTCGGCCATGGCCTCGCGGCCCTGGCGCAGGGCGGCCTCCGCGTCGGGCAGGGAATAGAGGGCGCTCCGCACCACCTGGTCCGCCTCCCGCACGGTCCAGCGGTACCGGGTGGCGTCCTCGGGGCAGCTCTCAACCTCCAGGGTGAGGGGACCCATCGCTTCGCGCGCCATCGTGACCTCCTGCGGTGCCGGGTTCGACGCCCGCGGCGGCGGGCGGACACTCGGGGAAGTCCATCCAGTCCGTGAAGGCCTCCGCCGGGTAGCTGTGCTGGCAGGAGGCGACGTGCCACGGCCGGGGATCGCCCAGGCCCGCCGGGTCCCAGCGGATCACCGCGCGCCGGTCCGGGTCGGACCGGTGGATCGCGATGATCCAGCGACCGTCATGCGGGGCCCGGTCCATCGCCCTCCAGGTGCGCATCCTGCTTCTCCCCCTCCGAGGCCACAGGAACGCGCGAACCGGCCGAACCGTTCGGCGAACCGTTGGGCGAACCCTTCGGAACGACCCCGGCGCCGAGGCCGGGGTCGGCAGGGTCCCTCAGAGGACCGGCATCGCCCCGGCGACGGTGACGAGGGCGCCGGAGGTGTAGCTGCTCTCGGCCGAGGCCAGCATTACGTAGGCGGAGGCGAGCTCCGCCGGCTGGCCCGGACGCCCGAACGGGACCTGGCTGCCGAAGGACTTGACCGCGTCCTCGCTCATCCCCGCGGGGATGAACGGCGTCCAGATCGGCCCCGGCAGCACGCCGTTCACCCGGATGCCCTTCTCGGCCAGCAGCTGCGCCAGGCTCAGGACCATGTTGCTGAGCGCCCCCTTGGTGGCGCTGTAGGCCATCAGCGAGGGCATCGGGTGCTTCGAATTCACCGAGGAGGTGAAGATCACCGAGGCCCCGGGCTTGAGGTGGGGCAGGGCGGCCTTGGTCACGTAGAACGGCCCGAACACGTTGGTGCGGAAATGGTCCTCGAAGACCGCGTCCTCGATGGCGTCGAGCCCCTGGTTCGGCTGCTGGAAGGCGCCGTTGTTCACCAGCACGTCGAGGCGGCCGAAGGCGGCGACCGTGCGCGCCACGAGGTCGCGGCCATGGGCCGGGTCCTTGAGGTCGCCCGGCAGCAGCAGGGCGCGCCGGCCCGCCTTCTCGATCCAGCCGGCCACCGCCTCGGCATCCGCCTGCTCCTCCGGCAGGTAGGCGATCGCCACGTCGGCGCCCTCGCGGGCGAAGGCGATGGCCACCGCCCGGCCGATGCCGGAATCGCCGCCGGTGATCAGCGCCGCCTGGCCCGTCAGCTTGCCCGAGCCCCGGTAGCTCGCCTCGCCGTGATCCGGCTCGGGCACCATCCGGTCGGTCTTGCCGGGAAAGCTCTGCGGCTGGCCCGCGAAGGGCGGGCCGGGATAGGTCGTCAGGGGGTTGTCGGTCACGCGGCGTCTCCGATGGAATGCCGCGTCAACCGGAGGTCGCGTCGCGGCGTTCCCGGCACGCGATGCCGCGCGACCTCGCCGCGATCATCCGGGTATACCGCGCGCCGCCAGACCGGCGACGCCGTCCCGCCCGAGGGCGATCCGGTGGTCCACCGCCTCGGCCGAAAGCCCGATCAGCGCCCCGGCGGCGACGTCCACCGGAAAGTGCGCGCCACGCAGGACCTGGACGGCCACGACCCCGAGGGCCGCCGCCGTCGCGACGCCGCGAATCTCGGGATAGGCCCGGCCGGCCGCCGTCGCCACCGCGACGCTCAGGGCCGAGTGTCCCGACGGAAACGACTGCCACGGCCCGACATTCGGCCCGAACCAGCCCTTCTCGTAGAGGCCCTCATCCATCAGCACGTTGGGCCGGGTCCGGTGCACGACCCGCTTCACGGTGGTCTTGGTGGCCGCCGCCAGGATCCCGGCGAGGAGCATGTGCCGGCCGGCCTCGGCCAGACGCGGGTCCCGCCGCAGCACGCCGAGGGCGAGGGTTCCGCTGGAGAGCGCCAGCAGCCACTTCCAGCCGCCCGCCTCGCTGGCCGCCGCCAGGGCCCGCACCCGGCGGGTGTCCTTGGCACGCGCCAGAGAGACGCCGAGACGGATGTCCGCCGCCTCGAGGCGCCGACCCATCCCGACCGATCCATCCGCCATCACGTCGTCCGCCATCCCCGAGAAGCACGGCCGTAAACGCGGTCCCCGGCGGATCGTTCGCGGCACGGCCGGCGATCGCGGGCGCCGGCGGTCCGTCTCCGCGCCAGAGGCCGAAGGGCCGGTTCGCCGTGGCACCCCGGCACGATCCAGCGAACATCAAGACTTCGCCCTCGGCCGGGCTCGGCCACGAAGATAAGGCCACGTCGTCACGACGAATCTGCAGGATTCGGTGCATGCCGGCCATGATCCCGTCACCTTCACGTCGGATGGCGAGGCATCACGTGACAAGCGCTTGCCGTCCTACGGACGAGGGCGGATCGCCACGGGGCGAGCGCATGAGGGTTGTTGGAAGCATGACGAATCGATCCACCATGGCGGGCGCCGCGCGCCGGCTGGCGCCCCTGGCCGGGCTCGTTGCCGCCGTTCTGCCGGGCCTCGCACTGGCTGCCGCCCCCAACGATGCCAGCGGCACCTGGCTCACCGAGGATGGGCGGGCCCGCATCCGCACCGAGAGGTGCGGCCCGCAGAACACCAACCTGTGCGGCTACGTCGTCTGGCTGAAGGTGCCCCTGAACGACCAGGGTCAGCCCCGCATCGACTTCAAGAATCCCGATCCGAAGAAGCAATCCCGTCCCTCCCTGGGCCTTCAGCTGATCATGGGCCTGAAGCCGCAGCCGGACGGCCATTACGGCGGCAAGATCTACAACGCCGACGAGGGCAAGTTCTACGACGTGACGATGTGGTCGGACCAGCCGACGGAGCTGTCGGTGCGCGGCTGCCTCCTCGGCTTCCTCTGCGGCTCGCAGACCTGGAACCGGGTCAACGACGTGGTGCCGGGCCAGCTCACCGGCCCGACCAACGGCCCGGGCGGCCCGCGCGCCGATGCGGAATGGGCCCCCAAGGCGGCGCCGAGCGCCGGAGCGGGTGCGCCCGCCGCGACCGGCACGGCCAAGGCGCCTGCGCCCAAGCCGGCGGCCAAGCCGAGTGCCGCTCCAGCGGCGGCACCGGCCGAGTAGTCCCGCGCCGCACGCGCGAGGGGTCGTGAAACGCCGCCGTCCCGCCAAGGGCCGGCGGCGGTTCGCGTTTCCGGGGCCTTCAATCCACCAGGGCCGCGTAGGTCAGCACGCGCAGCTCGCGTCGCAGCGGCAAGGCCGAGGAGGGGATGAGCTGCGTGAGCAGCACCACGGCGAGATCCTCGGCCGGGTCGACCCAGAAAGCGGTGCTGGCAAGTCCGCCCCAGGCCACCTCGCCCGGCGTGCCGACGATCTGGGCGCGGGCCGGATCGAGCATCACCGAGAAGCCGAGGCCGAAGCCGATCCCCGTATAGGCGGTCTCGGAAAAGCGCGGCTGGCCCATCGCCGCCAAGTCCCCGTCGAGGTGATTCATCAGCATGAGGTCGACGGTCTTGCGCCCGAGGAGCCGGGTGCCCTCGAGTTCGCCGCGCCCGAGGAGGAAGCGGCAGAAGCGCATGTAGTCGGACGCGGTCGAGACGAGGCCGCCGCCGCCCGAGGCCACCGCCGGCGGGCGGGCGAAGCGACTGCCGACCGCATCGTCGTAGAGCTTCAGCGTCCGGTCCCGGAACAGGCTGTAATTGGCGGCCAGGCGCGGCAGCTTGTCGGCAGGCACGGAGAAGTCCGTGTCGACCATGCCGAGGGGGCCGATCACGCGTTGGCGGAGGAAATCGGCGAAGTCCTGGCCGGAGACGACGGCCACGAGGTGTCCCAGGACGTCGGTGGCCACCGAATAGTTCCACTCGGCGCCGGGCTGGGCGAGGAGGGGCTGCCGGGCGAGCCGGGCCACCACCTCGGCGAGGCTCGCCTCCTGGGCCTCGCCGAAATCGACGCCGTTCTGGCGATAGAGCGCATCGACGAGGGTCGCCTCCATGAAACCGTAGGTCAGGCCGGAGGTATGGGTGAGAAGGTCGCGGATCGTGATCGGGCGCCGGGCCGGCTCACTGTCGAACTTTGCCCGGTTGCCGCCGGTGAGAACTCGCAGATCCGAAAATTCCGGCAGGAAGCGGGTGATCGGGTCGTCGAGTTGGAAGCGGCCCTCCTCATAAAGCATCATCACCGCCACCGAGGTCAGCGGTTTCGTCATCGAGTAGATGCGCGCGATGGTGTCGGGGGCGAAGGGCGCGTCGCGCGCGATGTCGGCCCGGCCATGGGCGCGGAAGAAGGCCGTCCGGTCACCGCGGGCCAGCATCACCGACAGGCCCGCGACCTTGCCGTCGTCGACGAGGCGCCGCATCCAGCCGTCGATCCGCTCCAGGCGGTCCGGGCAGAGCCCGAGGGCCCGCGGCTCGCTTGCGATCTCACCGTGCATCACACCTGCTCCGTCCCTGGCCACCAGCCCTGCCGACCGGCCCTGGCATAGCGGCGCGGCCGGACGGCGCAAACCCTGGCCTGCGCCGGAACGCCGACGCGATCACCCGACGCTCCGTCCCGCCTCGAAGGCCGCCCGGCGCTCCCCTCCCAACGCTTCCCTCCCAACGCTTCCCTTGCGGGTCGGTGGCGACCCCGAAGCGTCCCTCGGGCTCCGCAACGCCGAGCAGAAAACTTTGCGCTGGGCCCCTGCCGCGGTCCATGGAGCAGCCATGATCCACCTGATCTTCAGCCTGCCCTGCCTGTACGTCGTCACCCGGGGCGTCTGGCCGCTGCCCTGGCCGCTTGCGCTCAAGCTCGGTCTCGCCGCCCTCCTGCTGGTCGCCTCGCAGTACCACCTGTGGAGCCGCCTCTCCTCCGGGTCCGTCTTCTCGCCCGAGTTTCCGCGGCCCATCGTTATGCTGTTCAGCGGGGCGTTCGGTGCGATCATCCTGCTGGCGGTGCTGCTCTTCGCGCTCGACGCCGTCGCCCTGGCATCCCTGGCCCTGCCCGGCGGCGGTTGGGCGGTTTCCAGCGCCTGGCGCATCGGGGCGGCCCTGGCGGTCGCGGTCCTGGCGGCGGTCGCGGTGCAGCAGGCCGTGCGCGTGCCGCCCCTGAAGGATGTCACGGTCGCGGTCAGGGACCTGCCGCCGGGCTTCGAGGGATACACCATCCTCCATCTCACCGACCTGCACATCAGCCGCCTGTTCCCCGCGACCTGGGCACAGGCGGTCGTCTCGCGCGCCAACGGGCTCGGCACGGACGTGATCCTCGTCACGGGGGATTTCATCGACGGTTCGTTCGCGGCCCGGCAGGCCGACGTGGAGCCGCTGCGCGACCTGACGGCGCGGGACGGCGTCTGGGCCATCCCCGGCAACCACGAATACTTCTTCGACGTCAAGACCTGGATGCGCCACTTCGCCGGCATGGGGATGCACATCCTCGCCAACGCCCATGCGGTCGTGACCCGCGGCGGCGACGCGCTGGTGCTGGCGGGAGTCACCGATCGCTCGGCGCCCGCCATCGGCCATCCGGGGCCCGACCTCGACGGTGCCCTGGCGGGTGCGCCCACGGATGCGCCGATCGTGCTCCTCGATCACCAGCCGGCAAATGCCCCTCGGGCAGCCGCGCGCGGCGTGGCGCTGCAACTGTCCGGCCATACACACGGCGGCATGATCATCGGACTGGACCGGCTCGTGGCGCGCGGCAACAACGGGTTCGTCTCCGGCGCCTACCAGGTCGGCGGCATGACCCTCTACGTCAGCAACGGGACGGGCCTGTGGGCCGGCTTCGCACTGCGCCTCGGCCGCCCGTCCGAGCTGACCCGCATCACCCTGCGCCGCACGTCTTGAGGGGGCACGGATACCGGGCGTCGCGCAGGCAGTCCGACGGGGCCTGGATCGGCGGCGATGCCTTTCGGCCCAGCCCGCGCTTCACCACCCCATGGTGCCGGGGCCGCCCTTGAACGGGCCGACGATGGCGGGCGTGATCCAGCCGCCGTAGAAGCCGCCGGGCTGCGGCGTCACACGCGCGTCGCCGACGAAGCAGGCCTCCATCGGACCGGCATAGAAGGCGATGTAGCCCGCGATCGCGGTGAAGTCCGGCGTGGGGGCGGGGTAGGCCCAGGCCGCGCCCTCGGCGCGAAAGCCGCCCGCCGCGACGTCGTACAGGACGGCGCGCCCCTTCCACTCGCAGATGCCGGCCCGGCGAGCGGGCCCGAGCACGCCGGCCACCACATCGCCGGGCGGAAAGTAGTAGGTCGGCGGATGGCTGGTCTCCAGCACCCGGTATCCGGCACCGGTCTCGGCGATGGTCCGGCCGTCGAGCACGACCCGCAGCCGCTCCGGAACCCTCTCGAGGCGGGGCGGGCGCGGGTAGTCCCAGACGCTCTCCTCGTTCGGGCCGGGCGGGATCGGGGTGGGCCACATGCGATCGGGACCTTGCCTCACAGGGATCGGAAGGTCGGACAGATAGGGCAGGGTGTTGCGCCCGCCCTGTTTTCCGGCCTCCCGATTTCCCCTTCCCGCGTTTTCCCCCGGCGCAGGGCATGCTAGCGCAGGCCCGGATCAGACGAAGGGACAACCTGCGTGACCGACCCGACCGCCTTCGCCCTCTATCTCGACTTCGACGGCACCCTGGTGGAGATCGCGCCCAAGCCCGATCAGGTCCGGGTCGATCCCGCCCTCGCTCCGGCCCTGGAGCGTCTGCGCGCCCGGCTCGGGGGCGCCCTCGCCATCGTCACGGGCCGGCCCATCGGGGTGATCGACGATTTCCTGGTCCCCGCCCGCTTCGATGTCGCCGGCCTTCACGGCGTCGAACGGCGGGTCGACGGCATCGTCTCGGGCGGCTCCGCCGAGGATCACCCTGACCTGCGGGCCCAGGTGCCGGCCCTGCATGCGGCGGTCACCGCCCTTGAGCACGTCCTGATCGAAGACAAGGGCGCCTCCGTGGCGGTGCATTGGCGCCTCGCCACCCCGAGCGATGCCGCCGCGGCCGAGGAGGCCGTGAAGGCCGCTGCCACCGCCCTCGGATCCGCCTATCGGCTCCAGCTCGGCAAGGCGGTAGGCGAGATCGTGCCCGCCTCCGCCACCAAGGGCCATGCCATCCGGGCGCTCGCCGAGAACCCGCCCTATGCCGGCCGCCGGGCGATCTTTCTCGGAGACGACCTCACCGACGAGAAGGCCTTCGCCGTGATCAACGAGACCGGTGGCGTCAGCGTCCGTATCGGCGGGGCCGAGACGATCGCGTCTCGCCGCCTCATCGATCCGGAGGATGTGCGCCGTCTGCTCTACGCCTGGGCCGATGGAGCACAGATCGACCCAGACGCCCTGCCGGCCGCCTGAGCGGCGTCCCACGACCGATCCCTAATCCCCGTTCCCCGGGGCCCAGACGGAAGCGACGCGCATGTTCGAATTTCCCGTCCTCGTCGGCGATATCGGCGGCACCAACGCCCGCTTTGCCCTGGTCCCCGAAGCGGGGGCGAAGCCGGTCCTCCTCTCCCACGAGGAGACGGCCGGCCACCCCGATCCCAGTGCCGCCATCCGCGCCTCCCTGGCCAAGGGGAACGGCACCGCCCCACGCTCCGCCATCCTGGCGGTGGCGGCCCGGGTCGACGGGCCGGCGGTGCAACTCACCAATGCCCATTGGGTGATCGAGGGCGCGCGGATCGGGCAGGATTTCGGCCTGTCGCGCTCGGTGGTGGTCAACGACTACGTACCCGTGGCGGCAGGTGCTGCCGGGATCAGCCCCTCCGAGCTGACGCCCATCGGTCCGAACCGGGAGGAGGGCCGGGCCGGCGACCAGGGGGCGCGCCTCGTCCTCGGGCCCGGCACCGGGTTCGGTGCAGCGGCCCTGTTGCCGGTGGGCGGGCGCCTCGTCATCGTCTCGACCGAGAGCGGCCACGTGGATTTCGGGCCGAGCTCGCCGGCCGAGCTCGCCCTGTGGCCGCATCTGGAGCGGGTCGAGGGCCGCATCACCGTCGAAACTCTCCTTTCCGGCCCCGGCCTGACCCGGCTCCATGCAGGCCTGCACCGGCTGCGCACCGGCGCCGACGGCCCGCGCCTCGACCCGGCCGCGGTCACGGAGGCGGGGCTCACCGGCGCCGACCCGGACGCGGCGGCCGCCCTCAACCTGTTCGCCAAACTCCTGGGCCGCGTCTGCGGCGACCTCGCGCTCACGTTCCTGGCCACCGGAGGCGTCTATATCGGCGGCGGGATCGCGCCCCGCATCATCGACGTGCTCCGGCGCGGCGCCTTCCGCGCGGCCTTCGAGTACAAGCCCCCCTTCGTGGCGCAGATGGAGGCGATCCCCACGAGCGTCATCGCCGTGCACGATCCCGCGCTGACGGGCCTCGCCGCCCTCGCAAGCCAGCCTGACCGGTTCGACTATCACGGCCAGGTCTGGCAGGCGCCCTGACCGATCGCGCAGCCATGCGCACGGGTCGGTGGGGACTCGCTCGAATTGTCGCGGGCCTCGCCGCCCTGATCGTCACCCTGATCGGACTCGTCGTCCTCGCAGCGCTGCTGACGGCGCAGCGGGGCGACCCGGACCTTTATCCGCCGGCGGACGCGGACAGTATCGGCATCGCGCTGGTGTCGCACGGCTGGCATTCCGGCCTCGTGCTGCCGCGGGCCGCTCTGACGGGAGCGGGGAGCGGGCCGGCCCTCGCCAGCATCGCAACGCGGTTCCGCGCCTATCCGCAGATCGAGTTCGGTTGGGGCGAGGCCCGCTTCTACCGGGCGACGCCGACCCTGGCCCAGTTCGATCTCCGCCTCGCGCTCGCAGCCCTGTTCACGCCGGGCGGACGGGCCGGGGTGGTCCAGGTGGTCGGCCTCGAGCGGCCGGTGCGTGATAGCTTTCCCTATTCGGACCTCGTGCCGCTGCGGGTCTCGAAGCCCGGCCTCACGCGCCTTCTCGCTCGCCTGGAAGGAAGCTTCCGCCTCGTCGACGGACAGCCGGCCGCGGGCGGTCCGGGCCTCTACGGGCCGAGCCTGTTCTACGATGGGGCAGGGCGCTTCTCCTACGCGAACGTCTGCAACCACTGGGCGGCACGCCTGTTGCACGCCGCAGGCCTACCCATCACTCCCGTCCTCGATACCCACCCGGCGGGCCTCCTCCTCGACCTGCACTGGCGGTCCGGACTTGCCCCTCAGCCGCCGTCCGCGAACCTGTCCAAACCGTAATCTTCACGCCACGCCCGGGTCAGGCGGCGCCCTCTACAAACCGGATCACGGCCCGCCAATGGCGCCCCCCCGATCCGGAGACCCCTATGACCGCTCAGCCCAACCGTCTGCGCCGCAACGCCCTCGCCTCCGTCGCCGTGGCCGCCCTCGTGGCGACCGGCGCGGCCGGTGTCGGCCTGACCCAGCCGGCCGCGCCGGCCTACGCCCAGTCCCTTTCTAAGAACCCGATCGAGACCCCCGATCATCCGCCGGGCTCCTTCGCCAGCGTCGTCGACAAGGTGAAACCGGGCGTCGTCGCCGTGAAAGTGAAGCTCGACGACAGTGCCGATTCCGACGACGAGGACGGCCCCGGCCAGGGACAGCAGGTCCCGCCGCAGCTACGCGAATTCTTCAAGCGCTTCGGCCAGGGCGGACCGGGTCAGGGTGGTCAGGGCCAGGGCTTCGGCATGCCCAAGCGCCAGGGTCAACGCGGCGCCATGGGCTCGGGCTTCATCATCTCGGCGGACGGCTACGTCGTCACCAACAACCACGTGGTCGACAAGGCCAAGTCGGTGCAGGTGACCCTGGACGACAACCGCACCCTCGATGCGAAGGTGATCGGCAAGGATCCCAAGACCGACCTCGCCCTCCTCAAGATCACCGAGGGCGGCACCTTCCCTTACGTCTCCCTCAGCAAGTCGGCGCCCCGCGTGGGCGACTGGGTGGTGGCGATTGGCAACCCGTTCGGCCTCGGCGGCACGGTGACGGCGGGCATCGTCTCGGCCCGCGGCCGTGACATCGGCGCCGGCCCCTACGACGACTTCCTGCAGATCGACGCGCCGATCAACAAAGGTAACTCCGGCGGCCCGACCTTCAACGTCGGCGGTGAGGTGGTGGGCGTGAACACCGCCATCGCTTCGCCCTCCGGCGGGAGCGTTGGCCTAGCCTTCGCCATCCCGGCCGAGACCGTGCAGGCGGTGGTCGACCAGCTCCGGGCCGACGGCAAGGTGGCCCGCGGCTACCTCGGCGTACAGGTCCAGCCGGTGACGAAGGACATCGCCGACGGCCTCGGTCTCGACAAGGCCAAGGGCGCCCTCGTGGATCATGCCGAGGCGGGGACTCCGGCGGCGAAGGCGGGCCTGAAGTCCGGCGACGTGATCGAATCGGTCAACGGTGCCCCGATCAACGACGCCAAGGAGTTGTCCCGCAAGATCGCCGGCATCAAGCCGGGGGCCAAGGTCGAGCTGACCTACCTGCGCGGTGGCAAGACCGACACCGCAACGGTGGAACTCGGCGTGCTGCCCAACGACACCAAGGTGGCGAGCACCGACCGCGGCTCCTCGGCGAACGGACAGCCGCGGCTGGGCCTCAGCCTCGCCCCGGCCTCCGAGGTCGGTGCCGGCTCCGAAGGCGTGGCGGTGATGGAGGTCGATCCCGACGGTCCGGCTGCGGCCAAGGGCATCGAGCAGGGTGACATCATCCTGGATGTCGCGGGCTCCAGCGTCTCGCAGCCCTCGGAGGTGGCCGAGCGCGTCCGCTCCGCCGAGTCGAGCGGCCGCAAGGCGGTACTGATGCGGGTCAAGAGCGCCAAGGGCGTCACCCGCTTCGTCGCGGTGGCCCTGAGCAAGGCGGGCTGATCCGGGGTCTCCTCCGAGGGGGATCGAACGAGACCGAACGGCGGCCCACCCTGCGGGCCGCCGTTCGCCATGGTTCCTCCAGGCGCACGGACTGGACGCGCCGAGCCGACATCTGAGGCATGGACTCGGATCCGAGCCACCTGGCATGCCACGCAACCCTGAGACCGGGAGCCCCGCGCCCGCGCGGGGTGACGCGGGCGACGCGAGACGTCATGGTGCGCGCGCTTTTTGAACGCCCGCGCGGCCCCACCCGGACCTGAGCCCACCATGACGACGATCGCCGACCGCAGCACGGCCGACCTCGCGGACCTGCACGTGCAAGCTCGCAACGCCTACGACGCCTTCAAGGCCCGGGGCCTCAAGCTCGATATGACGCGCGGCAAGCCGGCGCCCGAGCAGCTCGACCTCTCCAACGGCATGCTCGCGCTGCCGGGCAACGGCGACTACACCACCGCGGCGAAAGAGGATGCGCGCAATTACGGCGGTCAGCAGGGCCTGCCCGAGCTGCGGGCCCTGTTCTCACACCTCATCGATGCGCCGGCCGATCAGATCGTGGTCGGCGGCAATTCCAGCCTGGCCCTGATGCACGACACCATCGTGTGGGCGCTCCTGAAGGGCGTGCCCGGCTCCGAGCGGCCGTGGTCGCAGGGCGAGACGCCGGTCTTCCTCTGCCCGGTGCCGGGCTATGACCGCCACTTCGCCCTCTGCGAGGAGTTTGGGATCCGCATGATCCCCGTGCCGATGACGGGGCAGGGGCCCGACATGGACGTGGTCGAGCAGCTGGTCGCCGACCCCGCCGTGAAGGGCATGTGGTGCGTGCCGAAATACGCGAACCCGTCGGGCGAGATCTTCTCCGACGAGACCGTCCGGCGCCTCGCCACGATGACGACCGGCGCTCCCGATTTCCGCCTGTTCTGGGACAACGCCTACGCGGTGCACCACCTCACCACCGATCGCCACCCGGTACGCGATATTCTCGCCGCCTGCGCCGAGGCCGGCCATCCGGACCGGCCCTTCCTCTACGCTTCGACCTCGAAGATCACCCTGGCGGGCGCCGGTCTCGCGGTCTTTGCCGGCTCGCCCGAGAACACGCGCTGGTTCCTCGCCCGTGCCGCCAAGCAGACCATCGGCCCCGACAAGCTGAACCAGCTCCGCCACGTGCGCTTCCTGCGCGACGCCGCCGGACTCCAGGCCCACATGGACGCCCACCGGGCCCTCATCGCGCCGAAGTTCGCGGCCGTACAGGAGGCCCTGGAGCGGCACCTGGCCGGAACCGGAGCCGCGCGCTGGACCCGGCCCGAGGGCGGCTACTTCATCACCGTCGAAGCCCGTGAAGGCACCGCCACCGAGGTGGTTCGGCTCGCCAAGGAAGCGGGCATAGCCCTGACACCGGCCGGAGCGACCTCGCCCTATGGCCGCGACCCGAAGGACAGCGTCCTGCGTCTTGCGCCAACCTTTCCCAGCCTCAGCGACGTGACGAAGGCAGCCGAGGGCATCGCCATCTGCATCCTTCTTGCATCCCTGGAGGCCGAGCACCGGGCCCGCGCGCGCTCGGCGGCCTGACCCCTCTGACGCAATCCGGAAACGTCGGCGCCGGATGATGCGGCGCCTATCCGGGAGGCAACGCGATGGTGGCCCTGAGGACGTTGACCCCGAGAACGCTGCAACGCGCCGGCGCTCATGTTTTGCCCGGCCTGGCTTTCTGCATCCTCATGGCCGAGGCGGCCCCGGCCCAGGCGCGCACCGCCTGGGCGTCCGGCACCTTCGTCTACGCCGACCTTTGTACCCTGCCGCAGACCGGCACGCGCAGCGGCCAGCGCATCACCCTGCGACGCTCACCGAACGGGGACGGGCTGACCTACGAGGGGGCCGAGCAGCGTGGCCCCCGCGCTGCCGCCGACGTCACCCTCGACGACGCCACCAAGGCGATCCGCTTCGCGGTTGAGACGGAGGTCGGGCCGCTCCACTTCCAAGGCGTCGCCGGCGCAGATGCTCTCACCGGCACCTTCGAGGACGAGGCGGGCGCACATGCGGTGTCCCTGCCGCGGGCCCTACGCTCCCATGCTCACGAGGCCTGCCACGGCGACACCACGGGTTCGATCACCCCGCGGCGGTAAGTGGTGGGCGCGGTCCGTCTCCTGCGCTAGATCGGACTGATGACGCTTTCCTTCCGGCTCGCCGCGATCCTGCTTTCCCCGATGCTGTACGCTGCGGCTCCGGCGGCGGCGGATGGCTGCGATGCCCTCGCCGCACGGATGATCCGCGCCACCGGGGCTTCCCTGGCCGGTCGCGAGGGGACACGCGCCGTATTCCGCGCAGCCGATGCCGAGCGGATGAGCCTCGATTGCCGGGCGCACCGGATGGCCTTCTCCGCCCTGGAACGGGAGCCGGCTCGCCGCTACTACGCGCTGATCGGCCTCGCCGCCGGGGCGCTCACCGGCGCGAAACCCGAGGCTGTCGAGACCCTCGCCCTCAGTCTGCACCAGGGCGCCCTGGTCACGGGACGCCCCCAGGAGGGCGTTGTAGGGCGCGCTGCGCTCCGCTGCGAGACGGCGCCCGATACCGACCCGTTCGTGTCGCCGCGGACCCTCTGCGTGCTGATCCCCAGCACCCGGGGCGTGCTTCGCCGCCATGCCGGCCTTCCCGTGGCAGCGCAGGCGGGCTAGACCGGCGCCATGCCTCAGATCGCTTCATCCGAGACCGCGTCTTCCACCGCTCCCATCGTGATGGCCGGTTCGGTCGCGTTCGCGAACCACCTACCCTTCGCGCTGATCGCCGGCCCGTGCCAGCTCGAGAGTCGCGATCACGCGGTCGAGATCGCCGATGCCCTGAAGGCGATGACCGACCGCCTCGGAATCGGCCTCGTGTTCAAGGCCTCTTTCGACAAGGCCAACCGGACCTCCGGCACCACCGCGCGCGGCCTCGGCCTCGCCGGGGCCCTGCCGATCTTCTCGGAGATCAAGGAGCGCTTCGGCCTGCCCGTCCTGACCGACGTGCACGAGGCAGCGCAATGCGCGGCTGCGGCCGAGGTGATCGACGTGCTCCAGATCCCGGCCTTCCTCTGCCGGCAGACCGACCTCCTTCTCGCGGCCGCCGCCACCGGCCGAGTGGTGAATGTGAAGAAAGGTCAGTTCCTCGCACCCTGGGACATGGCCCACGTGGCCGCGAAGGTGACCAGGGCAGGCAATCCCAACGTGCTGGTGACCGAGCGCGGCGCCTCGTTCGGCTACAACACCCTCGTCTCCGACATGCGCAGCCTGCCGATCATGGCGCAGGTGACCCACGGCGCCCCAGTGGTGTTCGACGCCACCCACTCGGTGCAGCAGCCGGGTGGTCAGGGCGCGACCTCGGGCGGTCAGCGAGAGTTCGTCGCCGTGCTCGCTCGCGCGGCCGTAGCGGTGGGCGTTGCCGGCCTGTTCATCGAGACGCATCCCGACCCGGACCAGGCCCCCTCGGATGGACCGAACATGGTGCCCCTGACGGCGATGCCGGCGCTGCTCGCCGAGTTGCAGGCCTTCGATCGCCTCGCCAAGGCGCGGATCGTCGGCCAGGCCCCCTGAGATTGAGGAAAACCGTCAATCTGGATCCGGCAAGTCCAGGCACGGGCTCGACAACTCCGGACGGCTGAAGCGATTCACCAAGGGCGAAGAACCACGTTGCGCTTTGTTCATCTGGGAAAGCGGACGGGAACGATCGGGACATCCTGACGTTGGAAGATCCAATTCGTTCTCGAATGCTGTGGGATACCATGCGCAAGCTCGCTCTGATTTCTGCCCTTACCCTTTCGCTCGGCGGTCTCGCCGCTGCCACCTCCGCCGAGGCCGGGCCGCGTGGCCATGGTTACGGTCATGGGGGCTACGGTCATGGCCATGCCTACGGCCATCGCGGCTATGGTCGCGGCTACGCGTATGGCGGTCGTCGTCGTGGGATCGGAACCGGCGCGGCCGTCGGTCTCGGCATTGCCGGTCTAGCGGCGGGCGCAATCGCTGCGGGCGCTGCGCGGGATTCCTATTATCGCGACGGTTATGCGCGTCCTGCCTATGGCTACGGCGCTCCCGCTTACGGTTATGGCTACTAAGCTCTTCATCGTCTGACAGCGAAGACCGATACGCAAACGCAAGCAGGGGCGGCCAACGAAAGTTGGCCGCCCCTGCTTGCGTTTGGACCCCGCCCGGAACTGCGAACCGTTCCGCTTCGCGCGCTCGCGGCCATATCGATTTTTGCGCCTCGTCCCACAAGCTTCGCAAGGGGGTTCGCGTCCGATCCCCACGGTGTGAGGAATGTGGAATGGCCATCTTGACGGACCTGAGTCCAGAACAGCGTGATGAAGTCACCTACCTGTCGGGTCTCGATGAGGATGGCCGGATTGGGAAGGACACTTGGTTCACTTGGAACTATGCGGACTTCAGCAAGACACAAGTATGGATGAACAAGTTCTACAATGACAGCGAGGGCACCCCTTTCGCAGCCACGAGCGAGGCTGGAACACCAGGGGGAACAGTCACCTACTCCTTCGGCGCCGGCCTGCCAGCTCAAAGCCAGGCCGCCTATACTTCCGCGCTGACGCTGTGGTCCGATATCGCGGACATCACGTTCAAATACGTTCCGACGACTGAGACGGCAAATGTGCTGCTCGAGAATCCAACCGCAGGGCCCGGCGTTACCTTCTTCCCGAACAACGGCCGCCAGCCGATCGGAGGCTCGGACATCCCATCACAGACCTCCCCCCAATGCCGCAGGCGGTCAAGCAACGATCCAGACATCCGCTTTTCCGGACTTAGGCCCGTCGAACATCTTCAGCCTCGAGAACTCCAACATCCTGGGAACCATAGCCCATGAGACGGGCCACCTCGTAGGCCTCGGTCACTCCGGACCGTACAACGGCGATACCGTGGAGGGGGTGCGAGGCCCGTACGACCAGAATCTCTGGACCTTGATGTCCTATTACGGAAACAGCGACCCGGCCTCGCCCTTCACGTCGCAGGGCCCCGTCGTGGCGGATTGGCAAGGAGGATGGGCTCAGACACCCATGCCCATCGACATCCTGGCCATCCAACGCTTCTACGGAGAATCCAAGACCGGCACCTTCGCCGGCGGTCAGACCTACGGCTTCAATACAAATATCGTCGGCGCATCCCGAGATTACTTCGATTTCACTAAGAACAGCACCCCCTTCGTCACCCTTTACAATCGGGGTGTCGACAACACTCTCGATGTCTCCGGATACAGCCAGGGCAGCCGAATCAACCTGAATCCCGGCACCTTCAGTACCGCCAGCGCCAACAGCTCCGTCACCAACAACATCGGCATCTCTTTCGGCACGCGGATCGACAAGGCGATCACCGGCGATGGCGACGACGTGATCATCGGCAATGGCAACAGCAACGTGGTCGACGGTGGCGCGGGTGATAACACCTTCATCGTCACGGGCTTGCGCATGAACTTCACGATCGACCGGACGGGCGCGCGTACCATCGTCACCGACAAGACCACGGGCGCCGTCGATACCCTGACGAACATCGGAAGGATCCAGTTCGCCGATCCCGTCTGCTTCACCACCGGAACGCGTATCGCGGTCGTCCGAGACGGCATCGCCGGCCAGGTCTTTATCCAAGATCTACGCTTGGGCGATATGGCGGTGACCGCGACGGGCGGATCCCGCCCAATCCGCTGGATCGGCCGGCGGGAGGTCCGGCCCGGTGCCTATCCCGTGCCTGCGACGCAATGGCCCGTACGCATCCTGGCCGGAGCGTTCGGCACGGATGCCTGCGGTCAGGCCGTCCCGGCCCGAGACCTGCGCCTGTCGCCCGGACACCCGGTGCTGATCGGCGCCGATGCGGCGAACGCGGGCGGCGTGCTGGTGCCGATCATGAACCTCATCGACGGCATCGCGATCTGCCGAGAGGCTGTTTACCGGGTGACCTACTGGCATGGGGAACTCGACCGGCACGACATCCTGCTGGCGGAAGGCCTGCCGGCCGAATCGTACTTCGAGAGCGGCGCGCGCGCCTGGTTCGGCAGCGACACCAGGCAGGGCTGGTGGAGGGACGTCGACGGGACCGGCAGTCCGCTATCCGGCCGCTGCCGCCCGGTGGCGTTCGACGGTCCGATCGTCGAGGCTGCGCGCTGCCGGATCGGCAGCGCCTTGCGCCTGCGTCTGGCCGCACAGGCAGCCTGGCCTTGCATCGAGACGCGGACGATGGCGGCCTGAGCCGAGGCCGCTCTCAAGGGAACGGTTCTCAGCGGGCCCGGTAGGGTGGCACACCGGGATCCGGAAGCCAGACGGACTTCGGCGGCTCGCCCGTCTGCCAGAACACGTCGATGGGAATACCGCCGCGTGGGTACCAGAAGCCGCCGATGCGCAGGTAGCGGGGCGCCAGCAACTCGGTGAGGCGCAGGCCGATACCCACCGTGCAATCCTCGTGGAAGGCTCCGTGATTGCGGAAGGCCGTCAGATAGAGCTTCAGCGACTTCGATTCGACCAGCCACTGATCCGGTACGTAGTCGATCACCAGGATGGCGAAATCCGGCTGGCCGGTGACCGGGCACAGGGAGGTGAATTCCGGCACGGTGAAGCGGGCCAGATAGTCGGTGGTCGGATGTGGGTTCGGCACCCGGTCGAGTCGAGCCTCGTCCGGGCTGCCCGGCGGGGGCGTCATCTGTCCAAGTTGCAGGCTCTCGGCGCCTGAAGGCGGTGGCGTCATGGGCAAAATCTTCCGAAGACGAGGAGCGGACCACGTCGTAGGCGTCAGGCCTTATGACGAAATCCAATCATTTCGCCAGTCATGTGTCACCGACGAGTGGCAGGCGCGGGGTCCGCGTGCCATATGGAACGTATGAGCGACGAAAACACGGCTACCTACCCCTACACCCTGGAGATCCAGCCGCCCAAGGCGCCGGGCAGTCCATACCAGTGGGCGATTCGCCGGAAGGGGAAGCTGATTCAGCGATCCGACCGCAATCATCCCACCGAAGCCAAGGCGCGCGAGAACGGGATGGCCCAGATCGAGTTGCTTCTATCGGGCGCCGGAGACCGCTGACGCGATCCGGTCCAGACGGGACGCGGGAGATTCTGTCGGCCCGAAGGCAGCGGGTTACCGAGGGCGCTTGCCGGACGCGAAGTGTTGGCGGATAAGCCTCGGCGGGATCACCCCATCCCCGATGCGGCCAAATGGCGGCGTCCGGGAGGGGCCCGGCCTCACGCGATTGAGGCCTCGACAAGCCGAAACGTCCGGAAGGCGCCTGCATGACCGCGATCACCAACATCGCCGCCCGTGAGATCCTCGACAGCCGAGGCAACCCGACCATCGAGGTCGACGTGCTGCTCGAGGACGGCTCCTTCGGCCGCGCAGCCGTGCCGTCAGGCGCCTCCACCGGCGCGCACGAGGCGATGGAGCTGCGCGACGGCGACAAGGGCCGCTACGGCGGCAAGGGCGTGCGCAAGGCGGTCAACGCCGTGCAGTCCGACATCCTCGACGCCATCGGCGGCATGGATGCCGAGGACCAGATCGCCATCGACGAGGCGATGATCGAGCTCGACGGCACCCCGAACAAGAGCCGCCTCGGCGCCAATGCGATCCTCGGCGTCTCGCTGGCCGTCGCCAAGGCTGCTGCCGAGACGGCCGGACTGCCGCTCTATCGCTACATCGGCGGAACGCAGGGTCGGGTGCTGCCCGTACCGATGATGAACATCATCAACGGTGGCGCGCATGCCGACAATCCGATCGACTTCCAGGAATTCATGATCATGCCGGTGGGCGCATCGTCGCTCGCCGAGGCTGTTCGCATGGGCGCCGAGGTGTTCCACACTCTGAAGGGCGCCCTGAAGAAGGCCGGCCACAACACCAACGTGGGCGACGAGGGCGGCTTTGCCCCGAACCTGCCTTCGGCCGAGGCTGCCCTCGACTTCGTGATGCAGTCGATCCAGGCCGCCGGCTTCAAGCCCGGTACCGACATGGTCCTGGCCCTGGACTGCGCCGCGACGGAATTCTTCAAGGACGGTGCCTACCACTATGAGGGCGAGGGGCAGACCCGCGATATCGAGGCACAGGTCGCCTACCTCGCCGGCCTCGTGGATGCCTATCCGATCCTGTCGGTCGAGGACGGCATGTCCGAGGACGACTGGGAGGGCTGGAAGCTGCTCACCGACCGGGTCGGCGACCGTTGCCAGCTCGTGGGCGACGACCTGTTCGTGACCAACGTCACCCGCCTCTCGCGGGGCATCGCCGAGCAGACCGGCAACTCGATCCTGGTGAAGGTCAACCAGATCGGGTCGCTCACCGAGACGCTGGCGGCCGTCGATATGGCCCAGCGCGCCGGCTACACCGCCGTGATGTCCCACCGCTCCGGCGAAACCGAGGACTCGACCATCGCCGACCTCGCGGTCGCGACGAATTGCGGACAGATCAAGACCGGCTCGCTCGCCCGCTCGGATCGGTTGGCCAAGTACAACCAGCTGATCCGCATCGAGGAGGGCCTCGGCTCGCAGGCGCTCTATGCCGGCCGCAACGCCCTGAAGGCGCTCGCACGCCGCTGAAGGCCTCGCAAGCGCGCCTGCAAAGGTGCCTGAGTGAATCCGACACGGCCGCGAAGTCCTTCGCGGCCGTGTTTCGTTGCAGGCCGTGCCCTATGTCTCGTCCATGTCCACCTACCAGACCGCGCGCCCCGCGCTGACCGTCTATTACGACGGCGCCTGTCCTCTCTGTGCCGCGGAAATCCGGCTGTACCGGCGCTCCGAGGGGGCCGAGCGCATCGCCTGGGTCGATGTCGGGGCCGAAGGCCCTGCGGAACTCGGACCCGGCCTCACGCGGGGTGCGGCCCGGGCGCGCTTCCACGTTCGGCGCCCCGATGGTGCCCTGGTCTCGGGGGCCGCCGGATTCGTCGCGCTCTGGGCCGTGCTGCCGCGCTGGCGCTTCCTCGCGTGGCTCGCCCGCCTACCGGGCGTGCTCGGTCTGGGCGAGTTCGCCTACCGCCTCTTTCTGCCGTTGCGGCCCTGGATCGCCCGGCGCGTTCGGGGCGGTGGACCACGCTGCGACAAGGCTTGCGGATAGGGCGCGCGTGGGCGCAGGAGCGGGGACGGAGCTCACTCCTGCGAGGCGGCGCATGCTCAATCCCATCCAGGCCTTCTGGCTCCGGCCGCGCCTCCTCGTCAGCGTCGGGCTCACCCTGGTGCTCGCCCTGATCCTGCCCTTCGCCGACCTGTCGGTCCGGCTTCTGATCGGTTGGTGTCTCGGGGTTCTCGTCTATTGCGGGCTCATCGTCGGCAAGGCCGCACGCCAGTCACGGGATTCCCTGCGGGCCGAGGCCTCGCGCCTTGATGACAGCGCCTTCACGGTCACGCTCTTCGCGATCCTGGCGGCGGCGGCGAGCTTCGGCGCCGTGGCCATGCTGGTTCTCGGAGGAAGCGGCAGCGAAGCCTATCGCCTGACTCACCTGGCCCTCGCGGCCGCCACGATGATCTGTGCCTGGCTCTTCGTGCAGGTCGTGTTCACGGTGCACTACGCGCACCTCTACTACGGCGCCGATGCCGACACGTCCCGCGGCGGCCTCGACTTCAACGGCGACGAGAACCCAGACTTCTGGGACTTCTTCTACTTTTCCGCGACGATCGGGGCGACGTCCCAAACCTCGGACACCGACATCACCAGCAAGGCGATGCGCCGGGTCGCCACGGTGCAGACGATCTATGCCTATGTCTTCAACACAAGCGTCCTAGCGCTGGCGATCAACATGGCGGCGGGTGTCGCCCAGCATTGAGCCTACAGGCGGCGCCGAACATCAGGGCGCGGCCTCCAGGGCTTCTCGAGCGTCCGCGTGATCGTCCACCGTAGCCTCCGGTGCCTCCTGCAGGTCCGGAGCTCGATCGCTGCGGCACAGGCTGATGAGGATCGGGAAATGGTCGGACTGGATATGGGGCAGGCGCTCGATCCGGCCAAGCAGGAAGTCGGCGCTGAAGAAGATATGATCGAGGGGCCAGCGCAGCAGCGGCCACTTCGCGTTGAAGGTCGGATAGAGACCGCGCCCGATGCGCGGATCGAGGAGCCCGCTGATCCGCTGGAAGAGGTCGTTGGTCTTGGACCAGGCGACGTCGTTGAGATCCCCCGCCACAACGGCGGGACGCCCCTCCGCCTTCACCTCGCGGGCCACCAGGACGAGCTCGGCGTCGCGTGCGGCGCTGCTCTGGCCCGGGTGGGGCGGGCGCGGATGCACGCCGAAGAACGTGAAGGTCTCGCCGGAACGCAGGGTCACACCGGCGCGGACGGAGGGGACGTCGTCCTCCAGGAGGAAGCGCACCTGCGGGTCGGTGAGGGGGAGCTTCGAATAGAACATCAGCCCGTAGGTGTTGCCCTGCGGCTGGGCCAGCACGTGAGGATAGCGGGCCCGCAGGGGTTCGAGCGCCTGCGCCCAGGCTGCGTCGGTCTCGACCAGCAGCAGCAGGTCGGGGTCCTGAGCGGCGATGAGATCGAGGATCGGTGCGTAGGCGCGGTTGGACTCGAGCACGTTGGCGATCATGATCGACACGCCGGCGTCGGAGCGGCAGGCGCCGGCCTCCGCGGCCACGGCCTGCGGCGAGGACAGACGCGTGAACGGGTAGATGCAAGCCACTTGGTAGGCTAGGGCTGCCACGAGGCCCGCGGCGAGCATCAGCCCCGGGGCATCGCGGGCGACGAGAAGCAGGCCCAGGATCACCGGCACGATCAGGGCCGCAATCTGCAGTCGCGGAAAATCGAAGGTGCGGATGAAGCCGGAATTGCTCGGAACGAACGGCAGGAGCGTCGCCGCCACGAGGAGCACGCCGAAGGCCTTCAGGCCCAGTGCCATCCATGTCCCCGCCACACTTCACCTCCCGTGCCGTCGCCGGCACGCCGTGGCCGAGCGTTGCGAAACGTCCCAGGGCCGGAATGGTGCCCGCATGGCCCACCGGGAGGTCGGTCATGGAGCCTGACGCCGAGGAGACTGCCGCAGCGCGCGCACGGGTCGACGCGCTCCTCGCCCGCCTCGAATCCGCAGCCTTCATCGGCTTTTCCGGTGGCGAAGCCCGCGACCTCGGCGGCCTGCCCCTAGGGCGAGAAGCCCTGGCGGCCCGGCTCGGCGAGACCCCGCAACCACCGGCCTGGTGGGACCCGAAGCAGGCCGGATTCGCCCTCGCCGGTGCCGATCTCAGCGACGCGCACCTTGAGGACACGGATCTCACCGGCGCCAACCTCGCGGGGGCCAATCTCGCCGGGGCCCTCGGACGCTCTGCGGGCTTCGCCGGCGCCACGGTGGAGGAGGCGAATTTCGCCGGTGCCGATCTCAGCGGCGCCCGCTTCACCGGCATTGCCGGCGGCGAAGCCAATTTCGACGACGCCATGCTGGAGGATGCGCATTTCGGGGGCGCTGCGATGCGATTCGCCAAGCTCCGCCGGGCGCTCCTCGACGGCGCCAATTTCGACGGCGCAGACCTCTGGGGGGCCGACTTCACCGGTGCAGATGCCGACTACACGCATTTCCGCGGTGCACGCCTGGACGAGGTCAAGCTCGTGGGCGTCAACCTGACCTACGCGGATTTCGAGGGCGCCAGCCTGAAGAAGACCCAGCTCAGCGGGTCACGCCTGCGAGGGGCCAACCTCACCGGGGTGAAGCTCGACGGGGCCGACCTGTCCGGGGCCGACCTGTCCGAGACCAGCCTGGTGCGGCTCAATCTTTCCACCTGCGACCTGCGCCATGCGCGCTTCGCCGGGGCCTGGCTCAACGGCACCCGGATGCGGGTGGACCAGCTCGGCGGCGCGGTGGGCGAAGAGATCGCCCGGGACTACGTCGCCGCGCAGGCGAGCTACCTCGCCCTGGAACAGAACTTCAAGAGCATCGGCAGCCAGGATGCGGCGAGCTGGGCCTACAAGCGGGGCCGCCGGATGGGCCGGTTCCACGCGGGCGCCCAGGCACGGGCGGCCTGGGAGAAGCGCGTGGGCCCGGACCTCGCCCGCCACGGCTATCAATGGGTTGCCGACCGCTTCGTGGAGTGGCTCTGCGACTACGGCGAGAGCCTGTCGCGCATCGCCCGCGCCTTCGTCATCCTGATCTTCGTCTTCGCGGTTCTCTACGGCTTGACCGGTGGCCTGATCCCGGAGGGGGGCGACGGGCGGGCGACCTACAATCCCCTCGATCTCGTGAGCTACAGCGCGCTGAACATGATGACCGCCAATCCCCCCGAAATCGGCGTGAAGCCGGTCGGCCGCGTCACCAACCTGCTTGTGGGGATCGAGGGCGCGGCCGGCATCATCCTGATGGGCCTGTTCGGCTTCGTTCTCGGCAATCGGCTGCGGCGCTGATCGACCAACCCCGATCGGCCGTTCTGCCGCCATGACCTCACTCACCGCGCGCCTCGCCGGACTCTACGAAGGAAATACCGACGGGGCGCATCGCTTCCGCTACGGCCTCCTCGTGTTGGACGTGACCACCGTCGCCTACGTCGTGGTGACCTCGTTCCTGCCGCGCGCGCCCTGGATCGAGGGAATCGACGTCGTCCTCGGCCTCGTCGTCCTCCTCGACTTCCTGGCGCGCCTCGCCATCAGCCGGAACCGGGCGCAGGAATTCCTGCACCTCTCCACCTGGGCGGACATCGCCGCGGTGGTATCGTTCCTCGCGCCGGTGGTGGGGGAGGGGGTCGGCTTCCTACGCATCCTCCGGACCCTGCGCCTCCTGCGCACCTACCAACTCCTCGATCGCCTCCGCGCCGACAGCACCGTCTTTCGCGCCAACGAGGACGCGATCCTGGCCGCCACCAATCTCGCGGTCTTCGTCTTCGTGATGACCGGGATCGTCTACGCCACGCAGCACGGCAGCAACCCGGCGATCGGCAACGCCATCGACGCGCTCTATTTTACTGTGACCTCGCTGACGACCACCGGCTACGGCGACATCACCCTGCCGGGCCCGACCGGACGCCTGATCTCGGTCGTCGTCATGATCTTCGGCGTGACGCTGTTCCTGCGTCTCGCCCAGGTGCTGTTCCGCCCCCCCAAGGTACGGTTTCCCTGCCCGGCCTGCGGCCTGCAGCGCCACGACAGCGATGCGGTTCACTGCAAGGCCTGCGGCACGCGTCTCGCCATCCCGGACGAAGGTGCCGATTGAGCGGATATCGCACCGGGCGCGGCGAGCCCCAGGATGAACGGAAACGGCGCCGGCGCGTTTGCGAGCGTCGGACCCGTGATCCTGTTCCTCCCATCCTGTCGTGGTGGGGCTGGAGCGCAACACCATCGCCGCCGCGACCACGCCGGCCCTTCCTCCCGCCCGCCCGGGCGTCAACCCCGTGAACCGCATCGCATGACCAGCGCCTACCCGAAGCGTCCCGATCGTGGTTGGCGCAAGCCCCGCATTCTCGCGGGCCTGCCGAGTTCCCCCCTCGCCCTGGTGCTCATCGGCATCGCGGTAGCGGCCGGCATCGGAAACTATCTGGCCGGTGAGGCCAGCCGCACCGAAGCGGCGCGCCAGCACGCGATCCTCAGCGAGAGCGAGCGCCTGCTGTCGAACATGGTCGAGCTCGAGACCGGCATGCGCGGCTACGTGCTGTTTGGTGAGGAACCCTACCTCGAGCCCTATCAGGCGGCCCAGAACACCATCGACGGGCAGCTCGATACCATCGAGACCCTGACGAAGCAGACCGATGCCCAGGCGCCCGAACACATGCGCGACCTGCGCCGTTTCGTGGAAGCGAAGCGGAACTACGCCGCCCACGTCATCGACCTGCGCCGGAACCGGGGCTACGACGCGGCCGTCTCGCTGGCTCGCCTGGGGGAGGGCAAGCGCACCATGGACGGCGTGCGGGGGGCCGCCAAGGGTGTCCAGAACCACGCTACCGCTGTCCTCGCCGTCAGCGAGGAGCGGGACCGGGTGCTCTCACTCGTGCTGCTGCTGGTGTCGATCGCCTCGGCCCTGGGTGCGGTCGGGCTGCTCGGGCGCCTCGCCTTGGTACGCCGTCGCGACGAGCAGCGCACCGCCGCCCTCCTCGACGGCGTCTTCGCCAACGCACCCGTCGGCCTCGGCTTCCTCGACCGTGACCTGACGATTCAGAACATGAACCGGGCGCTCGCCACCATGAATGAGCGCGGATTCGGCGCCGATCTCGGTGCGCCGATCTGGGCGAACGTACCGACGCTGCAGGAGCAGCTCATCCCGAAGCTCAAAGCCGCCCGCGACGAGGGCTTGGTGACCACCAACGTCGACGTGGCGGTGCCCACCCCGAGCGCACCACGCGGGGTGCGCCACTTCCAGATGAGCTTCTATCCCCTGCGCGGACGGACCGGCTCCGCACGCACCGGCGGCGCCCAGGCCGACGGCGTCGGACTCGTGGTCTCGGACGAAACCCTGCGCAAGCTCTCCGAGGAGCGCATGCGCCACAGCGAGGAGCGCTTCCGCTCCCTCACCGAGGCCACCACCGCCATCGTCTGGACGACCAATCCGGAAGGCGGATTCGAGGTGACCCCCTCCGAATGGACCCGCTTCACCGGTCAGACGCCCCAGGAGGCCGCCGGAGCCGGATGGCTGGGCTCGATTCATCCCGACGACCGCGAACGCACCAACGCGGCTTGGCTGCAGGCCCTGGAAACCCTCGCGCCCTACGAGATCGAGCACCGTGTCCGCCGCCAGGACGGGGTGTGGCGGATCATGTCGGCCCGTGCCGTCCCGATCCTGGAAGAGAACGGCAGCATCCGCGAATGGGTCGGCACCCATTCCGACGTCACCGCCCGCAAGGAAGCGGAACTCGCCCTGGAGGCCGCCAAGGAGGCGGCCGAGGAGGCCAACCGCGCCAAGAGCCAGTTCCTGGCCAACATGAGCCACGAGTTGCGGACCCCGCTCTCGGCGGTGATCGGCTATTCCGAGATGCTGCAGGAGGAGATCGAGGATCTCGGCGAGGAGGGACTCCTCGCCGACATGCGCAAGATCGAGGCGAACGCCCGCCACCTGCTGGGCCTCATCAACGATGTCCTCGACCTTTCGAAGATCGAGGCCGAGCGCATGGAGATCTATGCCGAGGCCTTCCCGGTAGCCGAGACCGTGCGCGACGTCGCCGCCACCGTGGAATCGCTGGTCGACAAGAAGGGCAACAGCCTGGCCCTCGAGATCGCGGACGACCTCGGCGAGGCGCAGACCGACCAAACTAAGCTGCGCCAGTGCCTCATCAACCTCCTGAGCAATGCGGCGAAGTTCACCGAGGCCGGGCGCATCACCCTGGGGGTCACCCGCACGGCGCGCGAGGGGGCCAACTGGCTCGTCTTCCGCGTGACGGACACCGGTATCGGCATGACCCCCGAGCAGCAGGCCAAGCTGTTCCAGCGCTTCACCCAAGCCGACGCCTCGACCACCCGCCGGTTCGGCGGCACCGGCCTCGGCCTCGCCATCACCCGCGCCTTCGCCGAGATGCTGGGTGGCCGCATTGAGGTGGAGAGCGAGGAGGGAGCCGGCACGACCTTCACCCTGGCGGTGCCGGCGACCTACGTGCCTCCAAACCCGCTCGCGGCGGCTCATCAGGACCACGACTCTCTTCACCGGACCGGCGAGGCACGACCGATCGCCGGCGGCCATGTCCTGATCATCGACGACGACGCCGCGACGCGCGATCTCCTGGCGCGCTTCCTGGAACGCGACGGCTTCACCGTGGCCACCGCCCGTGACGGGCGCGAGGGCGTGGAGCGGGCTCGCGAGCTCAAGCCCCGGGTGATCCTCCTCGACGTGACGATGCCGCGCATGGATGGCTGGTCGGTGCTGCGTACCCTGCGGGCCGACCCGGAACTCGGCGCGACCCCGATCATCATGGTGACGGTGCTCGACGAGCAGAACCTCGCCTTCTCGCTGGGCGCCACCGACTACCTGCAGAAGCCGATTGAGTGGGGCCAGCTCAAGTCGGCCATGGAGCGGTTCAAGCCCTCCGAGCACAAGGGCCCGGTGCTGATCATCGATGACGATCCGGATGCCCGCGAGCGCCTCTCCGCGATGCTGACCCGCGAGGGCTGGCGCGTCGCCTCGGCCGAGAACGGCGTGGCCGGCCTGGAGGCGACGGCGGCCAAGAAGCCCTGCCTCATCCTCCTCGACCTGATGATGCCGGAGATGGACGGCTTCGGCTTTCTGAGAGCCTTGCGCGAGCAGGCCGAGTGGCGCGATATCCCGGTCGTCGTCCTCACCGCCAAGGACATCACGGCCGACGACCGCAGGCGGCTCGCGGGGCGTGCGGATCGGGTCCTGCAGAAGGGCGGCCTGAGCCTGACGGATCTGGCCGAATCCCTACGGCCGCTGGTGGCCCCCGGGGTCTGACGACGCCAGCCCGGCGGGCGCTCCGCGCGCGCTTGCCGGCCCCTGCGGGGCGGCCTATAGCCCTGGACCCACCATGACAGCCGCCCCTCCCAGCTTCCCCCACCGGCACCTGCTCGGGATCGAGGGGCTCACCCGACCCGACATCGAGATCCTCCTCGACCGGGCGGAGGACGCCGTAGCCCTCTCGCGTCAGGTCGAGAAGAAGCGCACCACCTTGCGCGGCCGCACCCAGATCAATCTGTTCTTCGAGCCCTCGACGCGGACGCAGAGTTCCTTCGAGCTCGCCGGCAAGCGCCTTGGAGCCGACGTGATGAACATGTCGGTGGCCTCGTCCTCGGTGAAGAAGGGTGAGACCCTCATCGACACCGCCGCCACCCTCAACGCCATGCGGCCCGATATCATCGTGGTGCGCCATCACGCGGCCGGCGCCGTGCACCTCCTGGCCCGCAAGGTCGACTGTGCGGTGGTCAATGCCGGCGACGGTGCCCACGAGCACCCGACGCAGGCGCTCCTCGACGCGCTGACGATCCGGCGCAACAAGGGCCGGATCGAAGGTTTGCGGGTCGCGATCTGCGGCGACGTCCTGCACAGTCGCGTGGCCCGCTCGAACCTCATCCTGCTGCAGGCCCTCGGTGCGCGGGTCCGGGTGATCGGACCCTCGACCCTGCTGCCCACCGGCATCGAGCGCTTCGGTGTCGAGGTCTTCACCGACATGCGCAAGGGCCTGGAGGGCTGCGACATCGTCATGATGCTGCGCCTGCAGCGCGAGCGCATGAACGGCTCCTTCGTCCCCTCCGTGAAGGAATATTTCCGCTATTTCGGCCTCGATGCCGACAAGCTGCGGCTGGCCGCACCCGACGCCCTCGTGATGCATCCGGGCCCGATGAACCGCGGCGTCGAGATCTCTTCGGAAATCGCCGACGGGGCGCAGTCGCTCATCAGAGAGCAGGTCGAGATGGGCGTGGCCGTTCGCATGGCGGTGCTGGAAGCCCTGGCGACGCATCTGCCGAACGCGTGAGGCGGCTGCGGCGTCTGCCCGCCTACAGGCTGAGCAGCGCCCCCTCCACCTCCGGCACCTCCTCCGAGAATACCACCCGCGCGCCATCGAGTCGGGCCTTTCCGCCCGCGACGAGAGCCAGGGCTTGGGGATAGAGCCGGTGCTCCTGCACCAGGATCCGAGCGGCGAGGGCGTCGGAATCGTCGCCGGGCCGGACCGGCACGGCCCCCTGCGCGATGATGGGGCCGGCATCGAGCTCGGGCACGACGTAATGCACGGTGCAGCCATGCAGCCGCACCCCGGCGGCGAGCGCCTGTTCATGGGTCTGCACGCCCTTGAACAACGGCAGCAGGGAGGGATGGATGTTGATCATCCGGCCGGCCCAGGTCTCGACGAACCCGGCGGTGAAGATCCGCATGAATCCGGCGAGACACACGAGGTCGATGCCGGCCGCCTCCAATTCGGCGTTCAGCGCGGCGTCGAAGGCCTCCCGGCTCGAATAGGCCCTGTGATCGAGGGCACGGGTCGGGATGCCACGCTCGGCGGCGTAGGTCAGGCCGGGCGCTTCGGGCCGGTTGGATGCCACCAGCACGATCTCGGCGGGGTAATCCGGCGCCTCGGCCGCCGCGATCAGCGAAGCCATGTTCGAGCCGCGCCCCGAAATGAGGATCGCGACGCGGGTCTTGCCTCCGACCGATGATGTCTGCGCGGCCGCCATCAGAAGGCGAGCCGGCCTTCGAAGGTCACGGGCTCGGCCCCACGCGGGGTGATGCGGCCGAGGCGGACCGGGGAGGCGCCACCAAGGTCGAGGGCCTTCGACACGGCGCTCACGCTCTCGGGTGCCACCACCACGACCATCCCGATGCCGCAGTTGAAGGTGCGCAGCATCTCGGATTCGGCAACTCCGCCGACCTCCGACAGCCAGCCGAAGACCGGGGGCGGGATGATCGCGTCGAGGTCGATGCTGATGCCGACGCCGTCGGGCAGCACCCGGGGCAGGTTGTCAGGGAAACCGCCGCCGGTGATGTGGGCGAGGGCCTTGATCCCATCGGTGGTGCGCAGGGCCGCCAGCAGCGGCTTGACGTAGATCTGGGTTGGCTCCAGCAGGGCCTCGCCGAGGGTCCGGGTAGGCTCGAAGGGCGCGGGATCATCGTAGGACAGGCCGCTCTTCTCGACGATGCGGCGCACCAGCGAAAAGCCGTTGGAATGGACGCCCGAGGACGGCAGGCCCAGGACGACATCGCCGGGCACGATGTTGCCGCGCGGCAGCAGGGTCCCGCGCTCGGCCGCCCCGACGCTGAAGCCGGCCAGATCGTAATCGGAGCCGTCGTAGAGGCCCGGCATCTCGGCAGTCTCGCCACCGATCAGCGCACAGCCGGCGAGCCGGCACCCGGCCGCAATGCCGCGCACGATGTCGGCGCCCACCCCCGGCACCAGCTTGGCGGTAGCGAAATAGTCGAGGAAGAACAGCGGCTCGGCGCCCTGTACGATGATGTCGTTGACGCACATAGCCACGAGATCGATGCCGATGGTGTCGTGCCGGTTCGTCTCGATGGCAATCTTTACCTTGGTGCCGACGCCGTCATTGGCCGCCACCAGGATCGGATCCTTGAAACCTGCGGCCTTCAGATCGAACAGGCCGCCGAACCCGCCGATCTCGGCATCCGCCCCCGGCCGGCGCGTGGCGCGCACCAGCGGCTTGATCGTCTCGACCATGGCGTTGCCGGCATCGATGTCGACGCCCGCGTCCGCGTAGGTCATTCCGTGTCTGGGCTCGCCGGTCATCCGCGCCGCTCTCCGAAGGTCCGTGTTCCGCGACCTCTAACCGCTCCCGCGCGCCTTCGCGAGTCCGTCCTCGCAGCGAGCGCATCGCAGGTCGCGGGGATTCGCACCGAGGTCCGCAGCCGAGGCTCCGACAGCGGCGCACGCGAAACGTCGGCATGCGCCCTGCAGCCTTGACCGCGTCCCCTCCCGTTCCCACTGTTGATCCGCGAACGGCGACGTCGCGCACACGACGATTGGGACGGGGAACGGCCGATGCGCGGCAGGGCGATGATCGGGCTGATGGCCTTCGTGGGCGTCGCCCTCCTGCTCTATCTGCTCGCCGACGTCATGCTGCCCTTCGTAGCGGGCCTCGCGTTGGCCTACCTCCTCGACCCGATCGCGGACCGACTCGAGCGCCTCGGGCTCGGGCGGCTCTCGGCCTCGCTCCTCATCCTCGCGGTCTTCGTCGTCGGGCTCGTGGTGGCCCTGCTTCTCGTGGTGCCGCTCGCCGCCAATCAGGTCTCCGCCCTCGTGGCGACTCTGCCCGGCATGGTCTCGCGGCTGCAGGGCATCCTCGCCGAACGGGCCGGCCCACTGCTGCAGCGGGTGGGAGGCGCCGACGTGCTCACCGATCTGCAGTCGCAGGTCGGCACCTTGGTGGGACAGGGCGGCACCTGGTTCCTGACCTTCCTGAAATCCTTGTGGTCGGGCAGCCAAGCGCTGATTTCCATCGCGTCGCTCCTCGTCGTCACGCCCGTGGTGGCATTCTACCTCCTCGTCGATTGGGACCGGATGATCGCGACCCTCGACGGCTGGGTGCCTCCCCGGCATCGCCCGGTGGTCCGGCGCCTCGGGCGCGAGATCGACGGGGCGGTGACGGGGTTCGTCCGCGGGCAGACCCTGGTCTGCCTCATCCTCGGCACCTTCTACGCCGTCGGCCTCTTCTTCGTCGGATTGAACTTCGGCGTCCTCATCGGCTTGATCGCCGGCTTCCTCACCTTCATCCCCTACGTGGGGACGCTGACCGGCTTCCTGCTCTCGGTCGGGGTCGCCCTGGCGCAGTTCTGGCCAGGTTCCGACTGGCTGCATATCGGCCTGACCATCGGGGTGTTCGTGGTGGGACAGTTCCTCGAAGGCAACATTATCTCGCCCAAGCTCGTGGGCGAATCGGTGGGTCTTCACCCGGTCTGGTTGATGTTCGCACTCCTCGCCTTCGGCTCGCTGTTCGGATTCCTCGGGCTGTTGCTGGCCGTTCCGGTGGCGGCGTCCATCGGCGTGCTGGTCCGCTTCGTCCTAGAGCGTTACCTCCAGAGTCCGCTCTACTACGCGGACGCACCCGCGCTCCTGTCGAAGCCTGAACCCTGAATGGCAACCCGCGACACCGTCCCCCCGAAGCAGCTGGCCTTCGACCTGCCGGCCGACCCGCGCTACGGCCGCGAGGACTTCCTCGTAGGCCCGGCCAACGAGGCCGCCTATACGCTGGTCGAGGCTTGGCCCAACTGGCCCGACACGGTGTGCCTGCTCACCGGACCACCGGGGAGCGGCAAGAGCCATCTCGCCTCGATCTGGGCGACCCGCTCCCACGCCTGGACGGCCCAGGCTTCGGAGATCACCGCCGCTACGGTGCCGCGCTTCCTCTCCAACGGCGCCCTGGTGATCGAGGACATCGACCGAGTGGGAGCGGACGGGAGCGCGCCCCGCGACGAGGCGGCCCTGTTCCACCTCCTCAACCTCGCGCGCGAACGGGGCTGCCCGGTGCTGGTCACTTCCGCCACCTCGGTGGAGGGGCTGGGCCTAGCGACGGCGGACCTGCGTTCCCGCCTGCGCCTCGCCCCCGGCGCCACCATCCTGCCCCCGGACGACGCCCTGTTGCGCGCGGTCCTCGTCAAGCTGTTCGTCGACCGGCAGTTGGTGGTGGATCTCGCCATCGTGGAGGCTCTGGCCCTGCGGATCGACCGCTCCCTCGGGCGCGCCCGAGAAGTGGTCACCGCCCTGGACCGGGATGCCCTCAGCCGGGGTCGACGCATCACCAAGCCACTGGCGCTGGCAGTGCTGGAGCGCCTCGGCTTCGGGGCCGAAGAACCGGAGGACGAGGACGAGACGGATCCCGGGGATCATGCCCCGATCTGACGGCGGCCTGGCTACACGACCAACGGCCGAAGACCGTCATGCAACCGTCACAAACGCCGGCCCGGCCCATGCTACGACGCCGACCCTCGAAGACCTGTAGGAGACGAACTCTTGGCGGACATGGACTCGGACACGACCGCATCGGATGCCGGAACCCCGCGTGTCACCGAGGGCCGCACGCGGGCTGCCCGGCCCGCCGCCCGGCGGACCGGGCAGCCCGCAGCGGTAGCCTCCAAACCTCAGCCGGGGAAGCCGATCCGGGACACGCTCGCGGATGCCAAGGCGCCCGTATCCAATGCCCTGCCCGATGCCGATCTCGACCTGCCGCCTCCCGGAGACCTGCCGCTCTCTCCCGCCGACGGCCTCCCAGGTGCGGAGGCGCGTGATTCCGTGCGGGAGGCAGGGCTCGCCCTGCGCCACTCGCCCGAGCGCTTCGTCAACCGCGAACTGTCCTGGCTCCAGTTCAATCGCCGGGTGCTGGAGGAGGCCTCGAACGCCAACCACCCCCTCCTGGAGCAGGTCCGGTTCCTCTCAATCTCGGCCAACAACCTCGACGAATTCTTCATGGTGCGCGTCGCTGGCCTGCACGACCAGGTTCGTGCCGGTCTCGTCCTGCCCTCGCAGGACGGCCTGACCCCGGCCGAGCAGCTGGCGCGGGTGGGGACCGAGGTCTCTCGCCTCGCCCTCGACCAGCAGGCGCGCTGGCGCGAGCTGCGCGGTGAACTTCTCGGCGTTGGCATCGAGCTCATGGAACCCGCGGGCCTGACCCAGGATCACAAGGCGTGGCTGGAGGACTACTTCCTCAACCACGTCTTTCCGGTCCTGACGCCGCTCGCCATCGATCCGGCGCACCCGTTCCCGTTCATCCCGAATCTCGGCTCCACCATCGCACTGATGCTGGTGCGCCCCCGCGACGGCCGGACCCTGCGCGCGTTGATCCGTCTGCCGGCGGTGCTCGACCGCTTCGTGCGCCTGCCGGATGCCGAGAACGATGCGACCGCCCGCTTCATCGCCATCGAGCAGGTCATCGTGCTGTTCACCGGGCGGCTCTTCCCCGGCTATGCCTTGCGCGGACAGGGCGCGTTCCGCGTCATCCGCGACTCGGACCTCGAGATCGAGGAGGAGGCCGAGGATCTCGTCCTGCATTTCGAGACGGCCCTCAAGCAGCGCCGCCGCGGCGTCGTCATCCGGCTGGAGGTCGAGGCCGGGATGCCCGAGGACCTGCGTGCCTTCGTGGCCGACGAGCTCGAGATCAGCAGCGACGCGGTGATCTTCGTGGAGGGGATGCTCGCCCTCAACGAGCTGTCGCAGATCGTCGGCATCGATCGGCCGGACCTGAAGTTCAAGTCCTACAACCCCCGCTTCCCCGAGCGCATCCGCGAGAGCGGCGGCGACGTCTTCGCGGCGATCCGACAAAAGGACTTCATCGTCCACCACCCCTACGAATCCTTCGACGCGGTGGTGCAGTTCCTCGCCCAGGCCGCCCGCGACCCCAACGTGGTGGCGATCAAGCAGACGCTCTACCGCACCTCCTCGAACTCGCCGATCGTCGCGGCCCTGGCGGAGGCCGCCGAGCTCGGCAAGTCGGTGACGGCGCTGGTCGAGCTGAAGGCCCGCTTTGACGAGGAGGCCAACATCCGGTGGGCGCGCAACCTGGAGAAGGCCGGCGCGCAGGTCGTGTTCGGCTTCATCGAGCTCAAAACCCATGCCAAGCTGTCGATGGTGGTCCGGCGCGAGGGCGACCGCCTCGTCACCTACTGCCACGTCGGCACCGGCAACTACCATCCGATCACCGCGCGCATTTACACCGACCTGTCCTTCTTTACCGCCGATCCCGCCGTGGCGCGGGACGTCAGCCGGATCTTCAACTTCATCACCGGCTACGCCGAGCCCGCCGAGCTGGAGCGGATGTCGGTCTCGCCGTTGACCCTGAAACCGCGTCTCTTGGAGAACATCGAGGCGGAGGTGGCCCACGCGAAGGCCGGACGCCCCGCCGCGATCTGGATCAAATGCAACTCGCTGGTCGACCAGCAGATCATCGATGCGCTCTACGACGCCTCACAGGCGGGGGTCCAGATCGACTGCGTGGTGCGCGGCATCTGCTGTCTGCGCCCGGGAATCCCGGGGCTGTCGGAGACGATCCGCGTCAAATCGATCGTCGGGCGCTTCCTGGAGCATGGACGCATCTACTGCTTCGGCAACGGTGTCGGGCTGCCCCACCCCAAGGCCGTCGTCTACATCTCGTCAGCCGACCTGATGAGCCGGAATCTCGATCGCCGCGTCGAGGCGCTCCTGCCGATCACCAATCCAACGGTGCATCAGCAGGTGCTGGACCAGATCATGCTGGCCAATCTCCTCGACAACCGCCAAAGCTGGCGTGTACTGGCGTCTGGTGCCAGCGAACGGATCCAACCTGCCGAAGGGGAGGAGCCGTTCAATGCGCACAAGTATTTCATGACGAATCCGAGCCTCTCCGGGCGCGGCAAGTCGTCGAAGAAGTCGAGCCCGCGCGCCCTGAGCCGACGCGCGCAGCGTGGCTGACGGATCGTCCAGAGGAGCCCGCATGGGCCTCGACCCAGCCCGCCCCGCGCCCGTCCAGGGCATCCCCTTGTCCGGGGCCGGGGACCACATCGAGCCGGTGGCGATCATCGACATCGGCTCGAACTCGGTACGGCTTGTCGCCTATGACGGCCTGACCCGGGCGCCCACTCCGCTCTATAACGAGAAGGTGCTGTGCGGCCTCGGCCGCAACGTGCTCTCCACGGGCCGCCTCAACGAGGAGGCGGTGCGCCGGGCACTGGTCGCGCTCGCGCGCTTCCGCGTGCTGTGCGAAACCATGCGCGTGTCGCGCACCTTCGTTCTGGCCACCGCCGCCGCGCGCGACGCCGAGAACGGCCAGGAATTTCTCGCCGCGGCGGAAGCCGCTTGCGGCCAGCGCATCGAACTGCTCTCCGGCCGGCGCGAGGCCGAGCTCTCGGCGCTCGGCGTCATCTCGGGCTTCCACGCGCCCGACGGGGTCGTGGGCGACCTCGGCGGGGGCTCCCTGGAACTGGTGGATGTGCGCGGGGCCACGGTGGGGATGGGCGTGACGATGCCGCTCGGCGGCCTTGCCCTCCAGGATCTCTCGGGTGGCTCGGTCAAGAAGGCCCTCAAGATCGTCCGCGAGAACCTGAAGAAGGCGGCGCCCCAGCTGGAGACCCTGCGCGGGCGCAGCTTCTACGCCGTCGGGGGGACGTGGCGCGCGCTCGCGCGGCTGCACCAATCGGCCCGGGGATACCCGCTGCACGTCATGCACGGCTACAGCGTCGAGCCGTCGGACGAGCTGAACTTCCTCGAAGTGGTGGAGCGCACCGACGCGGCCCTGCTGCAGGATGTGGAGAGCGTCTCCGAAGCGCGCCGTCCCCTCCTCGCTTACGGGGCCGTGGTGCTGGAAGAGATCATCCGGATCGGACGTCCGCGCGAGCTCGCCGTCTCCGCCAGCGGCGTGCGCGAGGGCCTGCTCTACGAGCAGCTCGACCGCGACGCACGCCTTGCCGACCCGCTTCTGGCGGCGGCGGCCGAATTGAACACCTTGCGTGCCCGCTCGCCGGGCCATGCGGAGGACCTCATCACCTGGAGCGACCGCTTCATCGCCAGCCTCGATCAACCGGAGACCGCCGACGAGCGTCGCCTGCGCCACGCAGCCTGCCTCCTGTCCGATATCGGCTGGCGGGCGCACCCGGATTACCGCGGCGAGCAGAGCGTCAACGTGATCACCCACGCGGCTTTCGTCGGGATCGACCATCCAGGCCGGGCCTATCTGGCACTGGCCATCTACTTCCGCCACGAGGGAATCGCCCCCGAGAAGGCGAGCCCGATGCTGCGCAACCTGGCGGGCCCCCGCCTGTTCGAGCGCGCCCGTCTGCTCGGCGCCCTGCTGCGCCTCGCCTTTCCCCTCTCGGCCGGCATAGCGGGAGCCCTCGGGCGGATTTCCGTCACCATCGAGAGTGGCCGGGTGACGCTGACCCTTCCTGCGGACCTGGGTTCCCTTCCCGGTGATCGGATCCTCAACCGGGTGCGCGGTCTCGGTCGCCTGTTCGGCCTCGAAGGCCGGATCGTCGCAGCGGATTGAACCAAAACACAAGCGGAACCGTTTTCCGCGTCCGGCAAGGAGAATTACGGACATGAAGTCACTCTGTGCAGCGGCGGTTCTGGGGCTGACGGTCCTCGGCTCGGTGAGCCCTGTCCTGGCCCAGCCCTACCGCGGATACGAAGACGGCTATCGCGGCCGCGACGACGGATATCGGGGTAGGGACGACGGATATCGCGATCGCGATGGCGATTTCCGGGACCGCGGCCGCGGCTCCGGCCGACGGGACTATGGCTTCGACGAGGCCGAATACCTGCGCTGCAACCCCGATGTCCGCCGGGCCGTCAATCGCGGCCAGATGGAATCCGGCGCCGCACATTATCGGGTCTTCGGCCGTCGGGAAGGTCGGCGCCTGAGCTGCTGACGCACGCGATCGAAGTCGGCAACTCGGGGCGACGTCTCCGAGGGGCCGGCCCCGGTGCTGAGCCCAGGCTCCGTATAACTTCGTTCGGAGGGCACGAGCTGGGAGGCGGCAGCGAGAGCCGCGGCTCCGCCTCGATTAATCTGTCTGTGCGGTCGAGACATCCCCGAGCAAAGACCGGGAGCCGCCGGACCGCCCGGATCGCGGGCTCAAGCCTCTCGCTCGGAACGTGGCGCTCACGACCGGGACCTGCCCCGGTCGGTTCGGGGCGGCCCCTTGAGTCAGAAGGGCCTGACAGCGATGACGTGTTTCCAGGATCATTTTTCGGCCCATGCGGCCGAGTATGCGGCGCACCGACCGACCTAATCAGGGGGGCCCTGGCCGATGCGCTCGCGGATGCCGCGCCGGGGCAGTCCGTGGCCCTCGATTGCGCCTGCGGCACCGGGCAGCTCTCAGTCCTGCTTGCCGATCGATTCGAACACGTCATCGCCACGGATGCGAGCACCGCGCAGGTTGCCCCTGCGAGGCCACATGCCCGCGTCGCCTACAGCGTGGCGCCCGCCCGAGCGGAGCGGTCAGCCGGCGGCGCGCGCGACCTCGTGCCGGTCGCGCAGGCAGCCCACTGGCTCGAACTCCCGACCTTCTACACCGAGGTGCGACGGGTCGCGCATCCTGGCGCTCACCACATACTGGGTGCTGCACATCGATGATGCGGCGATCGATGCCGTGACGCAGCGCTTCTATGGCGGAACCCTCGGCCCCTATTGGCCGCCCGAGCGCCGCCACGTCGAAGACGGCTATCGCACGCTCCCGTTCCCCTTCCCGGCCGTTGCGATGCCAGAACTTGCCATCAGGCTGTCCTGGGGACGCTCCGAGCTGATCAGCTACACGGAGACCTGTTCGGCGGTCCGGGCATTGGAAACGGCGTTGGGCCGGGCGCTCATCACGGCATTCCAAGATGCCCTGGCCGCGGCCTGGGGCGCCCCCACCGTGCAGCGGGACATTCGTTGGCCCCTGTCCGTGCGCGCCGGTCGACTCTGACCGGCGCGAAGGCTGCGGATCAGGTTACTCGCACCGGGAAGATCGATTTCTTCACGATGGCGTGGACGCCCCAATTGCCGTCCACCACCTGGGTGATGCCGAAATCCACCGCGACGGACATGAGGGAGATCGCTTCGTCCTCGGTCAGTCCGTGTCCATGCATCAGGAACCGGCGCATCTTGCGGAAGGCATCGCGCATGGCGAGGTCGATGGAGGATTGGGCGAAGATCGCGGTCTGCGCGTCGGGCCCGAGATCGGCCAGATAGTTCGGGTAGCTGAAGCCCGAGAGCACCCAATCCTCGGCCGTCTCGATCATCGGGAAATCGAGGGTCTCGAGGGCCGTGCCCGGAAGGTCCGCCTTCTTGTGCAGGATGAACTGGAAGGTGCCGGTGAGCGAGCACTCGATGGCGGTGCCGCAGAGTTCGGAATCGCCCTGGCTCGCATGGGGGTCACCCACCGAGAACAGGGCGCCCGGCACGGCGACAGGATAGTAGAGGGTCGCGCCCTTGCCGATGCGCCAGTTGTCGATGTTGCCGCCGGTGTAGCTCGGCGGGATCGAGTTCACCATCTCGGCTTCCTTGGGTGCCAAGCCCATCGTCCCGAAATGCGGTCGGATCGGCACGCGGAAGCCCTTGAGCGCATTGAAATTGCGCTGCGTGCGGGTGTGGTCCACCGGCAGGCCCGGATAGTCGATGGTCGGGTGGTCGACACCGGACGGGTCCGTCACGCCCGGCCAGCGAAAGCTGTAGACCGCCTGTGCCCAGTCGCGCGCGCCCGTGGCATCGACCTCGTAGATCGTCACCACCTCGCGGGGCCGATCACCGGTGATCATGTCCTTGTAGTGGTAACCCCAGTTCGCGGCGGCGTTGCTCCCGAAGGTGCGGCCCTTGAAGGCCGGGTTAGCCGAGGGGCGGGGCATCACGTCCAGGATGCGGACCTCGAGGACATCGCCGGGCTCGGCTCCACGGATCGCCACCGGGCCGGTACAGATATGCACGCCGAGGCCGCCGCCGGGGCCGAATTTGGTGTCCTCCGGGCCGGCCCCGCGCCGGGCGACGCCCTTCTTCTCCTTTGTCCAGAGAAAGACGCTCTCTGCACCGGGATCGCCATTGACCATGCGCTCGGCATCGTCGTTGGCATGGTGCGTCAGGGTTTCGATGGTGACGTAATCGCCGGAATCGATCTCGATCTGCGGTTTCAGGCTGCGGCTGAAATAGCCCCAATGCACGGTCTCGGCCGTGGCCGGCAGGTGGTAATGCGCCGTCCGCTTGGGGCCACGCTGCGCGCTCGCCTGGGCAAGGGCGACACCGGGCAACGTGAGGCCACCGGCCATCAGAGCGGCGGCGCCACCCGAAGCGACGAAGCCGCTTTTCAGGAAGGCCCGCCGCTCCGGTTCGAGGTCGCCCAGCAGGCGCCGCCGGTGCTCGGGAAAGTGGCTACAACTCGGATCGTCACCTTGGCACATCGCGATCTCCCGCCTAACCCATTCAGCAGGAATATTGCATGCAAAGCAGCGGCCACGCTTCCCGGTCCGGAACATTTCGGCAACGAGTCGGACGCTCCTGCGTTTGTTCCTCGGGCGAACGGATTCGTTCGCGTGAGGGGCGCCGACGCACCCGGGCGTCCTCTCCGGTGTCGGCGCCGCTTCTGTACACAGGATGCCAAAACCTTTGACGACGGGTGTCGACCGTTCTCAGCTGCACCAAATCATCGCCGGGCTCTCCGAGGGCGTGATCCTCATCGAGCCCGATCAGCGCATTGCCTGGGCCAATGCGGCCGCCCTCGCGATGCACGGGGCGGCTGACCTCGCCGAACTGGGCGGAACGGTCTCGGCATTTCGCGAGACCTTTGTCCTGCGCTACCGCAACAACCACGTCATCACGCGCACGCCGATCGAGCGCGTTCTCGCCGGCGAGACCTTCGATGAGGTCATCGTCAATGTCCGACGAACGGACCGGCCCGAATTCGATGTGATGCAGCGCATCCGCAGCCTCATCATCAGGGATGCGGCGGGCAAGCCCGATTGCCTCGTGCTGATCCTGGCCGACGTCACCTCGCAATTCGCAGCCGAAGAACGTTTCGAGAAGACATTCAACGCGAACCCGGCACCGGCCGTGATCTGCCGGCTGTCAGACCTCCGCCACGTGAAGGTCAATCTCGGCTTCCTGGAAATGACGGGCTATCGCAGCGCGGACATCATCGGGCGCAGCGTCTATGAGGTCGACGTGCTCAACGAGGCCCGCAGCCGGGACTTGGCCATCGCACGCCTCAACGCGGGCGAGACGATCCCGCAGATGGAGGCCTGCCTGCGTTTGCCCGACGGCGGTACCCGGTTCGTCATCGTGGCAGGCCAGCCCATCGACATGGGCGACGAGCCCTGCATGCTCTTCACCTTCGCCGATCTTGAATTGCGCAAGAAGGCCGAGACAGCCCTGCGCCACAGCGAGGAGCGCTTCGCGACGGCGTTCCGCCTCACGCCCGTTCCGACTCTGCTGTGTCGGGCCGATGGCCTCGCCGTGATCGGAATCAACCAAGCCTTCACGCGGACCTTCGGTCATGCGGAGGACGCCGTGGTGGGGCACGAACTCGATGCGATCGGCCTTTGGGCCAACGGCGCTCAGCGCGAGCGCTTCGGCCATGACCTTGCCGCGCAAGGCAGCGTTCTCGGCTTCGAGGCCTGCCTGCGCAGCCGCGATGGAATCGATCTCGACTGCCTCGTCTCGGCCGAGAGCGTCACCATCGGCGACGAACCCTGTCTCCTCGCGGTGCTGCAGGACATCAGCGATCGCAAGCGCTCCGAGCGTGAATTGTTCGATGCGATCGAGACCGTGATGGCCGACACCTCGTGGTTCAGCCGCGGTCTGATCGACAAGCTCGGCAGCCTGCGTCATCCGAGTTCGTCGGAGCCAGCGCCGGTCAGACCCGACCTCACCCGCCGCGAGGGCGAGGTGCTCCGCCTGATCTGTCAGGGCCTCGGCGACGGCGCCATCGCCAAGCGCCTGGGGCTGACCCCCAACACCGTGCGCAACCACGCTGCCGCACTCTATCGGAAGCTCGGCATTCATCGCCGCGGCGAGGCCATCATCTGGGGACGGGACAACGGCTTCGCGTCGTAGGTCGCGGCCGCGTCTCTGCCCGAGCCGCCGCGTCCGTTTCGGATCAGCTCCCTCGGCAAAGAACCGCCCGCTCCCTGTTGGAAGCGGGCGGTTCTCGAGGTCCCCGGCGGGGGTGCCCTGGAGCCGATGCTAGAGCGCCGCTCGAATCGCCGCGGCGATGCGCTTCAGGCCGGCCTCGACTTGACCGCCCTTGATATGGACGCGCAGGGCCCGGCGTCTGCGCTCGGCCAGAACCGCGAAATCGCCCCGGGCCTGGGCCGCTACCACCGTGGCGAAACCGAGGCTGCGACCGGGAATCGCGAGATCCGCCGAGGGATCGGCCGTGATCTGCAGGAACACGCCGGTATCGGGCCCGCCCTTGTAGGCCTGACCGGTGGAGTGCAGGAAGCGCGGCCCGAATTCGAGACAAGTGGCGAGGCGGCGCGTGTCGCGCAGCGCCACCCGGGCCTCCTGCAGGATCGCGTGGTGGCCGGGATTGCGCGCCACATAGGCCAGGAGCGCGACGTAGTCGCCGTCCTTCGCCCGGGCGAGATGGGCCGCGATGGCCGCCTCGAGCCCTTCGGTGGCCCGGGGCAGGGCGCCGGCATTGCCCGCATCCGCGTAGAGGGCCATCGTCTCGTCGGCGAAGATCGGCGTCTCGCCCGGCAGGGCACCGCTCTTCTCGGCCGCATCGAACAGCTTCTTCGTCTCGATCTTGCTCGCCTCGACGTCGGGCTGGTCGAAGGGATTGATACCGAGCATCGCGCCCGCGACCGCCGTGGCGATCTCGAAGCGGAAGAATTCCTGTGGCAGCTGCTCCTCGTTGGCCAGGGTGATGTGCGCCACCGGGTGGCCTTCTCGCTCGAGGTTGCGCACCGCCTCGTCCTGGTGAGGATCGGCGCGGCCGTCGAGTCGCAGGTAGACGAAGAAGCGGTCGCGGCCGTAGACGGCGGGTACGTCGACGGGCTCGCCGTCGATGGGGATCAGGCCCTTGCCCGCCTTGCCGGTGGATTCGGCGATGAGTTGCTCGGCCCAGGCGCCGAAGGTGTCGATGCCGGGGGACGCGACGATCGTGACCTTGTCACGGCCAGCGCTCAGCGCAGCCGCCCCCATGGCGGTGCCGAGGAGCACGCCCGGGTTCTGGGCAGGCGGCACGGCCGGGCCACAGGAGCGGACCATGGTCCGGGCGGTGTCGAGGAAGGCCCTCACGTCGATACCTGAGGCCGCCGCCGGGACGAGGCCGAACGCCGACAGGACCGAGTAGCGCCCGCCGATCTGCGGCACGCCGTAGAAGATCTTTCGGAAATTGTCCGTTTTCGCGGCCTTTTCCATGGCCGAACCCGGGTCGGTGACGGCGACGAAATGGGCACCGGCCTTGTCGGCCCCCACCGTCTCCCTCATCCGGCCGAGGAAGTAATCCCGGAAGACGTTGGGCTCGAGGGTCGAGCCCGACTTGCTCGCCACGATGAACAGCGTGGTCGGCAGGCTGATCGCGGCCTCCGTCTCGCGGACCTGATCCGGATCGGTGGAGTCGAGAATCCGCAGACGGGGGAAGCCCTCGCGGCTGCCGTAAGTCTCGGCGAGCACTTCCGGGCCGAGGCTCGAGCCGCCCATTCCAAGAACGACGACGTCGCTGAAGCCGCCCGCCCGCACGTCCTCGGCAAAGGCCTCGTAGTCGGCGACATGGTCGAGCTCGTCCTCGACGATGCGCAACCAGCCGAGCCAGCGGTCTTCGTCCGTCCCGCTCCAAACGGTCTTGTCGTGCGCCCAGAGCCGGCGGATCTTGCCGGACGCGCGCCACTCCTCGACCGCCTTCTTGGCGGCGGCGCCGAGCGTCTCGCCCAACACGAGAGTCTGCGCGTCGAGCTTCGGCCCCAGGAAGTCGATGCGCTTGGCCGCCACCGCACTGAGGAGCTTATCGGCGGCGTCGATGAAGAGTTGCACGCCCTCGTCGACCAGGGTGTCGGCGACCGTCTCGATGTGGATGCCGGCCTCGGCGAGGCGCGCCATCACGGCCTGCGCGCCCGAGACGTCGCTCTCGATGGCGGCCTTGACGGTGCCGTGATCGCGGAACGCGTCCATGGTGGCCGGCGGCATGGTGTTGACGGTATCGGGGCCGATCAGCGCCTCGACGTAGAGAACGTCGGAATAAGCCTTGTTCTTCACGCCCGTCGAGGCCCAGAGCAGGCGCTGCGCCTTGGCACCCTTCTGCGCGAGGGCCTGCCATTGCGGCTCGGCGTGGATAGCCTTGTAGCGCTGGTAGGCGAGCTTGGCATTGGCGATGGCGACCTTGCCCTTGAGGTCGTCGAAGCCGCCGGCCTCGTCCAAGGCCTTGTCGACCGCGACATCGATCCGGCTGATGAAGAAGCTCGCAACGCTCGCGACCTTCGACACGTCACCGCCTTTGGCCGCGAAGGCCTGCAGGCCGGCGATGAAGGCGCGGGCCACCGCCTCGTAGGTGTCGACCGAGAACAGAAGTGTGACGTTGATGCTGATGCCGTCCGCGGTCAGGGCCTGGATCGCCGGAATGCCCTCCCGGGTCGCCGGCACCTTCACCATCAGGTTGTCGCGGGCCACCATCGCGTGGAGGCGGCGGGCCTCGGCCAAGGTCTCCTCGGTGTCGAGAGCCAAGTAAGGCGACACCTCAAGACTGACGTAGCCGTCGGCGCCGTCGCTCTCGTCGTAGACCGGGCGCAGCACATCGGCGGCGGCCTGGATGTCGGCCACCGCGCAACCTTCGTAGAGGTCGATGACGCGCGCATCGCCTTGATCCATCACGGATTTCAGGGCGTCGTCGTATTCCGACGATCCGCCGATGGCCTTCTCGAAGATCGAGGGGTTCGAAGTGACGCCACGCAGGCCGTCCTCGTCCACCAAAGCCTTTAGCTTGCCTTGCGCAACGAAGCCGCGGGCGACGAAATCGAGCCACACGGCCTGCCCCTGTTCGGGAAAGAGAGCCTTGAGCGGGTTCATGGGAAACTCCTCGTCGTCCGGGCGCCGGGCGGGGAGCCCCGTCGCCGACATCCATCACCGGTTCTGTGCATCTCCCCCCAACGAGGGGAGGAGAGGATGGTAGGGTGGGGCCGGTCACGCTGACCGGCGGGGGAAGCTGGCGGCGCCGACTCGGCCCTCGGCCCTCCCCCAGAAGGGAAGGGGAAAACGTTCGCGCCGCCTACTTCCTGTGTCGAGCGATCTGATCGCGGGCGGCCTGGAGCACCTTCTCGGGGGTGAAGCCGAACTTCGTCTGCAGGTCCTTGATCGGCGCCGAGGAGCCGAAGGTGTGCATGCCGATGATCGTGCCCGCCGAGCCCGCAAAGCGGTCCCAGCCGATCACCGAGCCCTGCTCGACGGCGACGCGGGCCAGCACCTCGGGGATCAGCACGCTGTTGCGGTAGCCCTCGTCCTGACGCTCGAACAGGTCCCAGGACGGCATCGAGACGACGCGGGCCTTGACGCCCTCTGCCGTCAGCGCCTCGTAGGCCGAGACACAGAGCTGTACCTCCGAGCCCGTGCCGATGAGGATGACCTCTGGCGTTCCCTCGCAATCGGCTAGGACATAGGCCCCCTTGGCGGTGCCGGACGCCGCGGCGTACGTCGACCGGTCCAGGGTCGGCAGCGGCTGGCGGCTCAGCGCCAGCACCGCCGGCTGATCCTTCAGGCTCATGATCACCCGATAGGATTCCGCGACCTCGTTGGCGTCCGCCGGGCGGAGGGTGACGAGCCCCGGGATCGCCCGCAGCGTCAGCAGTTGCTCCACCGGCTGGTGGGTGGGACCATCCTCGCCGACGCCGATCGAATCGTGCGTGAAGACGTGGAAGACCGGCACCTCCATCAAGGCCGCCAAACGGATCGGCGGGCGCATGTAGTCGGCGAAGACCAGGAAGGTGGCGCCGTAGGCGCGCAGACCGACGAGGCCCAGGCCGTTCACGATCGAGCCCATCGCGTGCTCGCGCACACCGAAGTGGATGTTGCGGCCACCCGGTTCGAAGGGTGTCAGAGAGCCGGCTCCCTCGAAGGTGAGATTGGTCTTGTTGGACGGCGCGAGATCGGCCGAGCCGCCCAGCATGAACGGCACGTGCTGCGCGATAGCGTTCAGCACCTTCCCGGAGGACTCACGGGTGGCAAGGCCCTTGGCGTCCGCTTCGAAGACCGGGATGTCCTTGTCCCAGCCGGCCGGCAACCGGCCCTCGAGATAGGCATCGAGTTCCTCGGCATGCACCGGGTCCGCGGCCTTGGCCTCGTGGAAGAAGCCCTCCCAGGTGGCGTAGAGTTCGGCACCGCGCTTGCCGATGCCATTGCGGAAGTTGTCGTAGACCCCGTCGGGCACCAGGAACTGCGCGTCCTCGGGCCAGCCATAGACACGCTTGGCCCCCTTGACCTCGTCCTCGCCGAGCGCGTCCGAGTGGGCCTTGGCGGTGTTCTGCTTCTTGGGCGCGCCGTAGCCGATGATCGAGTTGACGACGATCAACGTCGGGCGGTCGCTGGACTGGAGGAAGGTCTCCAGAGCCGACGAGACCGCGTGGACATCGTTGGCATCGGCCACGCGCAGGACCTGCCAGCCATAGGCAAGGAAGCGGGCCGCGACCTCCTCGGAGAAGGCGAGTTCGGTGTGGCCCTCGATCGTGATGGTGTTGTTGTCGTAGATCCAGCACAGGTTCGACAAACGCAGGTGCCCGGCGATGGAGGCCGCCTCCGAAGCGACGCCTTCCATCAGGTCGCCGTCCGAGCAGATGGCGTAGACGTTGTAGTCGAACAGCGGCAGGTCGGGCCGATTCAGGCGCTCGCCGAGAAAGCGGCCGCCCATCGCCATGCCGACGGAGTTCGCCACGCCCTGACCGAGGGGACCGGTCGTGGTCTCGACGCCGGTGGTGAAGTGGTACTCGGGATGGCCGGGAGTCCGGCTGTCGAGTTGGCGAAAATTCTTGAGGTCGTCGATGGTCAGGGCGGGCGCGTTGCCGCCGTCCTTCTCGGTCACGCCGGCGAGATGGATCAGGCCGTAGAGCAGCATCGAGGCGTGACCGGCCGAGAGCACGAAGCGGTCGCGATTGGGCCAGTGCGGGTGCGCCGGGTCATAGCGCAGGTAGCGGTTCCATAGGGTGTAGGCCACCGGTGCCAGCGCCATAGGGGCGCCGGCATGGCCTGAATTGGCCTTCTGCACCGCGTCGATGGCGAGCGTCCGGAGCGTGTCGATGCTGAGCTTGTCGATCTCGCTCAGGGCCGCGTTCGGCTTGGTATCTGCTCCGCTCATCTCTCGTCGTCCTTCATCTGTGGGCTTGTTCGCCTGGAGCGTCCGAAACGCTCAGGCGTCGCACCGTTGGGGTGCAGGCGTGGTCGCACCCGGAGATTCGGCTTCCGCAGAGCCGCTGCTCCGCTCCCTGGCCGGCCCCTTGGCCCGGCTGTAGTTGAGAATGGTGTTCACCAGCGTGACGTGGCTGAAAGCCTGCGGGAAGTTGCCCACGAGGCGCCGGGCCTTCACATCATACTCCTCCGCCACCAATCCGACATCGTTGCAGACGCCGATCAGCCTCTCGATCAGCGCACGCGCCTCGTCGCAGCGCCCGAGACCGATGAGGTTGTCGGCGTACCAGAACGAGCAGGGCAGGAACGCGCCCTCGTCGCCGGGCAGACCGTCGGTGGTCTGGTTCTCGGTGTCGTAGCGCAGCACGAAGCCGTCGCGCATCAGGGTGTGCCCGATGGCCTCCACGGTGCCGACCACCCGCGGGTCGTCCTGGGGCAGGAAGCCCATATGGGCGATGAGCAGCAGGCTCGCGTCGAGTCGCTTCGAACCGTAGGACTGCACGAAGCTGTTCAGCTCAGGGTCGAAGCCCTTGGCGCAGACCTCCGCGTGAATCTGCTCGCGGATCTCGCGCCAGCGCGCCACCGGCACGTCACGAGCCTCCTTGGGCCGGTGGCTCAAACCGGTGGTCCGAATCTCATCCTGCTCGCGGGTCTCGGCCTCCTCGAAGGAACGGATGGCCCGATCGAAGGCGACCCAGGCCATGACCTTCGAGTGAACGAAGTGCCGGCGTCCGCCGCGCACCTCCCAGATGCCCTCGTCGGGCGTACACCAGACCTTCTCGAGATGGCGCAGCAGCGCTTCGCCGACGCGCCAGCCGTCGGCATCGCCCTGGAGGCCGCGTTGGTGCGCCTGATAGAGCGCGTCGAAGATTTCGCCGTAGACGTCGAGCTGGAACTGCTCCACCGCCGCGTTGCCGATGCGCACGGGCTTCGAGTTCTCGTAGCCGGGCAGCCAATCGAGCTCGATCTCGGGCAGCATGCGCTCCCCGGCGATGCCGTAGAGGATGTGCGCCTGCTCCGGGTTCCCAGCCACGGCGCGCACCAGCCAGTCGCGCCAGGCGCGGGCCTCGTCGAGGTAGCCGCCATCCATCAGGGCGATCAGCGTGAAGGTGGAATCGCGCAGCCAGCAGAACCGGTAGTCCCAGTTGCGTACGCCGCCGAGATCCTCCGGCAGGGACGTGGTGGGCGCGGCCACTATGCCGCCGGTCGGCTGGTAGATCAGTGCCTTCAGGGTGAGCAGCGAGCGCTTCAGGATCGCGTCCCAGGGCGTGCCGGAAGCAGCGCGGCTGGACCAGTCGCGCCAGTAGCGATCGGTCTCGAACAGCACCTTGCGCGGCTGGATCGGCGCCGGGTCGTCCTCGTGGGATGCCCCGTAACTCAGGGTGAAGGCCACGCTCTGACCGGCTTCCACCGTGAATTCCGAGACGGTGGTCTGATCCTGGCCGAACGTCGGCACTAGGGTGCGCAGCACCACCTTGTGCGGTCCGGAGATCGCGCGGAGATCACCGAGTTCGTTGTGCGAGACCCAGGGCACCGCCAATCCGTAATCGAAGCGGACGCGAAGGCGCATCCGCATGGGCACGGTCCCCTCGAGCCCCTCGACGATCCTGACGAGATGCGCGCCATCGTTGGCCGGCATGTAGTCGGTCACCCGCACGACGCCGGCGGCGGTTTCGTGCCGGGTCTCCAGGACGAGGCTGCCCTCGCGATACTGGCGCGTCGTGGCGGCCGCATCCATAGGGCCGAGCTTCCAGTAGCCGTGATCCTCGGTGCCGAGCAGGGCGGCGAAGCAGGCGGCGGAATCGAAGCGGGGCCAACAGAGCCAGTCAACGCTGCCGTCGCGGGCGATCAGCGCAGCGGTACGGCCATCGCCGACGAGCGCGTAATCCTCGATCCGTCCGGCCATCCAGGTCCTCGTCCTCGCGACGTCGACCGTCACGGGGCCGCGCAGCATCGCTGAGCGTCCACGTAGTCTTCGAAGGCGGCAGGGTCCAGGGTCAGGGGCGCTTTTGCTGGCCCGCCAACGCTTCGAAAGCGTTCAGCGGAGGCGCCCGATCCAACCGGAGACGGCGGCACCGAGGGTTGCGGTCTCCGCGCCGAGGGCCGCGCTCTGGTCGCTCACGAAGGTACCGGCGGCGGCGGTCTTAGCGCCCATGAAGGCGCCGGCAGCGGCGCCCGCCTGGGTCACCGCGCGGATCGTCGGCGCGAACGGCAGGGCGAGGTCGGGCAAGGTCGCGTCAGGCAGGCCGATCCCGGGCAGCACGCCCTCGTCCCCCTCGGCGGCGGCATGCGAGACCTCGGCCTCGGCCGCGGAGGGCAGGGCCTTCTCTCGAACCTGCGGCGGTCTCGCTGGGGCCTGCGGTGCCCTCTCGGAAACCTGCGGCGCCTTGTCGGTGGTCGGCGCGACCTTGGCGGCTGCAAGGCGGGGATGCTCGAACCCGCGCGGAGCGGCGAGGCGGGCAGGCCGAGGCAGGGTCCTGTGGGCTTGGGCGGCGGGCTCGGCCTGGGCGACGATGACCAGTGGGAACTGGGACTGGAAGGCAAGAGGGGCCGGGATGAAGGGCGCCACCGCCGTCGCCTCCGGTGCGGCAGCCACCGCTGTCGCCGGAACTGAGGCCGGTGCCACAGGGGCCGGCTCGTGGCAGAGATAGGAGGCTGCCCCGAGGATCACCGCCATGGCCAGCGTCGGCAGGAGGGGCGGCGTCACGCCACGCGCGGAACCCGATTCGAACGCCGTCTGATCGGGGGGCGTGCAGCCTGACATCCGGGGCACCTCGCTGTGCGTTTCAGCAACCGGTCCGATCGCCAGCGCCATTAGCCGGGCCGTTTGCGGCGGAACCTGGGCTGTTTCCTCTCCAAACGGTAATGTTTCGCCGGGCATGCGGCTTGCCTTCCCGGTGATGACCCTCCTGTTCCCCGCCTTCCGAACGCCACGCCCGCGCCCACAGCGTCATGTGCCTTGTCATCCCCTCGACCGGCATGCGACCTGCCGGGACCGCCCCAACCCCGATTCGCGTCCCCGGACACCGATGACCGAGCCGACCCTGACCGTCGCCGTGATCGACCCGAGCCGTGCCCGCGCCGCGATCCTCGAGGAGGGCCTCATGGCGGCGGGCTTCACCCGCGTCGTGGTCCTGCCCGACACCGCCGACCTGCCGGCCCGGGTGGCGGCCCTGAACCCGGACGTGGTCGTGATCCACCTGGAGAGCCCGAGCCGGGACATCCTGGAGCAGATGTCGGGCCTGTCCCGACACGTGGAGCGGCCGGTGGCGATGTTCGTCGACCGCTCGGACGTGCCGATGATGCAGGCGGCGATGGATGCGGGCATTTCCGCCTACGTCGTCGACGGATTGCAGCCGCAGCGCATCCGCTCGATCCTCGACGTGGCGATCCTGCGCTTCAACGCCTTCGCGCGGCTGCAACGCGAATTGTCGGAGGCGCGGGGCGAGCTCGCCGACCGCAAGCTCATCGAGCGGGCCAAGGGTATCCTGATGACGGCCAAGGGCCTCTCGGAGGAGGAGGCCTACCGGACGATGCGGCGCAAGGCCATGAACGAGAAGCGGAAAATCGCCGACATCGCCCGCGCCATCGTGACCGCGGCGGATCTCCTGGGATGAGAGGCCTGCCCCGATGAGACTCGCTCTCGGATACGTGCCGCTCATCGACGCGGCGCCCCTGATCGCCGCCGTGGAGGGGGGCTTCACCGCCGCCGAAGGCCTGGCGGTGGACCTCGTCAGTGAGCCCTCCTGGGCGACGCTCCGGGACAAGCTGGCGCTCGGGCACCTCGACGGCGCGCACATGCTGGCGCCCCTCGCCCTCGCCAGCGCCCTCGGCATCAGCGGGCCGGAGACCGACCTGGTGGTGCCCCTCGGGCTCAGCCTCAACGGCAATGCGGTCACGGTCTCGCGCCCGCTCTGGGCCGAGATGGCGCCGGAAGCCGACGATCTCGACTCGATGGCACGCGCGTTTTCCCGTGTCGCACGCGTGCGGGTCACACAGGGTCGACCCCTGACGCTGGGCACCGTGCACCCCTTCTCGTGCCACACCTACCAGCTCCGGATGTTCGCGGCCCGCGGCGGGCTCGACCTCGACGCCGCGACCCGGCTGGTGGTGATCCCGCCGCCCTGGATCGCCCAGGCCCTGCGCTCCGGGCAGATCGACGGGTTCTGCGCCGGCAGCCCCTGGAACAGCGTGTCGGTGGCCGAGGGATACGGCCGCATCGTCGCCCTCGGCTGCGAACTGGCCCCGGACTGCCCGGAAAAGGTGCTGGCGCTGCCAGCCTATGCGGCGGAGACGAGTGCGGCCCTGGTCCGCGCGGTGCGTCGGGCCGGGCGCTGGTGCGCGGCGGCCGAGAACCGGGGCGAGCTGGCAAGCCTGCTCGCCCATCCGAGCCATCTCGGCATCGATCCGGGCCTCGTCCGCCGGGCCCTGGCCGGCACCGTGGTGGTCGATCCGGACGGGACCGAGCGGCCCGCGTCGCGCTTCGTCGTGTTCGGCGGCGCGGCCGAGCGGCCGGTTCCCGACCAGGCCGACTGGCTCCTCGACCAGATGGGACAGGCCGGTCAGATCACGCCCACGCCCGCCCTGTCCGCCCGTGCCCGGGCGATCTACCGGCCCGACCTGTACGCGGCCGCCGGCTGAGAGGCCGCTGCTGCGGGCATCGGCAGGGTGCCCGCGGATTGTGCAGCGCAGCGCGTGGCGCGCAGGCAGGCAGACCGGGCGGCCGATCTCGCGGTCCGGCCTGGTTTCTCGCATCCGCACGGGCTCCGAAACCGAAGGCGGCCGCTGAGACGTTTCTGACAAAGACCTTTGATCGGAACCGGTTGGAGCGCATCCGGGATGCCCGGCATCGCAATGGTCCGGCGGCCGCACCAGACTTGGCACGCCCCGTGCAAAGCGTCGGGGGCTCGCCAACGATGACGAGCCTTATCCGTCGGCAGAGCCGCTGACCCGAGTCCCCCACGGAACGCCGATCGTGCGTTCGATGGATGTGCTTGGTCGGCGGTTTTTTCTTTGGCGGATGTCCATGATTGCGAGGGTTTCGGGTTCGATGACTGACGGTGTCCGCAACAACCGCCGTGACCTCCTGAAGGGGGCCGCCGCGACGCTGTCCCTGGCGGCCCTCGCCCGCACGGCCCTGCCGGGGGGCGCCTTCGCGCAGGGGGCCGGCCCCGAGGTGAAGGGCGCCAAGCTCGGGTTCATCGCCCTCACCGACGCGAGCCCGCTCTTCGTGGCTAAGGAGAAGGGCTTCTTCGCCAAGCACGGCATGCCCGACGTCGAGGTGCTCAAGCAGGCGAGCTGGGGCACCACCCGCGACAACCTCGTCCTCGGCTCCGAAGGCAACGGCATCGACGGCGCCCACATCCTGACGCCGATGCCCTACCTGATCTCGGCCGGACGGGTGACGCAGAACAACGTGCCCGTGCCGATGCAGATCCTGGCCCGGCTCAACACCAACGGCCAGTGCATCTCGGTGGCCAAGGAATACCTCGACCAGAAGGTCGCCCTGGACGCCAAGGTGTTCAAGGCGGCGATCGAGAAGAAGAAAGCCTCCGGCAAGTCGGTCAAGGCGGCCATGACCTTCCCGGGCGGCACCCACGACCTCTGGATCCGCTACTGGATGGCCGCCGGCGGCATCGACCCGGACAAGGACATCGAGACCATCGTCGTGCCGCCGCCCCAGATGGTGGCGAACATGAAGGTCGGCACGATGGACTGCTTCTGCGTCGGCGAGCCGTGGAACGCCCAGTTGGTGCAGCAGGGCCTCGGCTACACCGCGCTCACCACCGGCGAGCTTTGGAAGGACCACCCCGAGAAGGCCTTCGCCATGCGGGCCTCCTTCACGGAGAAGTACCCGAACGCCACCAAGGCTTTGCTGATGGCGGTGCTGGAAGCGCAGGCCTGGTGCGACCGGCCCGAGAACAAGGACGAGGTCGCCGCCATCGCGGCCAAGCGCCAGTGGATGAACGTCCCGGTCTCGGACGTCGCCGGACGCATCAAGGGCACGATCGATTACGGCGACGGCCGCGTGGTCGAGAACAGCCCCTTCGTGATGAAGTTCTGGAACGACAACGCCTCGTATCCCTACCAGTCGCACGACCTCTGGTTCCTCACCGAGGACATCCGCTGGGGCAAGTTCGACGCGCAGACCGACACCAAGGCGCTGATCGCCAAGGTGAACCGCGAAGACCTGTGGCGCGAGGCGGCCAAGGCCCTCGGCGTCACCGCGATCCCGGCCTCCACCTCCCGCGGAAAGGAGACCTTCTTCGACGGCAAGGTCTTCGATCCGGCCGATCCCGCCGCCTACCTGTCCAGCCTCGGCATCAAGAGGATCGCGTGATGGCCAACACCACCACCCTCGCGGCCAGCGCCGCCGCCGCGCCGGCCAAGCCGAAGCGGGCGCCCCTCGTCACGATGGCCACCCTGAACACCATCGCCAAGAACCTGATCCCGCCGGTCGTGGTGCTGATCGCGTTCCTGGTGATCTGGGAGATGCTCTGCTCGCGCCCCGGCGCCGGCCTGCCGCCGCCGTCGCGCGTCGTCACCGAGGCCTGGGACATCATCGCCCACCCGTTCTACGACAACGGCGGTACCGACAAGGGTCTGTTCTGGCACATCTCCGCCAGCATCCAGCGCGTCGCCCTCGGCTTCGCCCTGGCCACCGTCGTGGGCATCCTCACCGGCACCCTGATCGGGCAGTCGGAATGGGCCATGCGCGGCCTCGACCCGATCTTCCAGGTCCTGCGCACGATCCCGCCGCTGGCCTGGCTCCCGCTGTCGCTCGCCGCGTTCCGGGACGGACAGCCCTCCGCGATCTTCGTGATCTTCATCACGTCGATCTGGCCGATCATCATCAACACGGCGGTGGGCATCCGGAACATCCCGCAGGACTACCGCAACGTGGCGGCGGTGCTGCGCCTGAACCCGCTGGAGTTCTTCGCCAAGATCATGCTGCCCTCGGCGGCCCCCTACATCTTCACTGGCCTGCGCATCGGCGTCGGCCTGTCCTGGCTCGCCATCGTGGCGGCCGAGATGCTCATCGGCGGCGTCGGCATCGGCTTCTTCATCTGGGACGCGTGGAACTCCTCCCACATCTCCGAGATCATCGTCGCCCTCGTCTATGTCGGGATCATCGGCTTCATCCTCGACCGCTTCGTCGCCTTCGTCGGCACCCTGGTCACCCGCGGCACCGCGACGGCCTGAGGAGGGATTCCCATGAGCTATCTCAGCATCGAGAACGTCGGCATCAGCTTCACCCGCGCGGGCCGCACCAACGAGGTCCTGCGCGACGTCAGCGTGAAGATCGACAAGGGCGAGTTCGTCTCGCTGATCGGGCATTCGGGCTGCGGCAAGTCGACGGTGCTCAACATCGTGGCCGGCCTGCTCAAGGCCTCCACCGGCGGCGTGCTCCTCGAAGGCAAGGAGGTGAACAGCCCCGGCCCGGACCGGGCCGTGGTGTTCCAGAACCACTCGCTCCTGCCCTGGCTCACCGTGCGCGAGAACGTGGCGCTCGCCGTCGACAAAGTCTTCAAGGGCAAGAAGTCGAAGGCCGAGCGCAACACCTGGATCGACCACAACCTGGCGCTCGTGAACATGACCCACGCCGCCGACCGGCGCCCGAGCGAGATCTCGGGCGGCATGAAGCAGCGCGTCGGCATCGCCCGCGCCCTCGCCATGGAGCCGAAGGTGCTGCTCCTCGACGAGCCCTTCGGGGCCCTGGACGCGCTCACCCGCGCCCATCTCCAGGACTCGCTGATGGACATCCATGCCCGGCTGAAGAACGCCGTGATCATGATCACCCACGACGTCGACGAGGCGGTGCTCCTCTCCGACCGCATCGTGATGATGACCAACGGCCCCTCGGCCACGGTGGGCGAGATCCTGACCGTCGACCTCGAGCGGCCGCGCCGCCGCCTCGATCTCGTGGAGGACGCGACCTACACCCACGCCCGCGCCGAGGTGCTGGAGTTCCTCTACGCGCGCCACGCCAAGCCCACCATCGCGGCCTGACGGACGGATCGCGAGCGATGCGGGAACGGCTGGTGGTGATCGGCAACGGCATGGCGTCGTTGCGCTTCCTGGAGCGCCTGACCGAGGGGGCGCCGGGCCTGTACGACGTCACCGTCGTCGGGGCGGAGCCGCAGGCGGCCTACAACCGCGTGCTGCTCTCCTCGCTGCTGGGCGGCGAGGTCGACGAGGCCGGTTGCGCCTTTCGGGGCCTCGCCTGGTACGCCGATCACGGCATCCGCCTGATCACCGGCGCGCCGGTGACCGCAGTCGACCGCGAGAACGGCCTCGTGATCGTCGGCGAGACCCACGTCCTGCCCTTCGACCGGCTCGTGCTCGCGGTGGGCTCCCTGCCGATCCGGCTGGCCAAGCCCGGCATGGACCTGCCCGGCGTGCTGACCTTCCGCGACCTCGCGGACGTGGCCGCCATCCGCCGGGCGGCGGTGGAGCACGCCCGGGCCATCGTGATCGGCGGCGGGCTCCTCGGCCTGGAGGCCGCCGTCGGCCTCGCGCGGCTCGGCGTCGACACCACGCTCCTGCACGTCATGGACCGGCTGATGGAGCGCCAGCTCGACCACGCCGCTGCCGGCCTGGTGAAGCGGGCCATGGAGGCGCGCGGCGTCAGGGTGCTCCTCAAGGCCGACACCGCGTCGGTCGAGGGGGAGGGCCGGGTCGAGCGCCTGATCCTGTCCGATGGCACCGTGCTGCCGGCCGACCTCGTGGTGATGTCGGTGGGCGTGCGGCCCAACGTGGCGCTGGCCCAGAATGCCGGGATCGCGACCGCGCGCGGCATCCTGGTGGACGATCGGATGCAGTCGTCGGATGCCCGCATCTCCGCGCTGGGGGAGTGCGCCGAGCACCGGGGCCAGGTCTATGGCCTCGTGGAGCCCGCCTACGAGCAGGCCGAGGCCCTGAGCCGCCACCTCATGGGCGAGGACGCGGCCTATCTCGGCACCGCCCTCTCCACCAGCCTCAAGGTCTCGGGCCTGCCCGTGTTCTCCGCCGGCCAGATCGAGGCGCCGGAGGGGGCCGAGACCGTGCTGATGTCGGATCCCGGCCTCGGCCTCTACCGCAAGCTCGTCGTCGCCGAGGACCGGCTGCTGGGCGCGGTCTTCGTCGGCGACATCGCCGAGCAGGGCTGGTGCAAGGAGCTGATCCGCACCGGCGCCTCGATCGCCGAGCACCGCGACGACCTCCTGTTCGGGCGCACCGCGCCCGCATCCCAACCCCTCGCAGCGTGAGGAGGCTACCCATGGCCGATGCATTCAACGCCGAGCAGAAGCGCTATCTCGAAGGCTTCGCCTCCGGGATCGCCGCCGCGCGGATGACCGGCGGCCTGGCGCTCGCGCCGGGCGCCGCCGCCCCGGCCGAGCCCACCGGCCCCGACGCGATTCACATCAAGGCGCAGGACGCCACGGTGAAGGCCGGCGGCAAGCTCTGCGAGCAGGAGAAGTGGAAGCGCGCCGAGAACCCCTTCGACGGCCACAACCGCCTCATCGCCGAGGCGCAGACGGGCAAGCCACCGAAGCCGGAGGACAACTTCCGCTGGCGCTATCACGGCCTGTTCTGGGTGGCCCCGGCCCAGAATTCCTACATGTGCCGGCTGCGCATCCCCAACGGCATCCTTCACCACTGGCAGTTCGCCGGCATCGCGGATCTGGCCGACGCGCATGGGGGCGGCTATGCCCACGTTACCACCCGGGCCAACCTGCAGGTCCGCGAGATCGCCCCCGAGCACGGCCAGCCCTTCCTCGACGGGCTGATCGACCTCGGGCTGACCGCCCGGGGCGCCGGCGCCGACAACATCCGCAACGTCACCGGCTCGCCGGTGGCCGGCATCGATGCGCAGGAACTCCTCGACACGCGGCCGCTCGCCAAGTCCTGGCACAACCACATCCTCAACGACCGCTCGCTGTTCGGCCTACCGCGCAAGTTCAACGTCGCCTTCGACGGCGGCGGCGTGATGCCGGTGCTGGAGGAGACCAACGACATCGGCTTCCAGGCGGTGCGGGTGGGGGAGGGCGCGAGCGTCGCGCCGGGCATCTGGATGCGCCTCGTACTGGGCGGCATATCGGGCCACCGGGACCTCGCCCGCGACACCGGCGTCGTGCTGCGGCCGGAGGATTGCAACAAGGTCGCCGACGCCATCCTACGCGTCTTCATCCAGAACGGCGACCGCACCAACCGCAACAAGAGCCGGATGAAGTACGTCCTCGACGCCTGGGGCTTCGACAAGTACCTCGCCGCCGTCGAGGCGGTGCTGGGGACCACGCTCGACCGGGTCGACCCGGCCCACATCGCCCCGCGCGGGCCCATGGACCGCTTCGCCCATGTGGGCGTGCACCGGCAGGTCCAGGACGGCCTGAACTGGGTCGGCGTGATCCTGCCCGTCGGCAAGATGACCACCGACCAGATGCGCGCCCTGGCGGCGATCGCGTCCGAGTGCGGCGACGGCGCCATCCGCATGACCGTCTGGCAGAATTTCCTGTTTTCCGGCGTGCCCGACGCCAGGGTGGCGGAGGTCCGCGCCCGCGTGGCGGCCCTCGGCCTCACCACCGAAGCGTCGAGCATCCGTGCCGGCCTCGTCGCCTGCACGGGCAACCGCGGCTGCAAGTTCGCCGCCTCCGACACCAAGGGCCACGCCCTCGTCATCGCCGACCACATCGAGGCGAACCTGACGGAGCTCGACGTTCCGGTGAACGTCCACCTCACCGGCTGCCACCACTCCTGCGCCCAGCACTACATCGGCGACATCGGGCTCATCGGCGCCAAGGTCGTGGTCTCGGAGGAGGGCGACACGGTCGAGGGCTACGACATCGTGGTCGGCGGCGGCTTCGGCGACAGCCCGAAGATCGGCACAGAGATCTGGAAGGCCGTGCGGGCCGAGGATTGCCCGGCCCGCATCGAGGCGCTGCTGCGCAGCTACCTCGCCCGGCGCATCGGCCCGGAGGAGAGCTTCCAGGCCTTCACCGCCCGCACCGGCCCCGAGTCGCTGCGCCACATCGCCGAAGAGCAACCCGTCCTGAAGGCTGCCGCATGAGCGAGCACGTCACGCCCCCCCTGGTCCTCATCCCCGAGACCGCCCCGTTCGACCCGGACCAGCGCGCCTGGCTCTCGGGCTACTTCGCCGCCCTGCTCGGCCCCGCGGTGGAGGGCGCCACGGCCCTCGCGCCCGGCGAAGCGCCCGGCGGCGCGCAACAACTCGCGGACAACGACGACGCGCCCTGGCACGATCCCTCGCTGCCGCTGCCCGAGCGGATGGCGATGGCGAAGGAACGGCCCGAGCCGCAGAAGCTGATGGCCGCCATGGCGCAGCAGGATTGCGGCCAGTGCGGCTACAACTGCGCCGACTACGCCAACGCGATCTTCCTCAAGAACGAGGAGCGCCTGAACCTGTGCCAGCCCGGCGGCAAGGACACGCTCCGGATGCTGAAGAAGCTCGAGGAGGAGTTCGGGGCCGGCGGCGGCGGCGCGCCGAAGACGTCCGAGGACGCCGCCCCCAAGGCCGCTCCCGCGCTCGGCCCCCTCGGCTACTGCCGGGAGAACCCCGTGGAGGCGACCTTCGTCTCGCGCACCCGGCTCAACGCGCCGGGGGGCGAGAAGGAGACCTGGCACGTCGAGATCGACCTCACCGGTACGCCGATCGACTACGTGGTCGGCGATTCCCTCGGTCTGTTCCCCGCCAACGCCCCGGCCCTGGTCGATGCGGTGATCGCCGAGCTCGGCGCCCGGCCCGAGCGCCGGATCGGGGCCAAGACCCTGCGCGACCGGCTGCTGACCGACTACGCCCTGGGCGGCGCGCCGGACGGGCTTTACCAGCTCCTCTCGCTGCTCACCGCGGGCGAGGCCCGCCGGAAGGCGCAGGCGCTGGCCGCCGGCGAGGACCCGGACGGCGACGCCGCCCATCTCGACGTGCTGGGCGCGCTGCACAAGTTCCCCGGCGCGCGCCCCGACGCGGAGGTGTTCCTGGAGGCGCTGGACGAGCTGCAGCCGCGGCTCTACTCGATTTCGTCCTCGCCGAAGGCCGATCCGGGCCGGGTCTCGCTCACCGTCGACGCGGTGCGCTACAGCCACCGCTCGCGCTTGCGCCTGGGCGTGGCCTCGACCCATCTCGGCGAGCGCATCCCCGAGGGCATGCGGGTCAAGGTCTACCTGCAGAAGGCGCACGGCTTCGCCCTGCCGGAGGATCTCTCGAAGGACGTCATCATGGTCGGGCCCGGCACCGGCATCGCGCCGTTCCGCGCGTTCCTGCGCGAGCGCGACGCGACGGCAGCGCCGGGGCGCAACTGGCTGTTCTACGGCCACCAGCGCCAAGCCTCCGACTTCTTCTACAAGGACGAGCTCAACGCCCTGAAGAACCGCAAGGTGCTCACCCGCCTGTCGCTGGCCTGGTCCCGCGACGGCGCCGAGAAGACCTACGTCCAGGACCGCATGCGCGAGACCGGCGCGGAGCTGTGGACGTGGCTCGAGGGCGGCGCGCATTTCTACGTCTGCGGCGACGCCAAGCGCATGGCCAAGGACGTGGAGCGGGCGATCATCGACGTCGCCGGCCAGTTCGGGGGCAAGAACCCCGACGAGGCCGTGGCCTACCTCGCCCACCTCAAGAAGACCGGCCGCTACCAGGCGGACGTGTACTGAGGCGCAGCCCCTCCCCCTCGCGGGAGGACGGCCGCGGAGGGGGTGGACGAGGCCCCGCCCCGCGCCCCCCGACCCTTGCTCCACGCCACGACCCCGCTCTCCGCCGAGGATTCCGCCATGACCGCGCACGTCCAGGCACCGCCCACCTCCGTCAAGACCACCTGCCCCTATTGCGGCGTCGGCTGCGGGGTGGTCGCCACGCCGGACGGGCAGGGCGGCGCGGGCATCGCCGGCGACACCGCGCACCCGGCCAATTTCGGCCGGCTCTGCTCCAAGGGCTCGGCGCTGGGCGAGACGCTCTCCCTCGACAACCGCCTGCTCCACCCGCAGGTGGACGGCGTCCGGGCGAGCTGGGAATCGGCGCTCGGCACCGTGGCGGGGTCCCTGCGCCGGATCGCCGAAGAGCACGGGCCGGACGCGATCGCGTTCTACCTCTCGGGCCAGTTGCTGACCGAGGACTACTACGTCGCCAACAAGCTCGCGAAGGGCTTCCTCGGTACCCCGCACGTCGACACCAACTCGCGCCTGTGCATGTCGAGCGCGGTGGCCGCCCACCGGCGCGCCTTCGGCTCGGACACCGTGCCGGGCTGCTACGAGGACCTGGAGGAGGCCGACCTCATCGTCCTGGTGGGCTCGAACACCGCCTGGTGCCACCCGATCCTGTTCCGCCGCATGATCGACGCGCGGGCGAAACGCGGCACCAAGCTGGTGGTGATCGACCCCCGCCGCACCCAGACCGGTGCGGAGGCCGACCTCTTCCTCGGCCTGAAGGCCGGCACCGACACGGCCCTGTTCTCCGGCCTGCTGGTGCACCTCGCCAGCACCGGCTCCCTGGACTACCGCTTCGTCCTCGACCACACGAGCGGCTTCGACGGCGCCCTGGAGCGGGCGCGCGCCATCGCGCCGACGATTCCCGCCACCGCCGCCGCCACGGGCCTGTCGGAAGCCGACGTGGCCCGGTTCTTCGAGCTCTTCGCGCGGACGAAGCGCGTCGTCACCGCCTTCTCGCAGGGGGTGAACCAGTCGGCGCAGGGCACCGACAAGGGCAACGCGATCATCAACTGCCACCTCGCCACCGGCCGCATCGGCCTGCCCGGCGCGGGGCCGTTCTCCCTCACCGGCCAGCCCAACGCCATGGGCGGGCGCGAGGTCGGGGGCCTGGCCAACATGCTGGCCGCCCACATGCACTTCACCCCCGAGGAGGTGGACCGGGTCCGCCGCTTCTGGTCGGCGCCCAACATCATCACGGGCGAGGGCATGAAGGCGGTCGCCCTGTTCGAGGCGATCGAGCGCGGCAAGATCAAGGCCCTCTGGGTGATGGGCACCAACCCGATCGTGTCGATGCCCCGCGCCGACCGCATCCGCGCGAGCCTGAAGGCCCTCGACCTCTACGTCGTCTCGGAGGCGGTGGCCGACAGCGACAGCGCCCGGGCGACGGGACGCCGGACCGTGCTGCTCCCGGCCCTGGCCTGGGGCGAGAAGGACGGCACGGTGACGAATTCCGAGCGCCGGATCTCGCGCCAGCGCAGCTTCCTGACACCGCCCGGCGAGGCCCGGGCCGACTGGCAGATCATCTGCGACGTCGCCAAGCGCCTCGGCCACGGCGAGGCTTTCGCCTATTCGGGCACCGCCGCGATCTTCCGGGAGCACGCCGGCCTCTCGGCCTTCGAGAACAACGGCACCCGCGACTTCGACCTCGGGGCCGTCAGCGACCTGGCCGACGCAGCCTACGCCACGACCGCCCCGCTGCAATGGCCGCTGCCGAAGCGCGGCAAGGCGCGCGCCCGGCTCTTCGCCGACGGCCAGTTCTACACCTTCGACAAGCGCGCCCGCTTCGTGGCCGTGCAGACCCCGACGCTCGCCGAAGGCGTGAGCGAGGCCTATCCCCTCGTCCTCAACACCGGCCGGGTCCGCGACCACTGGCACACGATGACGCGGACGGGAAAGAGCCCGCGCCTCTCGGCCCACCGCGCGGTGCCCTTCGTGGAGATCCACCCGGACGATGCCGCCGCCCTCGGCCTGAAGGACGGGGACCTCGCCCGCCTCAGCACGCCGCACGGCAGCGCGACCCTGGAGGCGATGGTCACCGACGCGGTGCGGCCGGGCGACCTGTTCGCCGCCTTCCACTGGAGCGCCGCCACCGCCTCGGATGCCCGCGTCGGCGCCCTGGTGCGCGGCGTGCCCGATCCGGTCTCGGGCCAGCCCGAGCTGAAGGCGACCCCGGTCGGCCTCGCGCCGGTGCTCTATCGCAACCGGGGCTTCCTGCTGACCCGCGGCGAGCACACCCTGCCGGGGGGCTGGTGGTGGGCGCGGGCCACGATCGCCGGCGGCTCGGGGCTGCAATTCGCCACGCAGGAGAGCTCCCGCGCCGTGGCGCTGATGATGCGCGGCCTGTTCCAGGGCCACGAGCTCGCCGAATACGCCGACCACGCCCGCGGACGCTACCGCTGCGCCGTCTACGAGGCCGGCCGCCTCGTCGCCTGCCTGGCGCTGGGCCCCGCCGAGGCCCGCCCGGGCTGGGACGAGGCCAAGGCGCTGTTCGCGGACCCGGAGCCCGCGCCCTCGGCCCGACGCGCCCTCCTGACGGGCCGCGCCGAGACGGCCTCGGCCGGTCCCACCGTCTGTGCCTGCCACGGGGTCGGCCTCGACGTCATCACGGGGGCCATCGCCGCGGGGGCCGGCACCGTCGAGGCGGTGGGCGCCGCCTGCAAGGCCGGCACGAATTGCGGCTCGTGCATCCCCGAGATCCGCAAGCTGCTGCCCGAGGCGCTTGCGCGCAACGCCGCATAGGCTCACTTTCGGCCGAATCGACACCCATCTCCGAGCCTCATGAGCACGCCCCGCATCCCCCGTGAAACCCGGCCCGCCGGCACCGAATCAACGCGCGGCGGAGCCCCGGCCGGCCTGGAGCCCTTGGCCGTCCTGCCGGTCTTCGTGCCGCTGCAGGGCAAACGCGCGGTGCTGGCCGGCTCCAATGGCGGTGCGCCCTGGAAGGTGAAGCTGCTCGCCGCCGCCGGGGCCCACGTGGACGTCTATGCGCCCGAGCCCAGCGACGAGCTGCGCGCGGTGCCGGGCGAGATCGTCGCGGGCTCCGTCACCCTGCACGAGCGCCAGTGGCACGCCGACGACCTTGCGGGGTCCGCCTTCTGCATCGGCGCCATGGAGGACGAGGACGACTGTATCGCCTTCGTGGCCGCCGCCCGGGCGACCGGCGCCATCGTCAACGCGGTCGACCGGCCGCATCTCTGCGACGTGAAGTTCGGCGCCATCGTCAACCGCTCGCCCATGGTGGTGGGCATCTCGACAGAGGGCGCCGCCCCGGTCTTCGGCCAGACCGTGCGGGCCCGGATCGAGGGCATGCTGCCGCGCGGGTTCAAGGCCTGGATCGGCGCCGCCCGCGACTGGCGCGAGGAGGTCACGAGCCGCTTCCACGGCTTCTCGGACCGCCGCGCCTTCTGGGAGCGTTTCACGGATCGGGCCTTCGCGGAGCCCGACCGGGTGCCGACGGACCGGGACCTCGCCGAGCTCCTGGGGCAGACCGAGGCCGCGCCGAAGGGCGGGGCCGTGACCCTCGTCGGCGCCGGCCCGGGGGACGCCGAGCTCCTCACCCTCAAGGCCCTACGCGCTTTGCGCAACGCCGACGTCATCCTGTACGACGATCTCGTGGCGCCGGAGATCCTCGACTATGCCCGCCGCGAGGCCCGCACCATGCTGGTGGGCAAGACCGGGCACGGCCCGTCCTGCCGGCAGGACGACATCAACGCGCTGATGGTGCAGCTCGCCAAGTCCGGCAAGCAAGTGGTGCGCCTGAAATCCGGCGACCCCCTGGTGTTCGGCCGGGCCGGTGAGGAGATCGATGCCTGCCGGGCCGCCGGCATTCCCGTCAGCGTGGTGCCGGGCGTCTCCGCGGCGCAAGGGGCGGCGGCCTCGCTCTGCGTCTCGCTCACCCACCGCGACGCGGCGCGACGGCTGCAATACGTCACCGGTCACGACCGGCGCGGGGCCCTGCCCGAGGACCTGAACTGGGGCGCGCTGGCCGATCCGAGCGTCACCACCGTGGTCTACATGCCCAAGAAGACCCTCGGGGTGCTGCTGGAGCGGGCGATCGCCGAGGGCCTCGCCCCCGCGACTCCGGCCCTTCTCGTCTTCAACGCCACCCGCCCGAACCAGCAGGTGGTGGAGGGCACGGCCCAGGATCTCGCGACCCGGGTCGAGGCCGCCGGCCTCGACGGTCCGGCGCTTCTCATGGTGGGCGACGCCCTGCGCCGCGGGGACGCCGAGGCGGCGATCGCCGCGATCGAGCCGGACAAGCTCGCCATCTGAGGCAGGCCCAGCCGGGCGACGGTTTGGTGGCGACGGTTTGGTGGATTGCCCGGGGGCGGCGCCTGTGGTCTGAAGCCGCCACATCCCTGGATCGCAAGGCCGTTCCCATGCGTCGCACGCTCCTGCCCCTCCTCGCCTTCGCGATCGGCCTCGTGGGGCTCTGCGTCGCGGCCTTCGTGGTGCTGGCGCCCAAGACCCAGGAGGGCGGGACGAGCAGTGTCGGCGGCCCCTTCATCCTGACCAACCAGGACGGGCAGCGCGTCACCGAGCGCGATTACGCGGGCCGGACACATCTCGTGTTCTTCGGCTTCACCCACTGCCCCGACGTGTGCCCGACCACGCTGCAGCAGATCGGCGACGTGCTCCAGGCCCTCGGACCGAAGGGCCAGGACGTGCGCGCCCTGTTCATCGCCGTCGATCCCGAGCGCGACACGCCCACGGCCCTGAAGACCTACCTGGCGAGCTTCGACCCGCGCATCGTCGGCCTGACCGGCTCGCCGGAGGAGGTGAGCGCGGCGGTGAAGGCCTACCGGGCCTATGTCCGCAAGGTGCCGACCAAGGACGGCGACTACACGATGGAGCACACCGCCCTGGTCTACGTGATGAACGGCCAGAACCGCTTCCTCAACGCGCTCAATCTCGCCCGCCCGCCCCAGGAGGCGGCGGCCGAGCTCGCCAAGATGCTTTAGGTACACAGGTGCTGTAGGCACGAGGCTGTCAGGATCGCGTGGCGCCGCGGGGCGCCGGGCCGTCGGCCCTGACGACGGCGGGGGCCGGTGCCTCCCCGAAGCGTCCGCCCCGGAGCGACCATGACCGTCCTGTCGGCCTTCCCGATCACACCCTCGAACGCCGACGGCCAGGTGGACCTCGGCGCCTTGCAGGCTCTCCTGCAGCCCCTGGTCGCGGCCGGGGTCGGCTCGATCGGCCTGCTGGGCAGTACCGGCACCTATCCGTTCCTGGCGCGCCACCAGCGCCGCCGGGCCGTGGAGGCCGCCGTCGCGGCGGTGGCGGGCCGCGTACCGGTCCTCGTCGGGGTCGGCGCCCTGCGCACCGACGAGGCGGTGCGGATGGCCCAGGACGCCAAGGGCGCCGGGGCCGAGGGCGGGCTCCTGGCGGCGATGTCCTACACGCCGCTCACCGAGGATGAGGTCTTCGTGCATTGCGAGACGGTAGCGCGGGAATCCGGCCTGCCGCTCTGCCTCTACGACAATCCGGGCACCACCCATTTCCGGTTCACCCCGGCCCTCGTCGGCCGCCTCGCCCGGGTTCCGGGCATCGTCGCGATCAAGAGCCCGGCGCCGGAGCCGGGCGGGGCGGCGGAGCATCTCGGCGCGCTGCGCGCGGTGGTGCCGGCCGGGTTCTCCCTTGGCTATAGCGGCGACTGGAACGCGCTCGCGGCCCTGCTGGCGGGGGGCGAGGCCTGGTACAGCGTCGTCGCCGGGCTGTTCCCGCGGCCCGCCCTGGCGATCGTCCGGGCCGTCGAGGCCGGCGACACCGACGAGGCGCAGCGCCTGAACGCCCGGCTCGCGCCGCTCTGGGACCTGTTCCGGACCTATTCGAGCCTGCGGGTGATCTATGCCTGCGCCGATCTTCTCGGCCTCTGCCGCGCGGCGCCGCCGCGGCCGATCCTGCCGCTGGAGGGGGAGGCGCGCCGGCGGGTGGCCGACACCCTCGCGGCGCTGGAGCTCGGCTGAGCCGGACCGCCCTCACTGCGGGCGCAGCGCGCCGGTGCGGGAGGTGCGGGCGAGGCCGTGCTCGGTCTTGTTCCAGCGGTTCGGTGCGCGGACGAGCTCGTACAGCCCCGACCAGGCGGCGAGGCTGATGAGCAGGAAGTAGACCGGCATCCCCGGCACGGTGGTCAGGAGGTCGAACCAGCCGCGCCGGACGCAGCCGAGGGCCGCCGGCAGCAGCATGGCGAGCAATCCGGCGACGAACAGGGTGACGGAGGCGCCGGTGGGGAGGTTCGCCCAGAACCCCCCCGGGGCCGGGGACCCGTTCCACGCGAAGGCCGCGAAGTCGTAGGCCGCCCGGCCCATCAGGAACGGGTAGGCGAGGGCGGAGATCACCGTCCCGGGCACCAGGGCGACGGCGCAGAGGGTGCCGAGGGGGCCCAGCTGCCGAAGCGTCCGGCGGGGGGCGCGGGCGTGGGTGAGGCTGGTCTGCAGGAATCCCTTCATCCAGCGGGTGCGCTGGTGCAGCCAGGGCCGGACCGCGCGCGGCGCCTCCTCCAGGGTGTCGCTGCGCAGGTCGCCCACGCGGTAGCCCGCCCGCGCCAGGCGGATGCCGAGGTCGGCATCCTCGGTGACGTTCCACGCGTCCCAGCCGTGGAGTTCGCGCAGGACGCCGGTGCGGAAATGCGTCGAGGTGCCCCCGAGGGGAATCGGCACGCGCCAGGAGGCGAGGGCCGGGATCAGGACGTCGAAGAGGGCGGCGTACTCGATGGCGAAGCAGCGCGTCAGGCGTCCGTCGTCCATGTTGTCGATGACGAGGCGGCCCTGGAGGCAGGCCGTGATGCGGGAGGCGCGGGCGAAGCGGGTGGCCGCCGCGCGGAGCTGACCCGGGTCGGGCACGTCCTCGGCGTCGTAGACCACGAGGCAGGCCCCGCGGGCCAGGGGCAGGGCGGCGTTGAGGGCGCGCGGCTTGGTCCGGGGCAGGCCCGCCGGCACCCGGACGATCTCGAACCGGGCCGGAAGCGCCGCCGTCGCCAGGGCCGCGTCGGTCTCGCGGTCGTCGGCCTCGATCACCAGCTTGATGTCGAGCTTGGCCGCCGGGTAGTCGCGGTATTATGCAGCAACCTCACCCAAAAGCGTTGAGAGCAATTTTATTGATCCAGCCTTACTGGTGCTATGCGCGTATCATGGTTTGAACACGCCTTGACTCAGTTCTTTCCTACGCTTGATACAAAGCAAGGAAAGATTGGCGATAAAATGATCCAAATCGACTTGAACGCACCAACGATCCCAGACACTCAAAAAGTATGGAGATTGTTCCCTGGAGAAGGGTATCAGTTTCTAGATAATTTTGAAGAACAAGGCATAGCGTTCCTTGATACCCCAGGATTGGTTCTGCCCGACGGCGATCTTTCAGATGTAGATGACTGGGGACCAAGAATTGCTCATTCTCAAGGTATAAAGAACTTTATATCCGAGTATGGCCCCGACGAAGAATACGAAATTAATTTAGAGGATTTTGCCGACGCGACTGCGCAAGGTCGCGGGCGTGCTAGAATGTCAATAATAAACTTTTTTAATACAGCTAAACATTATGATATTGTTGTTTTGCCAAGCCCCGTCAGAATGGGGAAGATACTGATTGGCCAGATCGGCAACCGGCGCAGGGTCAAGGGTTTCGCACCTGAGAAGTATGGGAATACTTTTATTCCAGCCAGATCAGTAGAGTGGATAGGGTCTTTTCGAGAAAATACGATCTCTACAAAGTTATCGGAGAGCCTGAGAAATCAGCACGCATTTACGCTACTGGAGAAATCTCTGAAGCTTGAGGTTTGCGCCCTAGCGTTCGGCTCATTTGTTTCGGGTGATAACTACGTATCAACGGTTTATAATCAAGATAGCTTCAGAGACTCTGACGCCGCATTCCTCAGCAATTTATCACGCCTAGCGGCAGCGGCATGCATTTCTTTAGATTTGGGCGAGGCCGGTCTTAACCCAAACGATATTGTAGACATACTATTACGCGAGCCTCCGCTACAATATACCTGCCTACAAGAGTCGGATATTCACTCAGAAGGGTTTACGAGATACATAAGCCAAAGTATTGTTTCCTTTGTAATCGTTGCCCTAGCAAGCTCTTATATCCAATTATCTCAAGTCCATGGCGCTGAGCAGATGCAGCAAGAAATCAAGAAGATGGTGATTATGAATTCATCGCCAAACGCAGACCCTCGTTGCACTTCACGAGTTTCAGAAGCGGTGAAAAGAATTTACGACATGGTTCCGATGGACAAAACCATGGCAATATGCGATGCTGCTCGGTCAACGGGCGGGCGTGGAATATTGCCCAGTGCGCGCCCACGAAATGGGAATTAGAGTTTGACGATGCCGACTGAGCCATCAGTCTCCGAGAGACCCACTGAGGTCCAAGCGCCTAAATCAAGTGGGTTCTTGAGTCATGCTCTTACGGCCGCTGTAATTACGAGCCTAATTTCTGCTGGCGTAAGCGTCTATAGCGCACGTCTTTCCTACGAGTACCAATCCGTTACCCAGGTCAATCAGATCAAGATTGACAAGGTTCAGAAGTTTGATGCCAACAGTTCAGAAATCGTAGATGCTCTGAACACATTCATAATCGCCGTAAATAAGTCGCAAGACCTCACAAAGGCCAAAGAAAAATTTAAGACTGTACTGCTGTCTCAGATCCAAGATGCAGAGAGTATCAAGCGTCTATTTGGGAAAGAAGAAAATGCTCTGATTTCAAGTTATCAAAATGAAGTGGTAAAATTTAATAAGGATGTGCAGACATTTGTTGACGCAAAAGATATCGGACAGTGGGCGGAAAACCTTGGGAAGGTGCTTGATCTTCGCTCTGATCTTGTAAAGCAGCTACAGGAAAATGTTCAAAAAAAATCTACTTAGATTTCATCTGTATCCGCTAATTTCCACACTCGCACGTTAGCTCGTTTTCCAGCATCCCTAATCCGCCCTTGAACAGCGGCTTGGCTGAGGCTTTGAATTAGCCTATATGCAACCGCCTTGCGTAGCATTGCGTCCTTATCGTCCCACCCCTTCGCGCGTATGACGGCCAGAGCAATCTCACGTGTCGTCAGCGGTCTACCAGCTTCCGCAATGGCTCGCTTACACAGTCCAAACATCTCTCCATAGGCGAACAACCTGTTAAGGTGCGCGTAGGCTGGGAAGCGCGTCTGAGTGGTGGGCGATAGCTCGTAGAGTGAGAGAACAGCCGTCACCGCCGACAGATCGCTCTCTGCCGCCCGAAGCTGGTCACGCAGCACCATGATATGCGCTTCGATCTCATCCCGCTTGGCAGTGAGGGTGTTGACGATCTGAGGCAGGGCCATCTCAGGCCACCTTCGCCGTGTGACGCTGCCAGTAGCCCTTCCAGACTTTCGACGGGGCGTGCGTGAGCGCGGCGCCCGTGATGAGGGCATACTGCTCACCGTTGCTGACGCGGCGATGGTTCTCACGCCAAGCCATCTCGCCAGCGTAGGCGGCGAGGTAGGGGCCGGCGACGTGGTGATGCACGCCCATCTCGGCGCGGCGAAGGCGGGAGAAGAACGACTCGGCTTGGTTGGTGCAGGCGCCGTCAGCGCTGTACGCCTGCTGGTGATTGATGCGGTGAGTCTTGAACGAGGCGTGGAGACGATCCCAGCCCTTAGCCTCATCGGCGTGAACAACGCTGCCGGGGGCGACGCGCTCAACGATGGTCGGCACGGACTCGGCCTCAGAACGGAAGGCGAAGGTGAGAGCCTTGCCCTTGGTCTCACGGATCACGACGACGACGCGGCGCTTGCCGGTCTGGTTCTCGGCAAGGCGACGGTCGCGCCGATCCGCCTTCATGTTCTCGGGACGAACGTGGCCACCGAAGTAGGCGCCATCCACCTCAACGTTGCCCTCAAGGGTCGTATCAGCCGACTCGGCGGCGACAGCCTCGCGGAGCTTGTGAGCCATCACGAAGGCCGTGCGGTACTGGCAGTCGAGGTCGCGGGAGAGTTGGAGGGCAGAGTGGCCCTTTGCGCCGTTGGCGAAGATCGCGATGGCGAGAAGGTGGTCTCGGATCGGGAGCTTGCGCGAAGCGAAGATGGTGCCGCTGGTGACGCTGTACTGGTGACGGCAGCCGGCGCACTTGAAGAGCTTACGGGTGGCGATGAACGAGTGCTTGAGGCAGCCACAGCGGGGGCAGAACGGGGCGCCCTCGGTAGCCTCCCAGCGGATCGCCTTAAAGGTGGACCACGCCTCATCGTCCGACATGCGGGCGACCTTGGAGAGGTTGAGGGTGCGGGCCGCTTTTGAGAGAAGAAAGTGCTGGGCCACGGGTCAACCTCAACGTTTTGCGTTGAGGTGAGTTCTATGGGTTGAAAAGAGCTATGTCAACGCTTTGAATTGCCCTTGACGCAAAAAGACGCCTGCCTTAGCTCTCAATGGCAATGAGCCCTGAGCAATGCCGTGCCGCCCGAGCGTGGTTGAACTGGTCGCAGCAAGACCTGTCTGCCCGCGCCAACATCGGTCTGAGCACGATCCGTCAGTTTGAGAATGGCTTGCGAAAGCCGATCGCCAACAACCTGCTGGCGATGCGGCGAGCGTTTGAAGAGGCTGGCGTGACGTTCTCGGACGAACCGGCCGGGATCACCGTGGAGGGTAACCCCGGCGCGACTGCTTAGAACGGGAGCGGGGAGGCTCCGAAGTGCGAGAGGCCGCGCACGATCTTAGAGACCGTGCCGCCGTTCACACAGAAGTAGTGAGAAGCCTTCTGCTGGCTCCAACGGTTCACAAGGACGGCGTGCAAGATGTGGCAAGCCGTGACGTGGTCACAGGGGAACTCTGCGGGCATGACGTATCCTTTACCGAAATCGGTTTGAGGGATGCCGTCCGGCTTGAAAGATAGCCCCGAAGATGCGACTCTAAAGCTGTGACGCCTTGCATCGCGGGGTTCTTCCAAGTCGGATCGACTTAGCGCTGTGTGGTCCTGGCCGGGCCGGCATTCCCTTCCTAGGGGGATTGTCGGCCCGACTGCTTTCTCTCCCGGCTCGAACCTACGCCAGAGAGCAAGCCCGCAACTTCTTCATGTACCTTTGCTCAAAATATTGACAGTCTAGCCCTTATTATTCAGCAGCGAGATCTGCGGAATAGACTGCTCAAGATTACGATCTGGAATGTAGCCGCAGAGGCTCTGCACCATATCTAGCGAGAAGCCTATAGACTCCTCTGCGCCCTCTTCGTGGATCAGTCCCTTAGACACAAGCATAGCCCAAGCCTTGATAAGAAGCCCTGGCATCTCTAGCGGCAGCTCGCCGTCTAAAGGCTCGGTCTTAAGCCAGCCCTTCACAGCCAAGACTTTACGAAAAGCGATATACTGCCCTTCGTCTAGCGCGCCGATATCCTTGCAGCGATGAGCAATCGCCTGCATAGACACCCGCCAGCGCTTCTTCAGACCAATTAGATGAGACGATCTTGTAGAATAGAATTCCGCCAAAATGGACCCGCGAGGCAATAGAAAGGACCCCGCGAACCAATTGGCCTCTTTTTCTATGCGATCTCGGATTGTTTTGTCTTCGATGTCATCTTGAGATATGTGCTTGTGCAACACAAGATGGCCAAGCTCATGGGCTGCGTCGAAACGAGACCGAGCGCAAGACGACTTATCCGACCCAAGCAGAATATATGGTCGGCCTTCGATCCAGCATGAGAAAGCATCAATTTTGTCTGAGCCCATGGAAAAACGCGAGACAATAACGCCGTTAGTTTCCAGTAGGGCAATCATATTTGCTATCGGGCCATCACCCAACTTCCAATGGCGACGAACGCTAGTAGCAATAGCCTCAATAGCGTCTAAATCATACATGTCGCTTTGAAGCTCATCCTCTATCAGAGGAATGTTCGGAGTCGGAAGCTTGATGTGTCTCAAGAGAAATTGCAGAAACTCCCAAAGCCACTTTGTCTTAGCTTCTAAAGCATGGTTTATTTTGTTGGTCTTTGGTCCAACACTTCTAAAGTAACGAGCACCACGCACGCCTTCGATAGGCTTTGTAGGCTTCAGAAAGAACGAAACAGGTTGGTTCAAGATGCTAGAGATCTTGAGCAAGACGTCCATGTCGGGACGCCGGTCGCCCGCCTCATAATAGGCGACCGCCTGTCCAGTTATACCCAACTGTCGCGCCAAGTCGGCGCGCGCGACCTGTAGCGCAACCCGAGCTTCGGTGAGGCGCTGCGGAACGAAACCGTTAGTTCGGTCGGGGAAGCGGACGACGTTGCGCATTAACTGTTATCGCGGATCAATCTCAGGAGGTTTTCCAGGGCTTCGGGATCAGGTGATTGAGTCGGCCCCTCCTCAGGCGGCACCGGTGAAGTGGTGCCTGGAGGTATGTCAGCCACCTCAAAAACCTTGGGCAGAAGGTTCGGTGTTCGCCATATCAACTTAGCCCGAGTGGGATGAGGAAGGCCCAGCGTGGCGAACGTCAGATTTCGATGTCCATGTAAAAGTACGATATGTTTCTTTTCGTTTTCTTCTCGGATCGCTCGATTTTGCTCCGGAAACAGATCGGCCATGTTCGACTCGCCGAAATTGACCCGAAAGGCAGCTCGCCGGGGCTTGGTGTTCGGCTTATCGACCTGATTGATGGTGATGCGAGAGCGCTTCCCTCGCATCACGAGATGCTTGCCCGTCGGTGAGGCGTAGTCATCCCACGACGGCTCAAAGGGCAGGCTTCCAGCCTCTATAAGCCGCCGAAACTCGTGCTCAGCCGCCTTGCAGATCAGGTCGCCCCGCTGGTAGCGCCCGCTCGGATTGTCCAGAAACTCGGTACGAAGGATCAGCGAGTCGGCGGCTTGATAAGCGCGCTTCAGCGCAGGCGCAACGAGTGGCCGGAGCCCTATCGGAAATTCTTCATCAATCAATGATTGAGCAGGGTTCTCGGCCTCGGCCATCTCACCACCGTTGAAAAACGCGTCTTTCAACAGAACTAGCATTTCTCGGAAAAAAATCAACACCCAGGCCCGTCGCCACCACGCGCCTTAGCTATCCAACGACCTCAACGCTTTTGGGTGAGGTTGCTGCATAATACCGGGTAGTCGAAGCGCGACAGGGCCGCCACGAGCCGTGGCACGACCGGGGCCTCGCGGTGCAGCGCCACCAGCACCGTGTAGACCGGCAGGGCAGTGTCCGGCAGCGCCGCCTCGGGCGGCCGGTCCGCCTCGACGCTGACGGCGGCGATGCGGACCGTGACCATGACGAGGAAGCCGAGCTGCATCAGGGTCCAGGCGCCGACCAGCACGGGGGCGGGGAGGAACGCCGCGGCGATGCCGACGGCCCCGAGGACGAGGCCCGCGATGGCGAGGTGCGGCCCCTGCGTGTCCGCCCCCAGCGCCCAGTCGGGCCGGTGGCGCTGGAGCGTATCGGCGGCGGCGGCCGCGATGCCCACCGGGTTGGCGGCGAACGCCGCCGCCTGCAGGGCCCGCGGCGTGGTGATGGCCGCGCGCGTACCCGTCCGCAGCAGCGCGGCGATGGCGGCCCCGCGGGGGGCGCGGACCGTGGCGGGCCCCGGGGCCATCAGGGGCGCGACCCCGGCCACGAGGCTGTCGGGATAGCGGGTGCCCTCGCCGAGGCGCAGGTCGCCGGCCAGGAACGGGACGCCGAGGGCGGCGGCGAGGCCGCGGTAATAGGCCTCCTCGGTGATCAGGTCGGCGTGAATCAGGGCCGCGGCGGCATCGGTGCCGCAGGTCCGCGCCAGAGCGGCGGCCCGCGCCAGGCGGCCCGCGTCGAAGCCCTGGCGCGCGAGGAACGCGATCTCGGGCGGCAGGGGTTCGGGCGGCAAGGGGTCAGACAGCAGGGGCGCGGTCCGGCCGTCGGGGGTGCTGAAACCGCGAAGCGACACCGTGCACGACCTCCCGGCGGCCCGTGGATGTGCTAGGGGAGGGCCGTGAGCCAGTCCGTTTCCACGCGCAACCCGCGCGCCACGATTGCAACTTCCGCGTTTGCCGGCCGAAAGGCAAGGCGGCGTCGGGGCCGGGCGGCGGCTTGTGCACTGGCGGCGGCCGTGTGCGGCCTCGGCTCCGCTCCGGCGGCCCGTGCCGAGGGCGTGACGATCCCCAACTTCTGGAACCCGCGCGCCCGCCAGGAGCGCATGGAAACCCAGCCGAGCGCGCGCACGGTCCGCTTCCTCACCGACGACGACTTCCCGCCCCTGCACTTCGCCGGCCCCGACGGCACGCCCACCGGCTTCGTGGTGGAGCTCGCCCGCGCGGTCTGCGAGCGCCTGGCCATGACCTGCACGGTTCAGGCCCGGCGCTTCGACACCCTCCTCGACGCCCTGGCCGAACGGCAGGGGGACGTGGTCGCCGCGGCGATCCCCCTGACGCCGGCCCTGCGCGCCCGCTTCCTCGCCACGCGCCCCTATTTCCGCTGGCCGGCCCGCTTCGCCGCCCGCACCGACAAGGGCCTCCCCGCCCCCTCGGCGACCGCCCTGGCGGATCGGAGCGTCGGCGTGGTCGGCGGCACCGCCCACGCGGCCTATCTGAAGGCGTTCTTCCCCAAGGCCGCCGCCAAGGACTTCACCGACCTCGCCACCGCCGAGGGCGCCCTGCGCCGGGGCGAGGTCGACTACGTCTTCGCCGACGGCCTCAACCTCGCCCTCTGGATCGGCGGCGTCGAGGCCGCGGGCTGCTGCGCCTTCACGGGCGGCGACTACCTCGAGAACCGCTACTTCGGCGAGGGCATCGGCCTCGTCACCCGCTCCGACGACCCGGCCCTGTCGCGGGCGCTCGACGACGCGCTCCAGCGCCTCTGGGACGAGGGGAAATACGCCGAGCTGTACCTGCGGTTCTTCCCGGTGAGCCCGTTCTAGGAACCGGCGCGCCGATCCCGCAGCCCGGCCCTCTGCCCGAGGCGACCGGGCGTTGAGGCGGGCCGCAGCCCGCGCACCGAGGAGCCTTCCACCATGCTGCTCTACGAGCACCCGCTCTCGTCCTACGCCCAGAAGATCAAGATCGCGCTGCGCGAGAAGGGCGTGCCGTTCACGGCGGAGCTTCCCGAGAGCTTCGGCACGGGACGGGACGCGGGGCCCTTCGCGGCCGCCAATCCCCGCACCGAGGTGCCGGTGCTCCTCGACGGGGACGTGACGCTGTTCGAATCCACGGTGATCCTCGAATACGTCGAGGAGCGCTGGCCGGAGCCGCCCCTGCTGCCGGCCGAGCCCGCGGCGCGGGCCTTCGCACGGCTCACCGAGGAGGTCTGCGACACCCAGTACGAGGCGGTGAACTGGGGGTTCGGCGAGGTGCTGTGGTTCCGCCGGGCCACCGGAGACCTCGCCGCGCACCTGCGCGCCCAGGCGGCGGCGCAGACGGCGGTGCTCCAGGGCTGGCTGTCGGAGCGCCTCGGCGCGGCCGCGTGGTTCGGCGGTGCGGGCTTCGGCTGGGCCGACGCGGCGGCGGCCCCGATGGTCAACCGCTCGGTGCATTACGGCCTCGGGCCGGCGCCGGGGACCCCGCTCGCCCGCTGGCACGCCCGGGTGAGTGCGCGCCCCGCGGTGGCGGCGACCTTCGCCGAGTTCGACGCGGCCGCCGCCCGGATGGCCGAGGCCCCCGACCTCTACACTTCCGGCGGACGCCGCCGCGAATACCGCGACCATCGCCTCGACTGGATGATCCGGTCGGGCGGCATCGAGGTCGTGCTCGCCGGCCTGCGCGACGGCAACGTCCGCTTCTCCTGGCCGGCCCCCCTGGCCGAACCCGTCCCCGGGTGATCGCCCCTCAGAGGCGCAGGCGCCCGGCACCGGCCGCGACCGCGAGCAGGAGGGCGGCCACCGCGAGGAAGGCCAGGGTCAGGCTGGTGGCATGGGCGAGGAGCCCGATCGCGGCGGGGCCGGCGAGCACCCCGGCATAGCCCAGCGTGGTCACGGCCGGGATCGCGAGGGCGGCGGGCACGGTCTCCTGCCGGCCGGCGGCGGTGAACAGCACCGGCACGATGTTGGCGCAGCCCGCCCCCACCAGGGCGTAGCCGAGGAGCGTCGCCGGCCAGAGCGGCACCGCCGTCGCGAGGCCGAGCCCGGCGGCGGCGAGGAGCGCGCCCAGGACGACGATGCGGCGGCGGCCGATCCGGCGCACGAGGGCGTCGCCGGTGAGGCGGCCCGCTGTCATGGTCAGCGAGAAGGCAGCGTAGCCGAGGCCGGCCCGGGCCGGATCGAGGCCGCGCTCCTGGATCAGGAAGACGCCGCTCCAGTCGAGGGCCGAGCCCTCCGTGAGGAAGACCACGAAGCACAGGAGCCCGATGCCGAGCACGGGGCCGCGCGGCAGGGCGAAGGCCGGGCCGCCGGGACCCCCCGCCACCGCCGGCAGGATGCCGGGCAGGGCCACGAGGAAGGCGGCCGCGATGGCGGCGACCACCCCCAGGGTCGCGGCCGCCGGCGTCAGGCCGAGGCTCAGGAGCGCGCTGAAGCCGGCGGCCCCCAGGATGCAGCCGAGGCTGTAGAGGCCGTGGAAGCCCGACATCATCGGGCGCTCCGCCCGGCGCTCCACCGTCACCGCCTGAAGGTTCATGAGGCAGTCGAGCAGGCCGAGGCCGATGCCGAGGCCGGTGAGGGCGGCGGCGAGGACAGGCAGGCCGGCGGCGCGGGAGAGCACCATCAGGGCCGTTCCGGTGACGAACACGGCGACCGCCAGCACGGGGCGGGTGCCGAAGCGACCCGCCAGGGCGCCCGCCACCGGCATGGTGGCCAGGGAGCCGATGCCGAGGCAGAGGAGGAGCAGGCCCAGCGTACCGTCATCGAGGCTCGCTCGCGCCTTCACGAGGGGCACCAGGGGCGCCCAGGCCGCGACGCCGAAGCCGACGATGAGGAACAGGAGCCGGGTGGCGCGCGTCTCGGCGGGGCGGGCCGCCCGCGCGATCGCGCGAAGCGCGGCGGGTGCGGCCCGCGTGATCTTCGATCTCGCCGGGACGGAGCGTGCGGACAGGGAACGGGGAGACATGGAGCGCGCGGGCATGGAGCGGACCGACATGGAGCCTTTCGGGTGCGCCGGACGGGGCCGTGCAACGGAACGGGACGGTGTCTCGCAGACACCCGCGGCGATGGTGTGAAGCCGGACGGCGCCGGGAACACGTCAGACCCGCGGCCGGTGCATCGGCCGCTGCGCCCGCCACCGCCGTTGCGCGGCCCGGCGGGAACGAAGGCGCAGGACCTGCGGGATCCTGTCGCCACCGCGGCCGTCAGCGCCCGCCGTCGGGTGCCCGTCTCGAGTCCGTCGGAATGCCGCTGCCGGCATCGAGGTTCGCGTCGACGCAGCTCCGGCCGGGAGGGGGGAGGGCGTCAGGTGCGACAGCACGGCAAGCCCGAGGGGACACGGGCGCGGCATGAGACGCTCGGGACCGGAATCCGGCGGAGCGCCGTCAGACCGCACACGGTTTCGACCGCGTTTACAGGGCCGGATGCCAGTCGATCGATCCGCGTTGACCCTCCGGGTCGCCCTCCCTACGGTGCCGGCCTTCGCGATCTCCCGTTCCCCCATCCTTGCAGAACTGACGCTGTCCCCATGCCGTCCCCGCTTCCCTCCGACCCCGATCTCATCGCGGCGGCCGCCACCGCCGCGGCCTGGCCCTTCGAGGAGGCGCGCAAGCTCGTGGCGCGGCTGGAACGCCGCCCGAAATCGGAAGTTCTCTTCGAGACCGGCTACGGACCCTCGGGCCTGCCGCATATCGGCACCTTCGGTGAGGTCGCGCGGACCTCGATGGTGCGCCACGCCTTCCGGGTCCTCACCAACGACAGCGTGCCGACCCGGCTGATCGCCTTCTCGGACGACATGGACGGCCTGCGGAAGGTGCCGGACAACGTGCCGAACAAGCCCCTGCTGATCGGTGCCCTGAACCAGCCCCTGACCCGCGTCCCGGACCCGTTCGGCACCCATGACAGCTTCGGCGCGCACAACAACGCCGAGTTGCGCCGCTTCCTCGACGCCTTCGGCTTCGACTACGAGTTCCGCTCGGCGACCGAATGCTACCGTTCGGGCGTGTTCGACACGGCCCTCCTCACGGTGCTGGAGCGCTACGACGCCGTGATGGCGATCATGCTGCCGTCGCTGCGGGCCGAGCGCTCCGCGAGCTACTCGCCGTTCCTGCCCATCCACCCGGTGACGGGGGAGGTGATGCAGGTGGCCATCGACGAGGTCCGGGTCTCGGCCGGGACCCTGGTCTGGCGCGACCCCAAGACCGGCGAGGGGTACGAGACTCCGGTGACCGGCGGGCACGCCAAGCTGCAGTGGAAGCCCGACTGGGCGATGCGGTGGGTGGCCCTCGGCATCGACTACGAGATGGCCGGCAAGGACCTGATCGATTCCGTCAAGCTCTCCGGCGAGATCGCCAGGGCGTTGGGCGGCGAACCGCCGGAGGGGTTCAACTACGAACTCTTCCTCGACAAGGACGGCAAGAAGATCTCGAAGTCGAAGGGCAACGGCCTCTCGATCGACGAGTGGCTCGTCTACGGCACGGCCGACAGCCTGGCGCTGTTTATGTACAACAAGCCGCGCGAGGCCAAGCGCCTGTTCGTCGAGATGATCCCGCGCCAAGTCGACGACTATCTGAGCTTCCTGGAGAAGTTCCCGGGCCAGGAGCCGGCCCATAAGCTCGGCAACCCGGTCTGGCACCTGCATGCCGGGCATCCGCCGGCGGCCGAGGCGGTCGGCAAGGGGGGGGCCCTCACCTTCGCCATGCTCCTCAACCTCGCGGCGGTGGCCAACACCGAGGACCCGGCCGTGCTGTGGGGCTTCATCCGCCGCTACGACCCGGATGTGGGGCCGGAGACCCACCCCGTCCTCGCCCGCCTCGTCGGCCACGCGCTGGCCTACTTCCGGGACCTGGTGCGCCCGGCCAAGACCTACCGGGCGGCCACCGAGGCGGAGCGGGCGGCCCTGGAGGATCTCGCGCAGACCCTCGCGGCGCACGAGGGCTCCGTCGATCCGGAGGGCCTGCAGGCGGTGGTCTACGAGGTCGGACGCCGGCACTTCCCGGACCTGTCCGGCAAGGCCAAGAGCCCGGACGGGCGCCCCGGCGTGTCGCAGGCCTGGTTCACCACGATCTACAACGTGCTGTTCGGTGAGGCGCGCGGCCCACGATTCGGCTCGTTCATCGCCCTCTACGGAGTCGCCGAGACGCGGGCGCTGATCGCCCAGGCCCTGTCCGGCGCCTTCCTGGCGGACGCCCCGGCCGCCTGACGCGGACGATCCTGCGTCCTCTCCCGGGAGCGGCGCAGAATAATGTCTGCGTCTCGAGGTGCGATTGCGCACAATTGTGCTTGTCGGCGCGTCCCGGGGCGGATAGAACGCCCTTCCACTGGACAGAAAAAAAGGCCGCCCCGGTGAGGGAGCGGCCCGAAGTCTAGGGAGGAAACGCCCAAGAAGGGCACACCGCGGCGACGCCATCGCCGCGGTGCATGGCGATCAGATGCCATCTCGCACCGCACCATGCAATTGCTTCAGTGAGGGAGCGGGCATGCGCCCAGTGCATGAAAACGATTTCAGACACCCTGTCGTCGGGAGTGAGGGCGGCCTTCGTCGTCAGCTGCCGGTCGGATCCGCCAGGCCGAGCTGTGCCAGGCTGAAGGCCCAGACCCGTTCCTGAAGCGCCGTGTCCCGACCTCGGGCCGAGGGCTCCACCGGCGCGCACCGGTCGAAATAGAGACCCGTGCGGCCTTCGACCGCGGGCGCGGTGGCGAGGTACAGGGAGGTCGCCGCGCCGTCCGCGGGCTTCGTCATGAACGGGCGGATCAGACGCCAGCCGAGGCCGAACCAACCGCCGGTCTCCGACGCGAAGCCGCTGGCGATGACGCCGGGATGGAGAGCGTTGCTGGTGACGCCGGTGCCTGCGAGCCGCCGTGCCAGGGCCGCACTGAACAGCACGTTGCCGAGTTTGGCCTGGGAATAGGCGGCGATCGCGCTGTAGCGCCGCGCATGGCCGATATCGTCGAAGGCGATGCGACCACGCCGATGCGCCGTCGAGGCCACGTTGACGATGCGGGCCGGCGCACCAGCCTTCAGGTGATCGAGGAGGGCGAGGCTGAGCTGGAGATAGGCGAGGTGATCCAGCGCCCAGGTCCGCTCGATGCCATCCGTCGTGGTGGCGTAGCGGTCGAAGATCGCCCCGGCGTTGTTCACCAGCACGTCGAGGCGCGGATAGAGCGCCCGGACCTCCGCGGCGAGGCGGCGGATCTCGGCCTGGCTCGACAGGTCGGCGACGAAGCCGTCGACCCGGGCTCCCGGCACCGCTCCACGGATCTGCTCGGCCGTGCGGCCGGTGCGGCCGGCATCCCGGCCCACGAGCCCGACCCGGAACCCCGCCCGGGCCAGCCCGAGCGCTGTCTCGGTGCCGATCCCGGAGGTGGCGCCGGTGACGAGGGCGATCCGGCCGGCCACGGACGCCGCCCTAGAACACCGCCTGCCCGATGGCGAAGGCGACGACCACGATGACGATGGCCACAACCAAGAACAGGCCGAACAGGATCCGGGCCAGGGAGCCGGCGCCCGAAGCGATTCCGGTGAAGCCGAGGCCGCCCGCGATGAGGGAGATCACGAAACAGATGAGGGCCCATTTCAACAGGGTCATGCGCAACACTCCAGCTCGCGGAACCGACCGATAACCACCTGGGGACGCAAGCGTTCCGCTCAAGCTCGGCTGTTTTGCGCGGCGTGTCCGGGGGGCGCCGGCCCGGCCGGGCGGGCCTCGGTTCCGGCACGCTCCAGGAGGATGTGTGCCAGGGCATGATAGAGCCCCTCGCGGCAGACCGCCTTCGAGACGGCGTCGGCGATGAGCGCCGCCACCATGAGGGGGATCATCAGGGCGTGGTCCTGGGTCATCTCGGTGACGATGACGAAGGCGGTGATCGGTGCCTGCAGGGCCCCCGTCAGGTAGGCGACCATGCCGAGGAGCACGAGGGCGGCCACCGGCACGCCGGAGAACCAGCCCTGCAGGGCGGCGCCGAGGCCGGCCCCGACGCTGAGGGAGGGCGCGAACAGGCCGCCGGGAATGCCGCTGATCGCCGAGAGCAGCGACGCGGCGAACTTGAGGGGCGCGAAGTCCGGATGGGACGCCGCGGTGCCGTGTAGGAGGGCGCGCGCCTCCTCGTAGCCGGTGCCGTAGATCGTTCCGCCCGAGGCGAGGCCGCACAGGGCGACCCCGAGGCCGCAGGCCGCCGCGAAGGCGACGGGACGGGCGGCGATGGCGGCCCCGAGACGCCCGGGCAGGCCGCGGGCGAACAGGATCACGATACGGGCGAACCCGCCGCCGGCCAGCCCCCCCAGCGCCCCGATCACCGGCACGGCGATCCAGCCCGGCCCGAACGGCAGGGTGGCGCTCGACGTGCCGAAATAGGTGTAGTTGCCGGTGAGCGCCATGGCGGTGAGCCCGGCCGCCACGATGGCGGCGACGATCAGTCCGCCGGTGCGGGCCTCGTAGGCCCGGCCGAGTTCCTCGATCCCGAACACGATGCCGGCGAGCGGCGTGTTGAATGCCGCCGCCACCCCGGCCGCACCGCCGGCGAGGATCAGCCCCGGCACGCGTTCCGGCGTGAGGTGGCCGGCGGCCGCCATGATCGCGGCCCCGACCTGCACCGTCGGCCCCTCGCGCCCGGTGGAGGCGCCGAACAGCAGGCCGAGGCTCATCACCACGATCTTGCCCGCCGCGACCCGGAGGGAGACGAGGGCCCGGCGCAGGGCGAGATGGCCGGTCTGGCGCGCCGCGATCACCTGGGGGATGCCGGATCCCTGGGCGTTCGGGAAGACCTCGCGGGCGAGCCAGGCGCAGAGGGCGAAGCCGAAGGGCGTCAGGGCGAGGGCCACCAGGGGCGAGACGCCGAGCACCTGCCGGAACGCGCCCTGGGCGGCATCGGCGAGACCCGCCATCAGGACGGCGGCGAGCCCGACGCCGATGCCGCCGACGAGGAACAGGAGGCGGTGGCGCCACAGCCCGAACGCGTCGCGGGTGGCCCCGCGCAGGCGCCGCATGCGCGGGGCCACCCCGGACCGGACCTTGGCGCGCAGCACCTTCACGCGCAGCACCTGGGCGGGACGGGTTCGGGGCATGCGATCCGGGGCTCGGGCGGGTCAGGGGCGGGGGGTCGGGAGGAGCTCAGGCAAGGTGCGTACCCCGCGGGGCCCTAGGCCTTGTCCTCCGCCTCCGCCCGGCAGAGGTCTTCGACGGTCCGGAGATAGGCCTTGGCGTCGAATTTCCGCAGGGAATTCTCGCTCTGGTAGCGCACCGTCCCGAAGATCTTGCGACGGGCCCAGGGCCGGTCGTGCAGGCCGTAGACCCAGGCGACGTTGGTGAAGGAGTTCGGGTCGCGTCCGTCGAGGAAGTAGCGGTTGTTGAGCCGCAGCGTGCGGGCGAAGCCCTCCTCGGGGGTGGGCGACCATTCGAGGATCTTCTTGCCCCAGTACATGCGCAGGTGATTGTGCATGTAGCCGGTCTCGCGCATCTCGGCCTGGGCGGCGTTCCAGTAGACGTCGTGCGTCCGTCCCTCCGCGAGCTCGGTCTCGGTATAGGTCTTCGGCCGGGCGTCGTCGGCATGTTCGGCCAGGACCTTGCGGGCCCATTCGGGAACGGCGCGCTCGTAGCGGTCGTAGCCCTCCGTGTAGTGGACGTGGTTCATCGCCAGTTCCCGGCGGATGACGACCTCCTCGACGTAGGACGCCTTGTCCTCGGCCCCGCCCGCCTTGGCGGCTCGAACCGCCAGCACGATCTCCACCGGCGAGATCTGCCCGAAATGCAGGTAGGGGCTCATGTGGGAGGCCGCCCCGGCCTCCGGCCGGTTGCGGTCGCTGCCGTAATCGGCGAACGGGCCCCCGAGATAGGCCTTGAGGCGCCGGCGCGCCTCGGTCTCACCCCCGGTGAAGCGCCGCACCGGTCCGACCGCGCGGTCGAGGCTCATGCCGGCCAGCACCTTGGCCGGGTCGGCGATGTCGACCTCCGATGTCGGCAGGCCGCGCCCGGCCGGATGCTTCACCCTCCGGGCGGTCAGGGGCGCGACGTAGTCGTCGAGGTGCTTGTGCAGCTTCGGGCGCAGGGTGCGGGCGGCGTATTCGTGCTTGGGCGAGGTGACCTCAACCGGCACCACGACGTCCCCCTCCACCTGCACGATCCGGGTATCGACGGCCGCGACGATCTCGTCGTACCAGCGCTTCTGGATCGCGAGGTAGCCCCGGTCGAGGACCAGGAGGGCGGCGTCCCTGGCCAGATCGATGGCGACCCGGGCGGGGGAGGCCTTGCGCAGGCAGAAGCCGATGCCACGGGCCTCGAGACCGGACGCCGCATCGGCGAGTCCCTGGAGCAGGAAGGCGTAGTGCCGGGCATTGGCTTCCGGAAAGCCGTTCTTGCCGTCGAGCAGCCCGAAGCCGGCGAGCACCGGCAGGCCGAGCCGGTTGGCCTCCTCGATCGCAAGCTCGAGCGCCGGATTCCCGTGGGCCCGATTCGCCTGCTGCAGCAGGTAGAGCACGTAGCGCCCCGCCGCCCGAGGCTCGGCCTCCTTCAGGATCCGAATCCGTCCCGCCTGAATCGCCATCGTCGCTCATCGCCTCCTGGTGCTCGTCACGAAAGATCGGGCCGCCGCCCATCGGGACGCCCCAGGCAGAAAGGGCCGCCCCGACCGAATCGACCCCGGAGAATGCGGCATAGGGCTGTGCGAAAACTGAATTCAAACAGCCCTTTAATGTCGCTTCACTTGAGTCTTCCCCCTCCCGGGGTCATGAGAATTTGCAGCGTCTCGGGTGCGTCATTTTGGATACAGAAATCGGGCAATGTGTTCCGGAGCACGAAAAGCGACACGGATACTGCCCTATCCGCCTTGCAATTCCGCGTGGGAGGATCAGATTGTGCATTGCGGGACCGCGATGGCGTCGCAGTCCCGCTGCCCTCCTTGGGCGTTTCCTCCCTAGACTTCGGGCCGCTCTTCGGAGCGGCCTTTTTTCTGTCCCGACCGTCCTAGCCACGCGCACGGGCCCGGATCATGAAGTTGTCGTAGGTGTACTCCGCCACCTGGAACCAGAGGTATTCCTCGTTCCGGAAGGTCTTCATCGCCTCGTGGATGCGCCTGAAGTCGGCGTTCTTGGCGCCAATCTCGGCATAGACGTCGTTGGCGGCCTTCAGGGCCAGCTCCATCACCTCCTGCGGGAACGGACGCAGCTGCGCACCGGCCGCCACGAGGCGGCGCAGGGCGCGGGGGTTGCGCGCATCGTACTTGGCCTGCACGTCGGCATGGACCTGGGCGGCGGCCGCCTGGAGGACTGCCCGGTAGCTCTTGGGCAGTCCCTTCCAGGCCTCGGCCTGGATCCAGAGATGCAGCGTCGAGGCGCCCTCCCAGAAGCCGGGGTAGTGATAGGTCGGGGCCACCTTCTGCAGCCCGAGTTTCTCGTCGTCGTAGGGGCCGATCCACTCGGCGGCGTCGATCGCCTTGGCCTCGAGGGCGGCGTAGAGGTCCGGTCCCGGGGTGGCCTGCGGCACCACCCCGAGCTTGGCCAGAACCTGCCCGCCGAGGCCGCCGATCCGCATCTTCAGGCCCTGGAGGTCCGCCTGCGCCTTGATCTCGCGACGGAACCAGCCGCCCATCTGCGCGCCGGTATTGCCGGCCGGCAGGGCGACGAGCCCGTGCCTGGCGAAGATCTCCCCGAACAGGTCGGCGGCACCGCCCTGGAGCCACCAGGCGCTCTGGCCGCGCGCGTTCAGGCCGAAGGGCAGGGCGGTGGCCAGGGTGAAGGTCGGATCCTTGGCGAGCCCCAGGGTCGCCGGTCCGTAGCCCATCTCGACGGTGCCGGCGGCCACGGCATCGAGGAGGCCCTCGGCGGGCACCGGCTCGCCGGGCCCCGAGGGCTGGATCTGGAAACGGCCGTCGGTGGCCTCCGCGACGATGCGGGCGAGCTGGTCGGTCGCGCCGAACAGGATGTCGAGGTTCTTGGGGAAGGCGCAGGCCAATCGCCAGCGCAGATCCGGCGTCGCCTCGGCCCGGACGGGGCGTACCAGGAGGGTCGCCGCGCCACCGAGGCCCGCGGAGAGGATAGCACGGCGCCCGGTGGTCGGGCGCGCGGAGGATGGGGGCATGACGCCTCGCTGAGAGATCTCGAATCGTCCTGTTGCGGCGCGTCGCGGCCGACCCGCGGCCCGAAGGTCCGCCGTTCACGAACGGCGAAGGGCCGGAAACGATCCCGAAACGGGCGGAGGCCCCGCGCCGGCGGACCGGACGGCGCGCAAGCCCAGGGGGGCTGCGCCCGATCGGGCGCCCGTTACTTGGCGTACGTGAAGGCGCCGTCGTTCCAGACGTAGAGGACATAGCCCTGAGCGGTGACGTCCCCCTTGCCGTCGAACCCCACCGGGCCGAGCACGAGATCGAAGCGCTCCGCGTGCAGGGTGGCGGCGATCCGCTTCGAGTCCGCCGTGTGCGCGAAATTGCCGGCCGCCACGAGGGCCTGGAGGGCGGCGTAGCCGTAGATCGTCGATCCTTCGGGCTCGACCCCCTCGGCCTTGAAGGCCGCGACCACGGCAGCGGCCTCCGGCTTGCGGCGGGGATCGAGGTAGAAGGTCATCAGCACGCCGTTGCTGGCCGGCCCGGCGATGGTGGCGAATTCCTGGGTGGCGATGGCCGAGGTCCCGAACCATTGCGGCTTGAAGCCACGCTCCGCGGAGATCCGCACGAGGCGGCCCATCTCGCGGGCGTCCCCGCCGTAATACGCCACCGCGATCCCGGCCTCCTTCAGCCGGTCGGCGAGGGCCGCATCATCGGCATCGCCCGCCGCGAAGGCGGTGGCGATGGCCTCGTTGATGCCGATCCGGTTGAGGTTTTCCTTCGTGGCGGCGGCGAGGTTGCGCGAACCCGGCGTCAGGTCGTTGAGGATGGCGATCTTCTTCTCGCGGAACCGCTCGGCCAGTACGGTGGCCGAGAGCTTGGCCTGATCGTCGTCGCGCCCGCAGACCCGGAAGATCGTCGGCAGACCCCGATCGGTGAGCTTGGCGGCCACGGAGGCGGCAGTGATCATCACCGTGCCGTTGGCGGCGTAGACCTCGGAGGCCGCCAGCGATGCGTTCGAGCAGACGTGGCCGACCACGAGGCGCACGCCCTGGGTCGCGTAGTGGTTGGCCACCGCCACGGCCTTGTTGGAATCGCAGGCATCGTCCTGCACGTCGAGCACGATGGTCTGACCGTCGAGCCCGCCCTTGGCATTGGCATCGCGGGCCGCGGCCTGGACCCCGCGCAGGACCTGCTCGCCGACGGCCACGTAGGCGCCCGAGCGCGGGACGGCGACGCCGATCACCACGTCGGCCCGGGCCGGTGCGGCGCCGAGGATCGCGGCGGCGAGGACCAGGCTGCCAGCCAAGCCGCCGGCGCGCCCGAAGCGCCGGGCCGCGCGTCTGAACCTCATCCCGCCCCGTCTCACGCCTCGGTCGACCTCGCTTACAGATAGAGGCGGATCGGCCAGCCGCCAAGGTTCGGCGCGTGCACCGGGTCCACGGCCTGGTGCCTCCCGGCATCGCTCGGGCCTGGGCGACCCGTGCGCGATGCCGCGCCAGAACGCAAGGGGGACCTTCGGCGCGGGCGTGAGTCGCAGACGCGGCACGTCCGCATCGGGGCGCACACCTTACCGGGCCGTCGCGTAGACCGAGGCGCCGGCGGTGACCGGTGCGGTGACGGTGGAGAAGACGGAGAGGACCTTCTGGACCTCGGTGAAGGGGGCGTTGGAGACGTAGACGAGGTCGCGGTTGCGCATGCGGAAGGCCTGGGTCAGGAACAGGCTGTTGGGGTCGCGCATGTTGATC